>NZ_CP059467.1:1563156-1875787 GCF_017894365.1 Aromatoleum bremense
GCCATCGACGTTCAGGCGCTCCTCGTCGAGCCGGCCGAGCGGCGCCGCGAGGCCGAGCTCGTCGCGACAATAGTCGGCGTCGTCCCACGCGCGCAGGCAGGCGATGACCTGCGCGGCGAACGCTTCGTTGATCTCCCACGCGTCGATGTCGTTCAGGCCGAGCCCGTGGCGCGCGAGCAGCGGCGTCGCCGCATGCACCGGGCCGAGCCCCATCTGCGCCGGGTCGAGCGCCGCCCATTCGCAATCGACGATGCGCCCGACCGGTGTCAGGCCGCGGCGCTGCACCGTCTCTTCGGACGCGAGGATCAGCCACGCCGCGCCATCGGTGATCTGCGAACTGTTGCCGGCGGTGACGCGGCCGTACTTGCGGTCGAAGAAAGGCTTGAGCTTCGCCAGCTTGTCGACGGACGAATCGCGCCGCACGCCGTCGTCGTCCTTGTACAGCGCACCGTCGCGGTCGATCAGCGGCACGATCTCGTCGAGATGCCCGGCATCCTGCGCCGCGGCGACGCGGCGGTGGCTGCGCACCGCGTATTCGTCCATCGCGGCACGCGAAATGCCGAAGCGGTGCGCAAGGTTCTCGGCGGTCTGGCCCATCAGCTGGCCGACCACCGGATCGGTCAGACCTTTCATGATGCCGAGTACAGGCGCGAGATCGGCCGGGCGGAAGCGGTGCAGCGCAGCCGCCTTCTGACCGATCGTCTTCGCGGCGTACCAGCCCGACAGCCAGCGCACCATCGCGTCGGAAAACAACAGCGGCGCGCGGGACAGCGCGTCGACGCCGCCCGCGAGCACGAGGCCCGAGCGTCCGGCGCGGAGGTTCATCATCGCCGAATCCAGCGCCTGCATGCCGGACGCGCAGTTGCGCATCACCGTCCAGCCCGGCACCTTGTGGCCGCAGCCGAGCCGCAACGCGACGACGCGGCCGATATTGACCTCGTCCGGCGACGGGCTCGCGCAGCCGAGGATGACTTCGTCGAGCTCGTCGGGCGCGAACGTCTGGCGCACGAGCAGCGCCGCACCGGCGGCGGTCGCGAGGTCCGACGCGGCGAACGGTCCGGGGCCGTTCCTCGCCTTCAGGAACGGCGTGCGGGCGCCGTCGATGATGTAGATGCCGGAGCTCATGCGCGGGCGGCTCCTCAGGCGACCGCACGCAGCGGGCGCGAATCGTTCGGCCCGACTTCGGCAAGCGCCTCGCGCAGGCCGAAGTCGTACGGGAAATCGTCGACGCGGATGACCTTGTCGCGCAGGACGTTGCGCCGCTCGACGAGCGCGAATTCGACGTCGCTGATGACGCCGGCCTCGAGCGCGCGGCGCCAGATCGCATCGACGCCGCCACCGACGATCAGGCCCGGGTCGAAGCGCCCCTGCCGGCGCGCCTCTTTCAGCTTCGCTTCGACCGGCTCGGCTTCGATCGTCGCGGCGAGCGCCGCTTCGAGCGCGGCGGCCGGCTCGTCGAGGTCGTCCGGCAGATACACGTCGGCAGTCAGCCGGTCGCGCGTCGGCGACGGCTCGATCAGCAGCTTCGCGACTTCGTGGCCGAGCGCGTCGGACGGCACGACGTACGGCCGCCCGAGCGGGAACACGACGAGCCGGCGCAGCACCGCCGCGAAGAACCGGTTCGGGAAGTTCGCGATCACGCCTTCGAACGCGTTCTGGGCCTTGAACATGCAGTCCCAGATCGCCCAGTGCATCAGCGGCGCATCCATCGCCTGACGCCCTTCGGCTTCGAAGCGCTTGAGCGTCGCCGACGCGAGATACATCAGCGACAGGATGTCGCCAAGCCGCGCGGAAAGCTTTTCCTTGCGCTTCAACGCGCCGCCCATCGTCCCCATCGAGATGTCCGCGAGGAACGCGAACGCCGCCGAGAAGCGCGTCAGCTGCTGGTAGTAACGGCGCGTCTCGGGCGCGATCTCATCTGCGTCACCTCCCGGTACGGCGACGAAATGCGAACCGGTGAGCCCCATCACCAACGCCCGCACCGCCGACGACAGCGTGTAGCCGACATGCCCCCAGAACGCGCGGTCGAACGCGGCGAGATCCCCTTTCTGCGCCGCGTGCATTTCGTCGAGCACGTAAGGATGGCAGCGGATCGCGCCCTGGCCGAACAGGATCAGGCTGCGCGTCAGGATGTTCGCGCCTTCGACGGTGATGCCGACCGGGATCTGCTGGTAGGCGCGACCGAGGAAGTTCTGCGGCCCGAGGCAGATGCCCTTGCCGCCGATGACGTCCATACCGTCATTGACCGTCTGGCGCGCGCGCTCGGTGACGTGGTACTTGACGATCGCCGACACTACCGACGGCTTCTCGCCCAGGTCGATCGCGCCGGCCGTCATGATCCGCGCGGCATCGGACAGGTAGGTGTTCGCGCCGATGCGGGTCAGCGCCTCTTCGACGCCCTCGAAGCGGCCGATCGCGGTCTTGAACTGGTGGCGCACGCGGGCATACGCGCCGACTGCGCGCGCGGTCATTTTCTGCATGCCGGTGTTCGAACCCGGCAGCGAGATCGAACGGCCCGCCGCGAGGCACTCCATCAGCATCCGCCAGCCCTGACCCGCCATCTGCGGGCCGCCGATGATGAAATCGAGCGGCATGAACACGTCACGGCCGCGCACCGGTCCGTTCATCCACACCGCGTTGAGCGGCAGGTGGCGCCGGCCGATGTCGACGCCGGGGTGATCGGCCGGCACCAGCGCGCAGGTGATGCCGAGGTCCGCGTCCGCGCCGAGCAGGCCGTCCGGGTCGTACAGCCGGAACGCGAGCCCGAACACGGTGCAGACCGGCGCGAGCGTGATGTAGCGCTTGTCGAACGTGACGCGCATGCCGAGCACTTCGCGGTCGCGCCACATGCCCTTGCAGACGACGCCGGCATCGGGGATCGACGCCGCGTCCGAGCCGGCCCACGGGCTCGTCAGCGCGAACGCCGGGATGTCGAGCCCTTGCGCGAGCCGCGGCAGGTAATGCGCTTTCTGCTCCGGCGTACCGTAATGCAGCAGCAGCTCGGCGGGTCCGAGCGAGTTCGGCACCATCACCGTGACCGCCGGCGCCGACGAGCGCGTCGACAGCTTCGTGATGACCTGCGAATGCGCGAACGCCGAGAAGCCTTTCCCGCCGTATTCCTTCGGGATGATCATGCCGAGAAAGCCGCGCTCCCTGATGTACCGCCACACTTCGGGCGACAAGTCCTGGCGCTGCGTCGCGGCCCAGTCGTCGGTGAGCCGGCACAGCTCGCTCGTCTCGTTGTCGAGGAAGGCGCGCTCCTCGGCGGTGAGCGCCGGCCACGGATACGCGAGCAGCTTCGCCCAGTCCGGCCTGCCGGCGAAGAGCTCGCCTTCCCACCACACGGTGCCGGCTTCGAGCGCGTCCTTCTCGGTCTGTGACATCGACGGCAGCGCGCCGCGGAAAGCTTTGAAGATGCGCGCCGTCACGAGCCTGCGGCGCAGCGGGCGGAGCAGGAACACGCCGGCGAGCGCGGCGTAGAGGACGAGGACCGTGACGAGCGCGCCGCCCGGCCATCCGGCCGCCCCCATGAAACCCGCGAGCCACGCCAGTCCGGCCCCCGCCCAGAGCGGGAAAGGTGCCCGCCGATAGGCGAGAACGCCCGCCACGACAGGGAGAAAAACGATCAACAGCCACGTCATTGTTGCCTCCTCACTATGCAGTCGGACGATCCGGCCGCGCCTCGGCCCGTGGTGCAGTCGTCGGCCGCATTCCGGATCGGGGCGCGCGGGTGCGCGGAGCGTGTTCCGTTCTTCACGCGGCCGCGCGCCCGGGCTGGTCGTCGCAAGCCTGCTCGAACCCGGCGAGCGGCGCGCGCAGGCCGCCGAGCAGGAAGGACATCAGCCGCGGCATCAGCCGCACCGGGTCCGCGTCGTCGAAGCGGCCGGCAAAAAGCTGCAAGCCGTCAGTGCCGGCGATCGCGTACGACATCGCGCCCATCATGAAGTGGAAGCGCCACAGGATCTCCTCGCGCGGCACGTCGGGCAGCGCCCGGTACAGCGCGGCGCGAAAGCGCTCGAGCACGCCGGCGTATTCCTCGGCGAGAAACTTGCGAATGAACGCGTTCGGCTCGGTGTAGGTGCGCCCGAGCAGGCGCATGAATGTGTGACCGCCGTGTTCGGTGTCCGCCGCGAGCTGCAGCGCGGTGCCGAAGTAGGCCTCGACGATCCGGCTCGGTTTCAGCGCCGCGCCGCCCGCATCGGCCTCGAGACGGTCGAGCGCGGCGAGCCGCTGGCGGTTCAGCTCGGTGAGGCGGCGGCGGAACACTTCCTGGATCAGCGCATCCTTGCTGCCGAAGTGGTAATTCACCGCGGCGAGGTTCGCGCGCGCCGCACCGGTGATCATCCGCATCGACGTCGCCTCGAAGCCGTGTTCGACGAACAGGACTTCGGCTGCGTCGAGGATGCGGTGGCGCGTCTCGGACGCGGAGGGAGACTTCGCAGGCAGGTTCATCGCTGCAGCCCTGATTCAAACGGTCGTTTTAATCATACGTTTCATCGATGGAGTGTCAAGGCCGCAGGAGCCCTGCCGGTAACGCAAGTGCCACGCTGCAGTCATGAGCATGAAATGGGGCATCCCTAGATTGGCCCCAGTCATCAAGAGAGCAATCACATGCTGCAAACTCGAAAGGTGGAGCGGCGCGTCAGCCGCAGCAAGCTTCATGTCGGGCTCGCGACCTGCGAAAGTGAGATTCATGAGGCCCAGAAGCTGCGCTACCATGTCTTCGCCGAGGAACTCGGTGCCCGGCTGCCGAGCCGTATCCCGGGTGTCGATCACGATCTCTACGACCCCTTCTGTGAGCATCTGGTGGTGCGTGACGAAAGCCAGGGCCGCATTGTCGGCACCTATCGCATCCTCTCGCCGCAGGCCGCGCTGCGCGTCGGCGGCTACTATTCCGAAACCGAGTTCGATCTGACTCGCCTGCAGCATCTGCGCCCGCGCATGGTCGAAATCGGCCGCTCGTGCATCCACTCCCAATATCGCAGCGGCGCGGCGATCGCGCTGCTTTGGTCGGCGCTGGCGCGCTACATGCAGGAGAATCGCCACGACTACCTGCTGGGATGCGCGTCGATCAGCATCGCCGACGGCGGGCATGCGGCGGCGAGCCTTTATGCCCGCCTGCGCGAACGCCACGAAAGTCCTCCGGAATACCGCGTCTTCCCGCGCTACGCGCTGCCGTTGCGCGCGCTGCGCAGCGACATTCCCGCCGAAATACCGCCGCTCATCAAGGGCTATCTGCGCGCGGGCGCCTGGATCTGCGGCGAGCCGGCGTGGGATCCGGATTTCAACACCGCGGACCTTCCGATCCTGATGCCGATGAACCGCATCGATCCGAAATACGCCCGGCACTTCGTGAAGCCATGCGACTGAGCGCTCCCCCGAAGGTCGTGACTCTGGTGCAATACTGGCGTCTCGGCCACCTCGCGCTGCATCTACTGCTGGGCGGGACGGCAACCTTGCTCGCATTTCCGCTCCTGCCGCCCGGCTGCCGGGCACGATTGCGTCAGCTGTGGTCGAGACGGCTGCTGGCAACGCTCGGGATACGGCTCGAAGGCAACGTCGAGGGCCCGCCTCGAGGCAGCCTGATCGTCGCCAATCACGTCTCCTGGGTCGACATCTTTGCGATCAATGCCCTGGCGCCGGCGGCTTTCATTTCGAAGGCGGAGGTGCGCAACTGGCCGCTCGTCGGGTGGCTCGCGGCGCGCAACGACACCGTCTTCCTGCGACGCGGCAGCGCGGGGCACGCGCGCGTCATCAACGCGGAAATCGCGGAGCTGATGGCGGCGGGAAACTGCGTGGCCGTATTCCCCGAAGGCACCACCACTGATGGCTCGCACATCCTGCACTTCCACTCGGCCCTGCTGCAGCCTGCGATTGCCGCCGGGCGTCCGATCGTGCCGGTCGCGATTCGCTACGAGGATGCCCGGGGAGCACCAAGCACGGTGGCCGCCTACGCGGGCGAGACCTCGCTGTGGCAATGTATCCGGGCCATCGCCGGCGCTCGCGGCCTGACACTCCGGCTCAGCCCCTGCACCCCTCTGACCGGCGCCGCAGCAGACCGAAAGCAGCTCGCCCGGCAGGCGCGAAGCGTGATTGCAGATGCGCTGTTCGACCGTCAGGGGCACCGACTCCGACACGCGGCGTAACTCGCCGGAGAGATGAGACCGGCGGCCGCGCGGGCCGGCGTTGCATTACCCCTTTCTCTTCCGTAATCAGATCTTCGTCACTCATGAGCGCGAGTTTCGAACGCCGGCATGACGCGAAGGTGATCGTCGGATTATCGTTGCGTGACGGCAATGCGAGTCCGCTCGCCAGTCACGAGCACGTAACGGAAGCGGCTTAACTTGGCCGGGGCCTTTCACAAGAAACTCCACAGAGGACCTGCCCATGACCGATCACCGTTCCCCCGGCCAGAACCGCCGCGACGACTCGACCAACCTCTCGGACAACCCCGGCTTCGACACCGTCCTGCAAGCGCGACTGTCGCGCCGGCGTCTGCTCGGCGGCGGGATCGGCGCCGCGGCGCTCGCGATGATCGGCGGCGGGCTGTCGACGGCCTGTGCCGCGCCGGCGGCGCAGGGCGCGGCGGCGCCCGGACGGAGCGCCGCGAAGCTCGGTTTTTCCCCTGTCGCGAAGAGTCTCGCGGATGTCGTCGCGCTGCCGGACGGTTACCGCCACAGTGTGCTTTACCGCCTCGGCGACCCGATTGCCGCAGGCGTCGGCGAGTACCTGAACAACGGCCAGGACGACGCCGCGAGCTTCGCGTTCCGCGGTGGCGATCACCATGACGGCATGCACTACTTCGGCCTCGGCCCGAACGGCAAACTTCACAAGAACGAATCGTCCCGCGGCCTGCTGTGCCTGAACCACGAAGCGATCACGCCGGCCTACCTGCACCCGAACGGCCCGACTGTAGTCAACGGCGTGCGCACCGTCGCCGACGAAGTGCTGCGCGAGTTCTACGCCCACGGCGTCGGCATCATCGAGGCCTTCAAGGCCGGCGACGGGTGGCGCTACGACCAGGACTCGCGCTTCAACCGCCGCATCCACACGCTGACCGAGATGGAGCTGTCCGGTCCGGCGGCGAAGACGCCGTACATGGTCACCAAGTACTCGCCCGACGGCAGCCGGACGCGCGGCACCGTCAACAACTGCGCCAGCGGCAACACGCCGTGGGGCACCTACCTCACCTGCGAGGAAAACTGGGCCGGTTACTTCCGCCGCATCGCCGCGATCGACAACCCGATGCGGACCGCGAAGGAACTCACCGCGCTCGCCCGCTACAGCGTCGCCGGCAACGGACGCGAGCGGTGGGCGACGCTCACGCCCGATACGCCGGACGACCTCTACGGCCGCTGGAACGCGATGAAGCTCGGCACCTCGGCCGACGGCAGCGACGACTACCGCAACGGCCCGAACACCTACGGCTGGGTCGTCGAGATCGATCCGTTCGCCCCCGCCTCGACGCCGAGGAAGCGCACCGCGCTCGGCCGCTTCGCGCACGAAGGCGCGTGGCTCGGGCCGGTGCGCAGCGGCGCGCCGCTGGTGTGGTACATGGGCTGCGATTCGCGCAACGAGTACATCTACAAATACGTATCGAACCAGCCGTGGAATCCGGCGGATGCCGACGGCGGCATCAAAGCCGGCGACAAATACCTGGACGACGGCAGGCTCTACGTCGCGCGCTTCGATGCCGACGGCAGCGGCCAGTGGATCGAGCTCGGCTTCGGGCTCGGCAACGTGACGCCGGCCAATGCAGCCTACGCTTTCGCCGACCAGGCGGACGTCGTGCTGCACGCGCGCCTTGCCGCTGACGCCGCCGGCGCGACGAAGATGGACCGCCCGGAATGGGGCGCGGTCAATCCGCACAACGGCGAAGTGTACATGGCGCTGACGAACACCAATGCCGCGAGCCGCCCGATCGACCAGCTCGATGCCGCGAACCCGCGCTTCTACAACGACCGCAAGACCACGGGCCAGAACCAGCTCGGAAACCCCAATGGCCACATCATCCGCTTCGCCGAAGCCAGCGGCGATGCCGGCGCGACGTCCTTCACGTGGGACGTGTTCCTGTTCGGCGCGCGCGCGAGTGCCGATGCGCAGAACGTCAATATCTCGGGGCTGACCGATGCGAACGATTTCTCCAGCCCCGACGGGCTGTGGTTCAGCCAGGCGACCGGTGTGCTGTGGATCGAGACCGACGACGGCGCTTATACCGACGTGACGAACTGCATGCTGCTGGCGGCAGTGCCGGGTACCGTCGGCGACGGTGCGCCGCGCACGATCGTCAGCACCGACGGCGTCACGACGAAGGCGGTCGACACCTACGTCGGCAAGCAGCCGGGCGAAGAGAACCTGCGCCGCTTCCTCGTCGGTCCGAAGGAATGCGAGATCACGGGCGTCGCGGAAACCCCGGACGGCAAGACGCTGTTCATCAACATCCAGCACCCCGGCGAAGACACGCGGCCCGACTTTGCGACCGACAGCTTCGGCAGCCACTGGCCGGACGGAGGGCTCGCCCGGCCGCGCTCGGCGACGATCGTCATCACGCGCGAAGACGGCGGCAGGATCGGCATCTGACGCGTCGGGAAGTGCACAGGCACGCAACCCCGGCGCCGGCCGGGGTTCGTTGCAGAAAAATGATCGCCCGTCGCCGCAGCGCGCGCCTCAATCCCGCGTGCTGCGGTCGTTCCTCGACCCTGGGCGACGACGCGGCGCGGCCGCCAGGCGCGCCCGTTGCAGCGCCAGGAACTCGAGCACGCCCCACACGACGGCGCTGCCGAGTGCAAGCACGGGCGTGCGAAGAATTTGTCGCACCACGCCGCTCATTGCGATGCCGCACGACCGACCGCCTTGCGCCCCCATGGATACAGCCAGTCGTCAACGAAGAGCTCATCGATGATTCCCTGCAGATCGAATAATTTCCAGTTCATGGACGCTCCCGGATGTCGGTGTTGATCGGCTTCGGCCACCCTATCAACCCAACATGGCAATCTCGTTGCAGCGCGCGACGAGGGCTGCGAGCGTGACGCCTCGTGCGATTCCCGAGCTGACCGAGCTCGAACACGTCATCGAGGCGGGAAGGGACCATCTCCAGACGCGCGTCGTCGCCGAAGTCGACGGCGGACCCGCAGGCCGATTTCCGATCTATGCGATCGGATTGGGCAATCCGGGCCGCGACGCGCCGGCGATCGGATTCTTCGGCGGGGTGCACGGCCTGGAAAGAATCGGGACGGACGTCGTCATCGCGTATCTGAGATACCTCGTGATGCGCCTGCGGTGGGACATCACCCTGCATCGACAGCTGGAATCGATGCGACTGGTATTCATGCCCCTCGTCAACCCGGGAGGCATGTGGCGCGAAACGCGCGCCAATCCGAACGGCGTGGACCTGATGCGAAACGCGCCGCTGGACGCCCTGGAACGCGTGTTGCCGCTGATCGGCGGACAACGGATCAGCGCCCGCTTGCCCTGGTTCCGCGGCCTGCAGAACGGCGCCATGGAAATCGAGAGCCAGGCGCTGTGCGAAATCGTCGCCACCGAACTCCTCGTGCGCGACTTCAGCATCGCGCTCGATTGCCACTCGGGGTTCGGGGTGAGCGATCGGATCTGGTTCCCCTATGCCCATACGCGCGCGCCGTTGCCCCACCTGGCCGAGATCCACGCACTGAAGGAGGTCTTTCGCCTGACGCACATCCACCACCCCTACATCTTCGAGCCACAAAGCCGTCAGTACTTGGCCCATGGCGATCTGTGGGACTTTCTGCACCTGCGTGCCTGCAGGACGGCCGACCGGGTTTTTCTGCCGCTGACACTGGAGATGGGCGCCTGGCTATGGGTCAAGAAGAACCCGCGTCAGCTGTTCTCCCGCCAGGGGATATTCAATCCGCGCATCGCGCACCGCCAGCAGCGCGTGCTTCGCCGCCACCTGTCGCTGCTGGATTTCCTGTCGCGCGCCACCTGCAGCCATCGACTCTGGGCGCCACGCGGTGAGGCGCGCGAGCAACAGCATGCGCAGGCCCTTGCCCAGTGGTATCGATGAACCGATGAAGACCTGGATCTTCCTGCGCGGACTCACCCGGGAAACTCGTCATTGGGGCGACTTCGTGGACACTTTCGAACGGATCGTTCCCGACGCCCGGGTCGTGACGATTGATCTTCCCGGTAACGGCCGCCTGAACCACCTGGTGAGCCCCTGCAGTGTGCGCGAAATGGCCACCTGCTGCCGGGAGGCCTTGATCCGCCGCGGCATCGCGCCGCCTTACAATTTGCTCGCGATGTCGCTCGGGGCGATGGTGGCGGTGGCGTGGGCCTACGCCTGGCCGGGCGAAGTCGGTCGCTGCGTGCTGATCAACACCAGCCTGCGCCCGTTCAGTCCGTTCCACCGGCGCCTGCGCCCCGACGCCTGCCTTGCGTTGCTGAAGCTGGCACTCGTGGGAGGGAGCGCTGCGGAATGGGAGGAGAGAATCCTCTTCCTGACGAGCCGCCTGCGCGGGGATGCCGCAAAGCTGCTGAGCGAGTGGGCCGGTTTCCGCACGGAGCATCCGGTCACACGGGCAAACGTGTGGCGGCAGCTGTACGCCGCCGCCCGCTATCGCGCGCCGGGCGAGAAGCCCGCGGCCGCGCTGCTGATCCTCGCGAGCCGGAACGATGCGCTGGTGCATGTCGGATGTTCGCAAGACCTCGCAGCCGCGTGGAACGGTGAGCTCAGAATCCATCCGCGGGCCGGGCACGACCTGCCGCTGGACGACGGCCAGTGGGTCGCGGCGCAGGTGGTGAACTGGCTTGCCGCTCGCAATCCCTCCTCCTGATCGCCGCAACATGCCGACGGTGGAGGTTCGGCGGCACGGAAAACAGGGCGCCGTCCGATCGAAACGGCATGCAAGCGTTTGACGGCGTCCGGTGCCGCCGACAGAATCGAACTCCCTTCACGACTGCGCACCCTCCATGCTTGCCCTCGACACCTTGCTGACCTTCCTTGCGATTTCCGCCGCGGTTACCGTCGCGCCCGGGCCGGACAACCTGATGGTGCTCGGGCAGAGCCTCGCGCGCGGGCGCATCGCCGGCTTCGGCATCGCCGTCGGCTGCGCGCTCGGCTGTTTCACGCATACGCTGTGGGCGACGCTCGGCGTCAGCGCCTTGCTGCTCGCGTCGCCGAACGCGTTCTTCGCGCTCAAGCTCGCCGGCGCGCTGTATCTCTTCTGGCTCGGCGTGCAGGCGCTCAGGAGCGGCGGGATCGCGGCGGCGCAGCGCGGCGAGGCGGCGGCGCTGCCGTGGCGCCGGTATGTTGCGCGAGGCTTCATCGCGAACGCCGTGAATCCGAAGGTCGCGCTGTTCTTCCTCGCCTTCCTGCCGCAGTTCGCGCACCCCGAGGCCGGCCCGGCGTCGGCGCAGATGCTGGTGCTCGGTGCGGTGTTCGCCGCGCAGACGGTCGTCGTGTTCGGCGCGATCGCGTTCGCCGCCGGCGGCATCGGCCGCCTGCTTGCGCGCCGGCCGCGGTTCGGGCCGTGGCTCGACCGGGTCACCGGCATGATCTTCATCGGCCTCGCCGCGAACCTGCTGCTCGGCGGTCGCCGGGGGTGACGGCGCGGCGCGTGCAGTAGAATCGGGCCATGAGACGCGCCCCCGCCACCGCCCTGCCCGGCCCCGAGCCGACCCACCGCCACGACTGGCAGACCCTCAAGAGTCTCGTCCCGTACATCTGGGCCTACAAGGGCCGGGTGCTGTTCGCGCTGTCGTGCCTGATCGCGGCGAAGGGCGCGAACGTCACCGTCCCGATCATCTTCAAGCACCTTGTCGACACGCTGTCGCTGACGACCCAGCAGGCCTTCATCGTCGTGCCGGCGGCGCTGCTGCTCGCGTACGGCGCGCTGCGCTTTTCGAGCTCGCTGTTCACCGAACTGCGCGAACTCGTGTTCGCGCGCGTCACGCAGGAGGCGGTGCGCGAAATCGCGTTGCGCGTGTTTCGCCACCTGCACGCACTGTCGCTGCGCTTCCACCTCGAGCGCCAGACCGGCGGGCTCACGCGCGACATCGAGCGCGGCACGCGTTCGATCGGGTCGCTGATCAGCTACACGCTGTATTCGATCCTGCCGACGCTGATCGAGATCGGCCTCGTGATCGGCATCCTGCTCGCGCAGTACGACGCGGTGTTCGCGATCATCACGCTCACGACGCTGACGATCTACATCACGTTCACGGTGAAGGTCACGAACTGGCGCACCGCGTTGCGGCGTCGGGCCAACGAACTGGATTCGGCCGCGAGCGCCCGGGCGATCGACAGCCTGCTGAACTTCGAGACGGTGAAATATTTCAACAACGAGGAGTTCGAGGCGCGCCGCTACGACGAACAGATGCAGAAATGGGCCAACGCGCAGGTCAAGAACCAGTTCTCGCTGTCGGCGCTGAACGTCGGCCAGGCGGCGATCATCGCCGTCGGCGTGACGTTGATGATGTGGCAGGCCGCGACCCGCGTCGCCAGCGGCGCGATGACGATCGGCGACATCGTGCTCGTCAATGCCTTCCTGATCCAGCTGTACATCCCGCTGAACTTCCTCGGCGTCATCTACCGCGAACTGCGCCAGGCACTGACCGACATCGAGCGCATGTTCGGGCTGATGCACGAGCACCGCGAGATCGCCGACGCGCCCGACGCGCTGGTGCTGCCGCCGGGTGCGGCGACGGTGCGTTTCGAGAATGTCAGCTTCGCGTACGACCCGAAGCGGCCGATCCTGCACGGCGTCGATTTCGAGATTCCGGCCGGGTGCACGCTCGCGGTCGTCGGCCATTCCGGCTCCGGCAAGTCGACGCTCGCGCGCCTGCTGTATCGCTTCTACGACGTGCAGGGCGGCGCGATCCGCGTCAACGGCCACGACCTGCGTCAGCTTACGCAGGCGAGCCTGCGCGCGGCGATCGGCATCGTGCCGCAGGACACGGTGCTGTTCAACGACAGCATCTTCTACAACATCCAGTACGGCCGCCCGGAAGCGAGCTGCGAGGACGTCGAAGCCGCGGCGCGCGCCGCGCAGCTCACCGACTTCATCGCGCGGCTGCCGGACGGATTCGAGACGTGCGTCGGCGAACGCGGCCTGAAGCTCTCCGGCGGCGAGAAGCAGCGCGTCGCGATCGCGCGCGCGCTGCTGAAGAACCCGGCGATCCTGATCTTCGACGAAGCGACGTCGGCGCTCGACTCGAAGACCGAGAAGGCGATCCAGGCGCAGATCGAACACGCGGCCGCAGGGCGCACCGCGCTGGTCATCGCACACCGGCTGTCGACGGTGATGAACGCCGACGAGATCATCGTGCTCGACCAGGGCCGCGTCGTCGAGCGCGGCACCCACGCCGCACTGCTCGCGCGCGACGGCGACTACGCGCGCATGTGGGCGCTGCAGCAGCAGGAAGGCGAGGAAGCCGCGAGCGCGGCATGACCGCGAAATTGCATGTACTTGACCATGCATGCATTCGTCTTGCGCACCGATTTGCACTGACCCGGTGCGCGGCAAGCCTCGGCCTTCAGGCCGGGGAAGGATGGCGCGGACGCCGTAGGCGTCCTTTCGCGGTCAATGCGGCGTCTGCTGCTGCTCGATGTACTGACGGATGATCCTGATGGGTGCGCCGCCGCAGCTTCCAGCGAAGCAGGACGGCGAGCACAGCGCACCGCCCCACAGCTTCTTGCGGAGGCTTGGGTAGTTCTTCTTGCGGATCATGCGGCTGGAGACGCCTTTCAAACTGTTCACCAGCGCCGAAACGGATACTTTTGGCGGGTAGCTCACCAGCAGGTGAACAGGGTCGTCTTCGCCGTCGACTCTGCCAGCTCCGCCTCGGAGTCGGCGCAGACGCTGGCGAAGATGCCACGCAAGTCGTCGAGGATAGTCTTGGTGAACACCTCGCGGCGGTATTTGGTCACGAAGACCAAATGTACATGCATCAGAAAGACGCAATGTCTTCCGCGCCTAATGTCGTTGTCGTTGCTCGTGGGTCAAGCCATACTGAGGTCATGCAACGACTCCAAGCCTTCAAATACGAACTGATGCCGACTGGCGGCCAGCGGCGCGACATGCGCCGCTTTGCCGGCTCATGCCGGTTCGTCTTCAATAAGGCATTGGCGTTGCAGAAGGAGCGCCACGAGCAAGGCGAGAAGAAGCTCGGCTACGTCGGGCTGTGCAAGCTGCTCACCGAGTGGCGCAACGGCATGGAAACCCCGTGGCTCAAGGACGCGCCGACGCACCCATTGCAGCAGGCGCTCAAGGACTTGGAGCGGGCCTATGCCAATTTCTTCGCCAGGCGGGCCGACTTTCCCCGCTTCAAGAAGAAGGGCCAGCGCGACAGCTTCCGCTATCCCGACCCGAAGCAGATCAAGCTCGATCAGGCCGATAGCCGCATCTTCCTGCCCAAACTCGGCTGGCTACGCTACCGCAACAGCCGGGATGTGCAGGGCACGGTGAAGAACGTCACCGTCAGTTCGTCAGGCGGCAAGTGGTATGTGTCGATCCAGACGGAGCGCGAAGTCGAGCAGCCGATCCCGCAAGGGGGTGCGGTCGGCATCGACATGGGGATCGTGCGCTTCGCAACCCTCTCGGACGGCACGTTTTACGCGCCGCTCAACAGTTTCAAGCGGCATGAAGACCGGCTGCGCCGCGCCCAGCAGGCGATGAGCCGCAAAACCAAATTCAGCAGCAACTGGAGACGCGCGAAAGCCAGAGTCCAGCGCATCCATTCCCGCATCGGCAACGCTCGCCGCGACTTCCTGCACAAGACCACGACCACGATCAGCCAAAACCACGCGATGGTGTGCATCGAGGACTTGCAGGTGCGCAACATGTCTAGATCGGCGGCAGGCACGGCAGAGGCGCCGGGAAGAAACGTTCGGGCCAAATCCGGCCTGAACAAAGCCATCCTCGATCAGGGCTGGTTCGAGTTTCGCCGCCAACTGGACTACAAGCTGGCGTGGAGCGGCAGGTATCTCATCGCCGTGCCGCCGCACAACACGAGCCGTACCTGCCCATGTTGCGGCTACGGGTCAAAGGACAACCGCCGCACGCAGGTGCAGTTTTTGTGCGTCGAGTGCGGGTTCGAGGAAAACGCCGATCTGGTCGGCGCGATCAACATTCTCAGGGCGGGACACGCCCGTTGCGCCTGTGAAGTGAGCGATGCTGTCAGGTCGCCAGCAGCAGGAACCCACCGAAGCGACTCATCCGAGCACGATGCCGGGGTGAGCACCGTAGGAATCCCCCGACTTTAGGCGGGGGAGGATGTCAATTGACCAGCATTTATCGGGGTCGCCGTACAAAGTACAGCGGCCGTGCACCGCAACTGCCGCCCGTCAGTCCTCGAACAGCTCAGAATGCGTACCCGCACGCACGAAGATGATGACATCGCCATTCAGCCGGTAGATCAGCAGAAAGTCGCCGCCGATGTGACATTCCCGGTGATCAGCCCAGTTCCCCTTCAGCGGATGATCGAGCCACTCGGGGCCCAGAGGCGAATCATTGGCGATGAGCAGCAGCATCGCCTCCTTCAGACGCTTGAGGTCGTAACGGCCCGAGCGGGAAAGGCGGTCCCAGTCCTTGAGGAAGGTCTTCGTGTAGTCGCACGCCCTGGGCGGCGTGGCCCGCTTACTGCCGGCGGGCCTTTTCGAGGTCATCGATCAGGGCATCAGCAGAGTCAAAACGCGCAGCGCGGGCCGTCATCATCGCGCGGGCTTCTTCCATCGCCTCACGGGTCTTTGCGTTCGGAACCTTGAGTTCCAACGGGAAAGCCTGATCGTTGACCACGCGCTTGAGCAGGATACGCACCGCATCCGACACGGACAGTCCCATGGCTGCCAGAGCCTCGCTGGCTTGCGTCTTGATTTCGTTGTCCACCCGGACATGCAGCATCGTGGAATGGGCCATAGCCGGATCCTCCCTTTCCACGCATTCTGTATCTCTGATGCGATACAGTCAAGTGACCAGGCAGGTCGTGGCCGTTATGCACAGCTGTTCATAACGGCCACAAGCAGCCATAGCGAGCGGGTTCCGGAAGCAGCCGTTCGATGATGAATCGATGGTTTGGGGTAGGAGATAGTGGATGCGTCGCGGTCCGTTCAGGGACCCCGACTTTTCGCTAGATGGGCAGCAGCGCGTCAAGCAGTGATCGCACTCCACCTTGCATACATTCACCAGCCAGGACAGAAAAGCCTCTACTTCGGCACAGCCCAACGTAACCGGATGCCGCAAATCGTGGAACTGAATGTAGGTGCGGACCCAGTGAGCATACGCCTGTTCGGTTCGTAAGTTATAATGCAAATAGCGTATGCGCTCACTCAATTTGTCGAGTACCCTGACCGAGCGCAATGGTGCAAAAAGGGCAGTGTCGGTTTTCAGGATCTGTTATGACTGCTATTTCTTACGGTCTATGCGTATCGCGTGCTGACGGCAAGCAGGTTTCACTACTGATGCGCCTGCTGCACGATTTCATTAACTACCGCAGCCAGTGCGGCATTAAAGACAGCCGCGAAGGTTGCCTCACCCTCACCGAGTCGAAAGCCTCAATCCACTGGGTGAAAGACGGCGATGGCGAGCTGCTGGCTGAGCAGCGGTGGGCGGCAGGGGAGCTCAAATGAATAATGACTTTGACGGCTTCCTGGACGGCTCTTTCGATGCCGCTTTAGATGCCATGGACCTGCCGTGGCTGCCGTGGGTAGGTAGCCGGTACCGTGAGGCCGAAGGCAAAACGATCATCCTTGGGGAGAGCATATACGTTTATGGTTCCGGAGATGAAACGGTCCTCCATAGAATTCTCAAGAAAGACAGCCTGCGGCAGAGGCAGATGACGCATGGCATTCTGGCGAAGTTCAAGAGTCGCTACCTCCGCAACTTTGAGCGCGCCGTGTTCCTGAAGAGGCGACCGGTTGCGGCGGAAAGGGCGCTCCTCTGGTCTCAGGTGATCTATCACAACCTCGTGCCGCGGCTTCTACCATCGAGGAAGGACCGCCCCACGTACGATGACTACACAAAGGGGTGGCGCGTTTTCTTGGAGCTTGCAGAGGTAGTTCAGGCGCAACGGTGCATCGTGTACGGACTCGAGTCTTTAAAGGTCAAGGCTCTGCTGGATCTGCTCTCCCGCGATGTAATTACAGAGCGAAGAAGGCTTCCTGCCGTCGGCCGCAATCGCCCTTTGGCTTTATCTTTCCTGCTCAATGGCCGTGAGATGAACCTTCTGTTCATGCGCCACCCGAGCGCTTTTTTCCGTTGGAGCAAGTGGGGCACAGTCCTGCGGGAGACGGGAATGATACCGATCGCGTTAGGAAGGAACGCAGGTGTTGTTACCCATCCTGCTTCCGTCTGAGCGAGAAATAGGAAGCCATCTTCTTGCTTATAAAGGATAAAAAGTTAACAAGCCGCTGGAGCCGGCGCCGCTGACCTCCGTCGTGGCGCGTCCGCTTTGCTTCAATATGTAGGGCAGCTTTGGGTCGTTCTGACACGTTCGGGCAGGCCCCTCCAGCGATCATCACCTTTGCAGAGTCTGATCGCATCGAATGCAAGTGACTGACCAGTAGCAATGCAAAACGGTGATCACGTGTCGCGCAATTTCGCGGCATGACGATACTGTTCCGTTACACTCGCGCGTCGCCCACCACTACAAGCCTCGGGTAATGGACGCCCACGCCGCTCCCGCATTCCTGCGCGAAATCATCCTGTTCCTCGCCCTCGCCGGAGTGCTGATCCCGCTGCTGCAGCGCAGCCGCATCAACCCGGTGCTCGGCTTCCTCGCCGTCGGCATGGTCGTCGGGCCGTTCGGCCTCGGGCGATTTACCGAGGCGACGCCGTGGCTCGGGTACCTGACGTTCGGGCGCACCGAGGATGTCGAGGTCTTCGCCGAGTTCGGCGTGATCTTCCTGATGTTCATGATCGGGCTCGAGATGTCGGTCGACCGGCTGTGGGCGATGCGGCGCCTCGTGTTCGGGCTCGGCAGCCTGCAGGTCGGCATCACCGCGCTCATCATCGGCGCGACCGCGTACGCGTTCGGCAACGGCCTGGAAGCATCGGTCGTGCTCGGCGGCGTGCTCGGCTTCTCGTCGACCGCGGTCGTCATGCAGCTGCTGTCGCAGCGACGCGAACTGGGCACGCCGCTCGGCCAGGCGACGTTCTCGGTGCTGCTGCTGCAGGACCTGGCGGTCGTGCCGCTGCT
The DNA here is from genome assembly GCF_017894365.1 of Aromatoleum bremense. Classification (NCBI taxonomy): domain Bacteria; kingdom Pseudomonadati; phylum Pseudomonadota; class Betaproteobacteria; order Rhodocyclales; family Rhodocyclaceae; genus Aromatoleum; species Aromatoleum bremense. The sequence goes on from NZ_CP059467.1 coordinate 1,581,328, forward strand.
GGTGCTGGTGACGATCCTCGCGCAGGACGCGGGCGGCAACTTCGCCGGGCTGATCGGCATCGCCGCGGCGAAAGGGGCCGCGACGATCGCGCTGATCTATCTCGTCGGCCGGCGCGTCGTGCGCCCGGTGTTCCACCAGATCGCCGCGAACCGCCAGGCCGAATCGTTCATGGCGCTGACGCTGCTGACGACGCTCGGCGTCGCGCTGCTGACCCGCGCGGCCGGGCTGTCGATGGAACTCGGCGCGCTGCTCGCCGGCCTCCTGATCGCCGAGACCGAGTTCCGCCACGAAGTCGAAGTCACGATCGAGCCGTTCAAGGGCCTGCTGATGGGGGTTTTCTTCATGTCGGTCGGCATGGGCATCGACGTCACGGCGATTCTCGCCGAACCGCTGCTACTACCGCTCTCGGTCGTTGGCCTGATGGCGCTGAAGGCCCTGATCGTGTTCGCCCTGTTCAGGATCTTCGGCCTGACGTGGGGACGGGCGGCCGAAGGCGGCATCATGCTGTGCCAGGGTGGCGAGTTCGCGTTCATCGTCATCGGCATGGCCTTGGGGCTGGGGATCGTCGCGCACCCGATCGGCCATTTCATGCTGCTGGTCGTCAGCCTGTCGATGCTCGTCACCCCGCCGCTGTCGCTGCTCGGACACAAACTTGGCGACGCGATCGATGCACGGCTCGGCAGGAGCTCGACGATCGCCGAGGAGAACCTCGTCGAACTCAGCGGCCATGTCGTCATCGCCGGCTACGGCCGGGTCGGACAGATGATCGGCGAACTGCTCGACGAACAGGGCATCCCGCACGTCGCGATCGAAACCGATGCCAGGCTCGTCGCCCGCCAGCGCGCGAAAGGCGCGCCGGTGTATTTCGGCGACGCGAGCCGGCCCGAGCTGCTGCGCAAGTTCCACCTCGAGCGCGCCGTCGCGGTGGTGCTGACGATGGACCACACGGCGGCGGCCGTGCACGCGGTCAAGGGCATACGGACGACGTCGCCGAACATCCGCATCGCCGCGCGTGCCCGCGATGAAGCGCACGCCGCGACCTTGCGCGACGCCGGCGCATCGGTCGTGATCCCGGAGACGCTCGAATCCGGGCTGCAGCTCGCCGGCTCGGTGTTCGAGACGCTCGGCGTGCCGGGCGACGTCGCGACGCGCCTGCTCGACCAGGAGCGCAAGCGGCGCATCGAATCGTTTCTTTCGGCCTGAAGCCGGCCTCGTCACAGGCCGCCTCGTCACATGCCGTAGTCCTCGCCGCCGCCGGCGAGCGCGACGTCGATCATGCGGCGCGTCAGGTGCGGCGCGAACAGTTCGATGAACGCATACACGTAGCCGCGCAAGTAGGCATTGCGGCGCAAGCCGACGCGCGTCGTGCTCGATTCGAACAGGTGCGTCGCGTCGCTCATGCCGAGTGTCTTGTCGGCCGCGGGATCGAACGCCATCCGCGCGAGGATGCCGATCCCGAGATCCATCGACACGTAGGTCTTGATGACGTCCGAGTCGAGCGCGGTGAGCACGACGTTCGGGCGCAGGCCGCGGCCGAGGAAGGCCTTGTTGATCAGGCTGCGCCCGGTGAAGGCGTCGTCGTAGGTGATGATCGGGTAGCGCGCGATCGCCTCGAGGGTCAGCGGATGCTCCTTGAGGATCGGGTGGCGCGGCGTCGCGACGATGCAGCGGTTCCACTGGTAGCACGGCAGCATCACCAGTTCGTCGTAATCGGCGATCGCCTCGGTCGCGATCGCGACATCGGCTTCGCCGGACATCACCATGTCGCACACCTGGCGCGGGCTGCCCTGGTGCAGCGACAGCTTGACCTGCGGAAAGCGCTGCATGAAATCGCGGATGATGCGCGGCAGCACGTAGCGGGCCTGGGTGTGCGTCGTCGCAATCGAAAGACTCCCGGCCGACTCGTTGGTAAACTCGTCGCCCACCTGCCGCAGGCTGTCGATGTCGCGCAGCACCCGTTCGGCGAGCGCGAGAACCTGGCGGCCGGGATCGGTGACCGCGACGAGGCGCTTGCCGTGGCGCACGAACACGTCGACGCCGAGCTCCGTCTCGAACAGCCGGATCTGCTTGGATACCCCCGGCTGGGACGTGAACAGCGCCTCGGCAGCTTCCGACACGTTCAACCCGCGCCGGGCGACTTCGTAGATGTAACGCAATTGCTGGAGGTTCATCCAGGGACCCTTATAACCAATTCTTCTTAGAGTCTAACGTCAACTGGCTTTTTGCATCTAGCGATCCGTTTTACGATGCGCCGCACCATACAAGAAGACGCATCTCATGGACTTTGCCTACACCGTTGCCGGATTCGCAGTTGGCGCTATCGTCGGACTCACCGGCGTCGGTGGCGGCTCCCTGATGACGCCCCTGCTGGTGCTGCTGTTCGGCATCCACCCTTCGGTCGCGGTGGGCACCGACCTGCTGTACGCGGCGATCACGAAGACCGGCGGCACCCTCGCGCACGGGCTGAAGGGCACGGTCGACTGGCAGGTCACGCGGCGGCTCGCAAGCGGCAGCCTTCCCGCCGCGGTGCTCACGCTGCTGCTCGTCGGCACGTTCGCGCCCGGCGGTATGGATGGCGCCGCGGGTCTGATCAAGGTCGCGCTGGGCGTCGCCCTCGTGCTGACGGCGGTGGCGCTGATCTTTCGCAAGCAGATCCAGGCGTATGCGCTCGCGCGCTTCGGCGGCACGTCGAACCCGGTACGCACGGCACGACTGACGGTACTGGTCGGCGCGGTGCTCGGCGTGCTGGTGTCGATTTCCTCGGTCGGGGCCGGGGCGCTCGGCGTGACCGCGCTGTTTTTCCTGTATCCGGCGATGCCGGCGCTGCGCATCGTCGGCTCCGACATCGCCCACGCAGTGCCGCTGACGCTGGTCGCCGGCCTCGGCCACTGGATGCTCGGCAGCGTGGATTGGTTTCTGCTCGGCAGCCTGATCGTCGGCTCGCTCCCCGGCATCTGGCTCGGCAGCCATATTTCGACGAAAGTCCCGGACCGGGTGCTGCGCCCGATCCTGGCAACGATGCTGGTGCTGGTCGGCGCCAAGCTGATCAGCCACTGAGCTGCAACAAGTATTCAACGAGAGAGACGCGATGTACCGATACGACGACTATGACCAGCAGCTTCTCGACGAACGCGTCGTGCAGTTTCGCGACCAGATGCGCCGCCATCTTGCCGGCGAACTGAGCGACGACGAGTTCCGTCCGCTGCGGCTGCAGAATGGCCTGTACATCCAGCGCCACGCCCCGATGTTCCGCATCTCCGTGCCGTACGGTCACCTCGCGAGCCGCCAGTTGCGCAAGCTCGCACACCTCGCGCGCACCTACGACCGCGGCTACGCGCATTTCACGACGCGGACGAACGTTCAGTTCAACTGGTCGCCGCTGGAAGCCATCCCCGACATGCTCGGCGAACTGGCGACCGTGCAGATGCACGCGAACCAGACTTCGGGCAACGACATCCGCAACATCACCGCCGACGCGTTCGCCGGCGTCGCCGCCGATGAAATCGTCGATCCGCGCCCGTGGGCCGAGATTCTGCGCCAGTGGGCGACCTACAACCCGGAGTTCGCCTACCTGCCGCGCAAGTTCAAGATCGCATTGAACGGCGCGACCGAAGACCGCGTCGTGGTGCGGATCTACGACATCGGGCTCGACCTGAAGCGCGACGCCGACGGCAACATCGGTTTCCGCGTGCTGGTCGGCGGCGGCCTCGGTCGCACACCGATCCTCGGCGAGGAGATCGCGAGCTTCGTGCCGTGGCAGCATCTCGTCACCTACTGCGAGTCGATCCTGCGCGTCTATAACCGCTACGGCCGGCGTGACAACGTGTGGAAGGCGCGCATCAAGATCCTCGTCAAGGCGCTCGGCGCCGAGGAGTTCGCGCGCCAGGTCGAAGAGGAATGGGCGCACGTCAAGGACGGCCCGAACACGCTGACCGAAGAGGAAGTGCAGCGCGTCGCTGCGCACTTCGTCGACCCGGACTACGAGACGCTGCCCGAGCGCAATGCGCTCTACGAGGCGCAGCTCGCCGACAGCAAGCCGTTCGCCGCGTGGGTCAAGCGCAACGTGCGCGCGCACAAGGTGCCCGGCTACGCGTCGGTGACGCTGTCGCTGAAGAAGACCGGCGTGGCGCCGGGCGACATCAGCGCCGAACAGATGGACTTCGTCGCCGACTGGGCCGACCGCTTCAGCTTCGGCGAAGCGCGCATGACGCACGAGCAGAACGTCGTCCTCGCCGACGTCAAGCTGTCGGACCTGCACACGCTGTGGCAGCTCGCGCGCGACGCCGGCCTCGCGACGCCCAACATCGGCCTGCTGACCGACATCATCTGCTGTCCGGGCGGCGACTTCTGCAGCCTCGCGAACGCGAAGTCGATCCCGATTGCGCAGGCGATCCAGCAGCGCTTCGACGACCTCGACTATCTCTACGACATCGGCGACATCGACATCAACATCTCGGGCTGCATGAACGCCTGCGGCCACCACCACGTCGGCAACATCGGCATCCTCGGCGTCGACAAGAACGGCGAGGAGTGGTACCAGGTGACGATCGGCGGCGAGCAGGGCAACGCCACCGCGCTCGGCAAGGTCATCGGCCCGTCGTTCGCGCGCGCGCAGATGGCCGACGTCGTCGAGAAGCTCATCGAAACCTACATCGAATACCGCCACGAGGACGAGCGCTTCGTCGACACCGTGCATCGCCTCGGCATCGAGCCGTTCAAGCAGCGCGTGTATGGCGGCGAAGTCCAGAAGCAAAGGAAGGTGGCTCATGCCTAAGTTGATCAAGAACGGCCGGGTCGTTTCCGACGACTGGCAGATCGTCACGCTCGCCGAGGGCGAAACCGCCGCCAACGCCGTCGTGCCCCCCGGACGCGTGCTCGTCCCGCTCGCGGTGTGGCAGGCGCGTCGCGAAAAGCTTGCCGGTCGCGCCGACACCGGCGAGCTGGGGGTATGGCTCAACGGCAGCGAGGGGCCGGAGGCGCTCGCGGACAACGCCGCGCGCTTTGCGGTCATCGGCATCGATTTCCCGAAGTTCACCGACGGGCGCGGCTACTCGACCGCGACGCTGCTGCGCACCCGCTACGGCTACAGCGGCGAATTGCGCGCGATCGGCGACGTGCTGCGCGACCAGTTCAACTACCTCACGCGCTGCGGCTTCGACGCGCTGCAGCCGCGCGCCGGCCGGTACACCGACGAGCAGCTCGAAGCGGCGACCGCGAGCCTCGCCGATTTCACCGTGCCTTACCAGGCATCGGTCACGCATCCGCAGCCGCTGTTCCGCCGCGTCGCCCGCGGCATCCCGCCGCAGGTGAAATCGTGAGCGGCGCCGTGACGCTGTTGCGCCCCGCAGCGGCGAACCCGGCGACCCGCCCGGAACTGAGCGACGCGTTGCGCGCGAGCGTCGCGACGAAATCCGCCGCGGCGCTCGAGTTCCTGCGCGCCGCGGCCGCCGAGTTCGGTTCGGCCGGCGAGCTGACGTTCGCGAACAGCTTCGGCGCCGAAGACATGGTGCTGACCGACCTGATCCTGCGCGAGGCGCTGCCGATCGAGATCTTCTCGCTCGACACCGGCCGCCTGCCGACCGAAACCTACACGCTGATCGGCGAAGTGGAGCAGCGTTACGGCGCGAAGCTGAAGATCTTCTTCCCCGACGCGACGGCAGTCGAAAACCACGTCCGCACGCATGGCATCAACGCGTTCTACGACTCGGTCGAGCTGCGCAAGGCGTGCTGCGGCGTGCGCAAGATGGAACCGCTGCGCCGCGCGCTGACCGGGAAAAAGGCGTGGATCACCGGCCTGCGCGCGGCGCAGTCGGTCACTCGCACCGGCCTGCCGCTGCGCGAGTTCGATGCCGGCAATGGGCTCGAGAAGCTCAACCCGCTGTCGGACTGGTCCGAGGCCGAGGTGTGGGCCTACATCCGCATCCACGAAGTGCCGTACAACGCGCTGCACGACCAGTTCTACCCGAGCATCGGCTGCGCGCCCTGCACGCGCGCGATCGCACTCGGCGAGGACGTCCGCGCCGGGCGCTGGTGGTGGGAAGATCCCGCATCGAAGGAATGCGGGCTGCACGTCAAGAAGGGCTGAGCCATGAATCGCCGCCTCGACGACGCCACTGTGCACCTCTCGGCTGCCGCCCCGTACTCGCGTCCCGGCCTGCGCCGCCGCTTCTCGGCGCTGCGCGCCGGGCTGAAAGCCGCATTGCGCGCGCTGCGCGCCTCGAACATCAAACGTTAAGAAACGACCATGTCCACGCTCACCAGACAAACCCTGACCCATCTCGACTGGCTCGAAGCCGAGGCGATCCACATCCTGCGCGAAGTCGCCGGCCAGTGTTCGAACCCGGTGCTGCTGTTCTCCGGCGGCAAGGACTCGATCTGCATGCTGCGGCTCGCCGAGAAGGCCTTCCGCCCAGGCCGCTTCCCATTCCCGCTGATGCACATCGATACCGGCCACAACTACCGGGAAGTCATCGACTTCCGCGACAAGCGCGCCGCCGAGCTCGGCGAACGGCTGATCGTGCGCTCGGTCGAGGACTCGATGGCGCGCGGCACGGTGGTGCTGAAGACGCCCGACGAGTCGCGCAACAAGCACCAGTCGGTGACGCTGCTCGAAGCGATCGAGGAATTCGGTTTCAACGCCTGCATCGGCGGCGCGCGGCGCGACGAGGAAAAGGCGCGCGCCAAGGAGCGGATCATGAGCTTCCGCGACGAGTTCGGCCAGTGGGACCCGAAGAACCAGCGCCCCGAGCTGTGGAACCTGTACAACGCGCGCAGCCACAAGGGCGAGAACATCCGCGCGTTCCCGATCAGCAACTGGACCGAGCTCGACGTGTGGCAGTACATCGAGCGCGAGCAGCTCGAACTACCGTCGATCTACTTCGCCCATGTCCGCCCGGTCGTGCGCAAGAACGGCCTGCTGCAGCCGGTCACCGACGTCACCCCAGCCAAGCCCGGCGACGTCGTCGAGAACGTCCAGGTGCGCTTTCGCACCGTCGGCGACATCACCTGCACGGCCCCGGTCGAATCCGATGCCGACACCGTCGCGAAGATACTCCTTGAGACCGCGACGACGACGATCACCGAACGCGGCGCGACGCGGATGGACGACCAGACTTCGGACGCCTCGATGGAGCAGCGGAAGAAGGAAGGGTATTTCTGAGGGGCTGCGGGGAGTTTGTATTCGGAGTGCTGCTAATCGAGCGGAGCGGGGAATTTGCTCCGCGGCTGCGGAACTCGCCCTTCGGGCTCAGACAGTCCTCGCCGCTGCGCAAACACCCCGCCCCGCTCTGACAGTGTGCCGGCTCGGGCGAAAGGAATCAGGAGCGGTGGTTGATCGATGCCGGCGCAGTGAAGCTGACGAATTAACGACGCGGGGAAACGCAGCTCGAATCGGAAAACAGAACCCCGCATCCGGTTTTGCCCTCCCGCCCAACCCAGAACGTAGCCGGGGACGGGTGGGGTGTTCGTGGCGCGGGCGAGGACTGTCTGAGCGAGCGCAGCGAAGCGAGTTCCGCAGCCCGCAGAACGAATACCCCACCCGGCCCCGGCGGGCAGGCACCCCCCGAGACCGCATCGACCTTTAAGCCGCAACAGAAATTTTGGAAAGATCTGAAGGAACCATGACCATGTCCGCCCTTGAAAACCTGCCCGACACCGACCACGGCCTGCTGCGCTTCCTGACCTGCGGCAGCGTCGATGACGGCAAGAGCACCCTGATCGGCCGCCTGCTGTTCGACACCAAGACGATCCTCGCCGACACGCTCCACGCGATCGAAAAGACCTCGGCCAAGCGCGGCATGACCGCCGTCGATCTGTCGCTGCTCACCGACGGCCTGCAGGCCGAGCGCGAACAGGGCATCACGATCGACGTCGCCTACCGCTACTTCTCGACCGGCACCCGCAAGTACATCATCGCCGACGCGCCCGGCCACGAGCAGTACACACGCAACATGGTGACCGCCGCCTCGACCGCGAACCTCGCGATCATCCTCGTCGATGCGAGAAAAGGCGTGCTGACGCAGACGCGCCGCCACTCGTACCTCGCGAGCCTGGTCGGCATCCCGCACCTGCTCGTCGCCGTCAACAAGATGGACCTCGTCGACTACGACGAGGCCGTGTTCGAGCGCATCAAGGCGGACTACCTCGCCTTTGGGGCCAAGCTCGGCATCAAGGATGTGCGCTTCATCCCGTTGTCGGCGCTTAACGGCGACATGATCGTCGACCGCGGCGAACGGCTGTCGTGGTACGACGGCCCGACGCTGCTCGAGATCCTCGAGGCGGTGCCGGCGGCGCACACCGAACAGGCCGAGAACTTCCGCTTCCCGGTGCAGTTCGTCTGCCGCCCGCACGATTCGGCGAACCCGGAATTGCACGACTACCGCGGCTTCATGGGGCGGGTCGAATCCGGCGAGATTGCCATCGGCGACGCCGTCACCGTGCTGCCGTCGGGGCGCATCAGTTCTGTCCGCGACATCCAGATCGGCGGCGTGAGCCAGTTGCGCGCGATCCACGAACAGTCCGTCACGCTGCTGCTGGCCGACGAAATCGACATCTCGCGCGGCGACATGATCGTCAAGAGCGCCGAGCAGCCGCAGGCGCTGAAGGAGATCGACGCGACCGTGTGCTGGCTGTCCGAAACCCCGATGTCGCCGGCACGCACTTACCTGCTGCGCCACACGACGCGCGAAGTGAAGGCGAAGATCGCGAAAATCGACTACCGGCTCGACGTCAACACACTGGAACATGAACCCGTGACGACGCTCGCGATGAACGATATCGCGAACCTGACACTCAAACTCGCCCAGCCGGTTTTCGCCGATCCTTACACCGACAATCGCGCCACCGGCGCTTTCATCGTCATCGATGAAAGCACGAACAACACCGTCGGTGCCGGAATGATCCGCTGAACCTGCCCTGCCTGAACACCTGCATCCCCTGCCGCCCCTGGCGCCGTCACGGCGCCGGGGGCGCAACGCCTTCCCCGTCGACCCCCGGCGTGTGGGAAAATGGCGGCTTGCCCGATTTCCGGCTGCAGGGCACAGCGAGCAACATAGAAGACGAACATGAAATCTGTCGATGACTTTCGCCTGCGGTTCGGCAGCAGGGAATATGTGCCGATCATGATTGGCGGGATGGGCGTCGACATCTCGACGTCGGACCTGTCGCTCGAAGCCGCGCGACTGGGCGGCATCGGGCATATCTCGGACGCGATGGTCCCGACTGTCAGCGACCGCCGCTACGACACGAAGTACGTGCGCGACAAGCTCAAGTTCTACAAGTACAACGTCGCGAACGCCGACAAGTCCGAAGTGCAGTTCGACCTCGGCCTGCTCGCCGAAGCCACAGAAACGCATGTGCGCCGGACAATGGAGCGCAAGCGCGGCGACGGCCTGATCTTCATCAACTGCATGGAAAAGCTGACGATGAACGGGCCCAAGGACACGCTGCGCGTGCGCCTGCGCTCGGCGCTCGACGCCGGTATCGACGGCATCACGCTCGCCGCCGGCCTGCATCTGGGTTCGTTCGCGCTGATCGAGGATCACCCGCGCTTTCGCGACGTCAAGCTCGGCATCATCGTGTCGTCGCTGCGCGCGCTGCTGCTGTTCCTGCGCAAGTCGGCGCGCACCAACCGCCTGCCCGACTACGTCGTCGTCGAAGGCCCGCTCGCGGGCGGCCATCTCGGCTTCGGCATGGACTGGGCGAAGTACGACCTGCACGCGATCGTCGCCGAGATCCAGGATTACCTGAAGGCCGAAAAACTCGACATCCCGCTGATCCCGGCCGGCGGCATCTTCACCGGCAGCGACGCGGTGTCCTTCCTCGACGCGGGCGCCGCGGCGGTGCAGGTGGCGACGCGCTTCACCGTGTCGCACGAATGCGGACTGCCGCCGGCAGTGCAGCAGCACTACTTCGGAGCGCACGAAGAAGACATCGAGGTCAACAACACCTCGCCGACCGGCTACCCGATGCGCATGCTCAAGAGCAGCCCGTCGATCGGCGCCGGCATCCGCCCGAACTGCGAAGCCTACGGCTACCTGCTCGACGCGAACGGCAACTGCGCGTACATCACCGCCTACAACCGCGAGCTCGCCGCGCACCCGGACGCGCGGCGCCTGCGCGTGATGGACAAGACCTGCCTGTGCACGCACATGCGCAACTTCGACTGCTGGACCTGCGGCCACTACACGTACCGGCTCAAGGACACGACGCACAGGCGGCCGGACGGCACGTACCAGATCCTCAGCGCGGAACACATCTTCCACGACTACCAGTACAGCAAGGACAACCGCATCGCGTTGCCGCCGGCCGAACAGGCCTGAAGCCGCCCGGACCGCTTGAAGGGAGCGCACGCCCCGCGGCGGCCGCTCCCTTGTTCGTCTTTCGCCCACGGTCGCGCAGCCCGTCGTCGCCCTGTCAGCGGGAACGCTTCGCTCGCGCTACACTCAGACGAGCGGATGCATGACGCATTGCACCTCGCACGCATGCATCGGCGTTCGAAGGAACCGGCATGCACGCTGCGATGCGACGACTGGGCACCCTGCTTTTTCTGCTGTTCGGCCTCAGCTTGGGCCTCGGCGTGCCTGTCGATGGGCGGACGGCCGAAACTGCGGCCGCGAAAGTGGTCGCGCTGCGCCTGGACGGCGTCATCGGCCCGGCGACATCCGACTTCGTCAGCCGCGGCTTGGCGCGCGCGCGTTCGGAGAACGCCCGACTCGTCGTCATCGAGATGGACACCCCCGGAGGGCTCGACGCCTCGATGCGCGTCATCATCCGCGAAATCCTCGCATCACCGATACCGATCGCGACTTACGTCAGCCCCGGCGGCGCACGCGCCGCCAGCGCAGGCACCTACATCCTCTATGCGAGCCACATCGCCGCGATGGCGCCGGCGACGAATCTGGGCGCCGCGACGCCGGTCGCGATCGGTGCGCCGGGAAGCGGAAAACCGCCTGCCGAAGACGATGATCCGGCTGCCAGGCAGCCCGGCAAGGATGGCGACAGTGCCGACCAGGCCGCCGCACCGAAACCGCCGCGTGGCGACGCGATGAGGGCGAAGATCGAGAACGACGCCGCCGCCTATCTGCGCAGCCTCGCCCAGCTTCGCGGCCGCAACGCGGACTTCGCCGAACGCGCAGTGCGGGAGGCGGCGAGCCTGTCGGCCGACGAAGCGCTCAAGGGGGGCGTCATCGATGTGGTCGCGAGCGACCTGAAAGATCTGCTGGTGCGGATTGACGGCCGCACCGTGAAGCTCGACAGCGGCAACGTGGTGCAGCTGGCCACGACGGGCGCCGAGGTCGAACGGATCGTGCCCGACTGGCGCAACCGCCTCCTGTCGATCCTCTCGAATCCGCAACTCGCGCTGGTGCTGATGATGATCGGCATCTACGGCCTGTTCTTCGAATTCACCAGCCCGGGCTTCGGCGTCCCCGGGGTCGCCGGGCTGATCTGCCTGCTGGTCGCGCTGTATGCGTTCCAGTTGCTGCCGGTCAACTGGACCGGGGTCGCGCTGATCGCGATCGGCGCAACGCTGATGCTCGCCGAAGCCTTCCTGCCGAGCTTCGGCGCGCTCGGCGTCGGCGGCATCGTCGCCTTCGTCATCGGCGGCCTGTTCCTGATGGACACCGAGGCGCCCGGCTTCGGCATCCCCCTGCCGTTCATCATCGGACTCGCTCTCGTCAGCGCCGCGCTGATTCTCGCGGTCGGCAGCCTTGCCGCGCGAACCCGCAAGCGGGCCGTCGTCAGCGGCCGCGAAGCGCTGGTGGACAGCATCGGCACGGTCACGGTCGTGTCGGGCGACGGCAGCTGGGCGCAGGTGCAAGGCGAATCCTGGCGCGTCACGGCATCCGAACCCCTGGCACGGGGCGACCGGGTGCGCGTCGTCGGCATGAGCGGCCTGACACTGCAGGTCGAACGACTCGCACCCACCCATTCTGCGATCGAAAGGAGTTCCTGATGATGTACGACTTCAACCTCGGCCTCGGCACCGTGCTGCTGATCCTGATCGCGCTCGTCGTGGGTTCGATCCGGATCCTGCGGGAATATGAGCGCGGCGTGATCTTCATGCTCGGACGCTTCTGGAAGGTCAAGGGCCCCGGCCTGGTGATCGTGATTCCCGGCATCCAGCAGATGGTCAAGGTCGACCTGCGCGTCGTGACGATGGACGTGCCGAGCCAGGATGTGATCTCGCGTGACAACGTCTCGGTGAAGGTCAACGCGATCGTGTTCTTCCGCGTCGTCGACCCCGAGAAGGCGATCATCCAGGTCGAAAACTACATGGTGGCGACCAGCCAGCTCGCGCAGACGACGCTGCGCGCGGTGCTCGGCAAGCACGAACTCGACGAGATGCTCGCCGAACGCGAACGGCTGAACCTCGACGTGCAGCAGATCCTCGACGCGCAGACCGATGCGTGGGGCATCAAGGTCACGAACGTCGAGATCAAGCACGTCGACCTCAACGAGACGATGGTGCGCGCAATCGCCCGGCAGGCCGAAGCCGAGCGCGAGCGGCGCGCGAAGGTAATCCATGCCGAAGGCGAGAAGCAGGCGGCCGAAAGCCTGATGGAAGCGGCCGAGATGCTGTCGCGCCAGCCCGCCGCGATGCAGCTGCGCTACCTGCAGACACTGACGCAGGTCGCTGGCGAAAAATCCTCGACGATCGTCTTCCCGGTGCCGGTCGACCTGCTCAAGGGATTCCTCGAAGCCGGCGGCTCGCGCCCCGTCATGCCGACTCGGCCGCCGCAAGCCTGAAGCTGCGACGGCCGGACCCGCCGAGACCGCGCGGCTTGCCCACGGCGCAATACCCGAGTATTTTAATCAACATTAGCCACTCCCGACGGAGCTGCCGATGTCCTTGCCAGCCGACCGCTTCACCACCGAGCGCATCATCGCACTACGGCGCTGGACGCCGCATTTGTTCAGCTTCCGCACCACGCGCGACGCGGCGTTCCGCTTCGTGCCGGGGCAGTTCGCCCGCCTCGGGCTGCGCAAGGAGGACGGTTCGATCGTCTGGCGCGCGTATTCGATGGTCTCCGCGCCATATGACGAATACCTCGAGTTTTATTCGATCGTCGTGCCGGATGGAGAATTTACGAGCCGCCTCGCCCGCCTCGCTGAAGGGGACGAGATTTTCGTCGAGAAGATGAACTACGGCTTCCTGACGACGGATCGCTTCGAAGGCGGGCGCGACCTGTGGCTGCTCGCGACCGGTACCGGGCTCGCGCCGTTCATTTCGATTTTGCATGACCGCAGCACCTGGACCGACTATGAGCGCATCGTCCTCGTGCACAGCGTGCGCACCGCCGCCGAACTTGCCTACCGCGACGAGATCGCGCGCTTGGTGGACCACCCGCTGGTCGGCGACGTGGTGCACAAGCTGCACTACGTGCCGGTCGTCACCCGTGAGCGTGTCGCCGGGGCGTTGCGCGCGCGCATCACCACGCTGATCGAGAGCGGCGAACTCGAACGCGCAGTCGGCTTCCCGCTTGATCACGAACGCAGCCGCATCATGCTGTGCGGCAACCCGCAGATGGTCGATGACGGGCGCAAACTCCTCAACCGCCTAGGCTACAAGCTGTCGCGCCGCGCGGCGCCGGCGCAGCTCGTCGTCGAGAACATGTGGTGAGAAGGCTCAGGGCAGCACGATCGCCAGCGCGATCGGCAGGAAAACCACCGCCGCGACGTTGCCGATCAGCACCATCGACGCCACCGCCTGCGGCTCCTGGTGATAGCGCTCGGCGAAGATGTAGTTGAGCACCGCCGGCGGCAGGGCGCCGAACACCAGCAGCAGGGCTTCCTGTTGCGGCGGCAGGTCGATGAACAGCATCACCGCGTACGCAAGCATCATGCCGACGAGCGGACGCGCAGCGGCGCCGTAAAACCCCAGCCCGATCGACGAGATGTTCGAATCGGTGAGGCGCACCCCGAGCGCGAACAGCATCAGCGGGATCGACACGTCGCCGAGCATCTTGATCGCGAGCATCAGCGGCGGCCACACCGCGATGCCGGCAATGCCGACTGCGAGTCCGGCGAGCGTCGCCAGCACCGACGGCACTTTCCACACCGTCCACACCTTGATGCGATGGTCGAGCAGCCACGCGCCGAACGAGAAATGCAGCAGGTTCGATACCATGAACATCACCACCGCGGGCGCCAGCGCCGGTTCGCCGAAAGCCAGCACGGCGAGCGGCAGGCCGAGGTTGCCGCAGTTGTTGAACATGATCGGCGGCACGAAAGTCTTCGGCGCGATCCGCGATGAACGTGCGAGCGCCCAGCCGATCAGGCCCGAACCGATGACGATGACCAGCGTCGCGACGACCAGCGGCACGAACTCGACGATGCGAAAATCCTTGTTCGCCAGCGCCGCGAACACCAGCGCCGGGATAAAGACTTCCATGTTCAGCTTGTTCGCGTGCGACAGGTCGGGCTTCATCCGCCTGCCGACGAAATAGCCCAGCGCGGTGATCGCGAACAGCGGAAAAAGGATCGAGACGATGCGCACGAGCATGGCGAGGAGAATTCCGGCGCTCGCCGGCCGCGCAGGCCGGGCAAGCGGATGGGGAGCCGCGGCACGCCGGGAGCGTTCCCGCCGCGAGGTCCGCGAACGACGAACGGCGGCGCGCGACCGCCGTCTTGCGCCGTGCTAGAGCACGTAGCGCGCGAGATCCTCACGCTGCGCGAGAATCTCGAGCCGCGCGTCGACGTACGCGGCATCGACGAGAAGCTTGTCCAGGCCGATCTTGCCGGCCTCGAACGAGACTTCCTCGAGCAGCTTTTCCATCACCGTATAGAGGCGGCGCGCGCCGATGTTCTCGGTCTTCTCATTGACCTGGTACGCAATCTCGGCGAAACGGCGGATGCCGTCGTCGGTAAACTCCAGCGCCACGCCGTCGGTCGCGAGCAGCGCCTGGTACTGGCGCACGAGGCACGCGTCGGTCTGCGTCAGGATGCACTGGAAGTCCTCGACCGACAGGCTCTCGAGCTCGACGCGGATCGGCAGGCGCCCCTGCAGTTCGGGGATCAGGTCGCTCGGCTTGGCGAGGTGGAACGCGCCGCTGGCGATGAACAGGATGTGATCGGTCTTGATCATCCCGTACTTCGTTGAGATGGTCGTCCCTTCGACGAGCGGCAGCAGGTCGCGCTGCACGCCCTGGCGCGACACGTCCGCGCCCTGCCCTTCCGAGCGCGACGCGACCTTGTCGATCTCGTCGAGGAACACGATGCCGTTCTGCTCCACCGCACGGACGGCCTCGGCCTTGACTTCCTCGTCGT
The DNA here is from genome assembly GCF_017894365.1 of Aromatoleum bremense. Lineage (NCBI taxonomy): Bacteria > Pseudomonadati > Pseudomonadota > Betaproteobacteria > Rhodocyclales > Rhodocyclaceae > Aromatoleum > Aromatoleum bremense. The sequence goes on from NZ_CP059467.1 coordinate 1,596,596, forward strand.
TGATGAGCCGCGCCGCCTCCTCGTCGGTCAGCGCCTTCAGCGCCTCGCCGATCTTCATCTTGCGCAGCTTCTTCTTGCCGCCGCCCAGATTCTGGAACATCCCCTGGATCTGCTGCGTGAGCTCTTCCATTCCCGGCGGGGCGAAGATCTCGGCAGTCATCCCCTGCGCGGCGACTTCGATCTCGATCTCCTTGTCGTCGAGTTCGCCTTCGCGCAGGCGCTTGCGGAATTTCTGCCGCGTGCTCGAATCCGCGGGTTCCGGCTCGTTGAGGCCGACCGGGCGGGCCGGCGGCAACAGCGCATCGAGCACGCGGTCCTCGGCGGCGTCGAGCGCGCGGTCGCGCACCGTGCGCATCGCGCGTTCGCGTCCGTCCTTGACGGCAATCTCGGCGAGGTCGCGGATGATCGTGTCGACGTCGCGGCCGACATAGCCGACCTCGGTGAACTTCGTCGCCTCGATCTTGATGAAGGGCGCGTTCGCGAGCCGTGCGAGCCGGCGCGCAATCTCGGTCTTGCCGACGCCGGTCGGGCCGATCATCAGGATGTTCTTCGGCGTGATCTCGCTCCTGAGCGGCTCCTCGACCTGCGCGCGGCGCCAGCGGTTGCGCAGCGCGATCGCGACGGCCTTCTTGGCCTTGCCCTGGCCGACAATGTGCTTGTCGAGTTCGGAGACGATCTCCGGGGGGGTCATCTGGGTCATCCCTCGAGTACCTCGATTACGTGGCTCTGGTTCGTATAGATGCACAGATCGCCGGCGATCTGCAGCGACTTCTTCACGATGTCTTCCGGCGGCAGTTCGGTATTCTCGAGCAGCGCGCGGGCCGCCGACTGTGCATACGCGCCGCCGCTGCCGATCGCGACGATGCCCTGCTCCGGCTCGAGCACGTCGCCGTTGCCGGTGATGACGAGGGAGTTGTCCGGATCGGCGACCGCGAGCATCGCCTCGAGCCGACGCAGCATGCGGTCGGTGCGCCAGTCCTTCGCCAGCTCCACTGCGCTGCGCAGCACGTTGCCCTGGTGCTTCTCGAGCTTCGCCTCGAAGCGCTCGAACAGCGTGAACGCGTCGGCCGTGCCGCCGGCAAACCCGGCGAGTATCCTGCCCTGGTAGATCGGACGCACCTTGCGCGCGGTCGCCTTGATGACGATGTTGCCGAGCGTGACCTGCCCGTCTCCGCCGAGCGCTACGCGCCGGCCGCGGCGCACCGAAAGGATAGTGGTGCCGTGATACTGTTCCATTGATATTTTTCCTTCGCAGCGCGGCAAGAACTCCGCCTCAAACGCGGAGCGTCACCTGCGCGACCTGATCGACGCTCATGACGCGCAGAAGTGCGGCGACCATGGCATTCACGTTTCTCAAAATCACCTGCGTACCCTGCGCCTGCAGGGTTGCGAGGACGTTGAACAGCGTGCCGGCGCTGACGAAGTCGAGCCGCCGCAGCTGCGCGCAATCGACCTCGAAGCGCTGGCGGCCCGCCGCGAAAGCGGCCAGCCGGCGAATGCTCTCGGTCATGGCGCTCGTCAGTTCGCCATCGAGGCTGAAGCCTTCGGCGGCGGCGACGGCCGCTTCGATCGCGGCGGTGGAGATCGCCTCGCGCTCCATCTTCGGTTCCCACGACGGCGGGGATTCCTCGAATGTTATCGCGTAATCGACCGCGATCTGTTCGAAGCGATCCTGCTCGCCGGTGTGCTGCAGCATCTCGAGCAGCAACAGCCAGCCGTCCCGTCCCTCCGGCCGGCCGACGTGCACCTGCCCCGCCAGCATGTCAGAAAGCTGCCCGCACTTGAGCAGCGACACCTTGACGCGCTCGGCGGCAAGTTCGCGCAACAGCTTGCGGAACAGCGTGCATCCGGCTTCATCCACCGAGCGCAAGCGGCTCAGCTCGACGCGGATCGCGCCGCTCTTCTTGCCGATGGTCCCGATCTGCTCGAACTGCGTCGTCGATTGCCCCGACAGTGTGCCGGAGAGGCTCAGCAACGGCACGGCCTTCGACCGACCTTGCCCGGGCGCGCTCGACAGGTCCTGCCAGGGAGGGGGGGAACGCTCGAAACGGGTCGCGTAATCGACCACCCGCGACTCGAAGCGCTGGCGCTGGCCGGTGAGGCGATAGAGATCGAGGAGCATCATCCACACCCCCTCGCCAGCCTGATGCGACGCGCTGTCGAGCACCGCACCGAGCACCGATTCGGCAGCGTCGGCACTGCCATTGGCATAGAGCACCGCGGCCTCCTCGTACGCCGCACCGAGACCGGCCCCGACCTCCGTCACCTCCATGAGCCCGGCGTACTGCGTGAGTGCGTGGTTCGCATCACCGGTGAAATCCAGTGTCGACAATTCCGCGGCGTGCTCGACCCGTGCAGACGAGGCCGGGTGCGTGCTGGCATCGCTGCCAGCCGGGGGGCCGGAGACGGACTTCTTGCCGAAAAATGGAAGGACCACGTCGCAGCCTGTCCAGGGAATATGGTTAGGTGAATCGTACCAAGCGGCAAAGAATAGCACTTCGGAAACGAAACGGGCATTGCGCAACTCGGGCCACTCCCCGGCGCATCGGGTCGATTTGCCCCTTCGCGCGGCGTCCCGGCAACGCCTTGCATTTTGAAAAAATGTGCCCGGAAACGGATTCGCAGCGCCGGTGCGAGTCGGCTAGAATGCTGCGATGCACACCGCTTGCCACCCTGCGATCGCAGCGGAAAAGACCGTTTTTTCGCTGCCGCTGAGGGTCTATTACGAAGACACCGATGCCGCCGGCGTCGTCTATTACGCCAACTACCTGCGCTTTTGCGAGCGCGCGCGCACCGAAACCCTCAGGGAAATCGGCTTCGAGCAGCAGGCACTGCTCACCGAACAACGGATCGCCTTCGTCGTGCGCTCGGTAAAGGCCGACTATCTGTCACCCGGATTCCTCGATGATGCGTTACACGTCGTGTCGAACATCGACACGGTTGGCGGCGCGAGCCTGGTTTTTGCGCAACGCGTGCTGCGCGACACCGAACTCCTGTTCGATGGCCGCTTCGTGATCGCCTGCGTCCATCTCGACAAAAAACGCCCCACCCCCTTCCCTGCCGAAATACGTTCCAGACTGGAAAAACTCGTTCAAGCATGACCCTCACCGAAAACCTCTCCATCATCAGCCTGGTCAGCCAGGCCAGCGTCCTCGTGCAGCTGGTGATGGCACTGCTCGCCAGCCTCTCCCTCATTTCCTGGTACTGGATTTTCCGCAAGTCGTTCCAGATCCGCTCGGCACGCAACAAGACCAACGGCTTCGAGCGCGACTTCTGGAGCGGCGGCGACCTCAACGGACTGTTCCAGTCGGCCGCCGCGGCGCGCCATCAGACGGGCGGCATGGAGCGCATCTTCGAATCGGGCTATCGCGAATTCACCAAGCTGCGGGCGAAAAGCCACGACCACGCGGCGACGATCGATGGCGCCCGCCGCGCGATGCGCGCAACCTACCAGCGCGAAATGGACGACCTCGAAGCCCACCTCGCGTTTCTCGCCTCGGTCGGTTCGGTCTCGCCGTATATCGGTCTGCTCGGTACGGTGTGGGGAATCATGAACGCGTTCCGCGGCCTGTCCAACGTCAGCTCGGCGACGCTCGCCCAGGTCGCGCCCGGCATCGCCGAAGCCCTCGTCGCCACCGCTATTGGCCTGTTCGCCGCGATTCCGGCGGTCGTCGCGTATAACCGCTTCGCCCACGACATCGACCGGATCGGCATCCGCTTCGAAAGCTTCATGGAAGAGTTCTCGAACATCCTGCAGCGCCAGCTGCGCTGAGCGCCGGAGGTTTTGCGATGCGCCAGCGCCGCCTGATGAACCAGATCAACGTCGTGCCGTACATCGACGTCATGCTGGTCCTCCTCGTCATATTCATGGTCACCGCGCCGATGATCCAGACCGGCAGCGTCGACCTGCCGACCGTCGACCAGGTGCCCCAGACCCCGCTCGAGGCGATGCTCGTCGTCGTCAAGCGCGACGGTTCGCTCGCCCTCAAGGCGACCGGCGGCTCGACAGAGCAGGCGATGAGCAATAACGAACTGCTGCGCGAACTGCGCCGGGCGATCGAGCGCAACCCGCTCCAGCCGGTCGTCATTGCCGCCGACCGGAAGGTCAGCTACGAGAAAGTCATGGATACGCTGAATGGCCTGCGCCAGGCGGGGATCCAGAAGGTCGGCCTGCAGACGCAGGCGGGCAGCAGCGGGCGATGAACGACGCAGTCCCGAATTCCCACCGCGACGAGCCGGGAAAATGGGCATCGCTCGCGCTGACGATTGCCGTCCATCTCGGCCTCATTGCGTTTCTCGTGCTGGGCGTGCGCTGGCAAAGCGCTCCGCCCGCGGCGCTGGAAGTCGACCTGGTGGCCGCAGTCCCGGCGCACCCCGCACCGCCAAAGCCGGAACCGGCGCCCGAACCGAAGCAGGAACCGAAGCCCATTCCCAAGCCGGAGCCGAAGCCGATTCCCAAGCCCGAGCCGAAGCCGATTCCCAAGCCCGAGCCCGAGCCGCCAAAGCCGGCCCCGAAACCCGAGCCGCCGAAAGCGCAGGCAAAGCCCGACATCGCCATGAAGGCGCCCGAGGCGAAGAAACCGGTCAAACCGGAACCCAAGCCCGAACCCCCGAAGCCGGAGCCGAAAAAACCGGAACCGAAGAAGCCGGAACCGAAACCGGAGCCCAAACTCCCGGAGCCGAAGAAACCCGAGCCGGAACCGGCGAAACCGCAGACCAGGAAACCCGAACCGGTCGTGCCGCCGAAAGATGACTACATGGCGCAGCGCCTGGCGCAGGAAACCGAACGCACACAACTCGAACGAATGATGCGCGACGACGTCGCCCATGCGGCGGCGGCCCGCAACCGTGCCGCCGGCGACGCCTACGAGAATGCCCTGCGGACCAAGGTGCGCGGCAATCTGCTGCGCCCCCCCGGCCTGAGCGGCAATCCGGAAGCCGTTTTCGAGGTGGACCAGCTACCGAGCGGCGAAGTGATTGCGATCCGTCTCAAGCGCTCGTCCGGCATCCCCGCGCTCGACGAGGCCATCGAACGCGCCATCCGCCGCTCGAGCCCACTGCCGCTGCCCGAAGCGAAGGAACTTTTCCAGCGCACGCTCGAACTGAAGTTCAAGCCTCTCGACGAGGACTAAGAGGTGCGTGTCATCTTCCCTGCGCCTGTTGTTCGGATTCGTTCGTTATAATTGCCAATTGACGGCCACCGCCACGCCATGAATATCCTCCTCTCCCGTTTCCGCCTGCTGCTCGCTGCCACCCTTGCGACCCTCTCGTGGGCCGCTCATGCGCAGCTCTCGATCGAAATCACGGGCGCGGGTGCAACGCGGTTTCCGGTCGCCATTCCGCTCTTCGAGAACGAAGGATCCCTGCCGCGGGGCATCACGGATGTGGTCCGCGCGGACCTGGAGCGCAGCGGCCTGTTCAGCCTCATCGACATGGGTCTCGTCGCGATGCCCGCAACCGCGGTGCCCGATCTCGCCGGCGTACGCGCTCGCGGCGCCGACGCAGTGCTTGCGGGGAGCCTCTACCCGCAAGCCGACGGGCGCTACGACGTGCGCTTCCGGTTGTTCGACACCCAGAAGCAGACCGAACTGGGCGGACTGTCGCTGCGCATGACTCCGGCGCAGAACCGCGCGACGGCGCATCGCATTGCCGACTTCGTGTACGAAAAGCTCACCGGCCAGCCGGGCTACTTCGCGACCCGCATCGCCTATGTCGTGAAGAGCGGCCCGCGCTACGAACTGCAGATCGCCGACGCCGACGGAATGAACGCGCAAACCGCGCTCGCGTCGCGCGAACCGATCATCTCGCCGGCCTGGGCGCCGGACGGCCAGCGGCTCGCCTACGTGTCGTTCGAGGCCAAGAAGCCCGTCGTGTATGTGCATACGCTGGCAACGGGCCAGCGCCAGGTCGTCGCGAATTTCAAGGGCTCGAACTCGGCGCCGACGTGGGCCCCCGACGGTCAGCGGCTCGCAGTCGTGCTGACGAAGGACGGCCAGTCCCAGCTGTACGTCCTCAACGCGGACGGCTCCGGCCTGCGCCGGATGGCGACCTCATCGGGAATCGACACCGAACCGGCCTGGTCGCCCGACGGAGAATGGATCTATTTCAGTTCCGATCGCGGCGGCAGCGCCCAGATCTACCGGATTCCGGCAACGGGCGGCAGTGCCCAGCGGGTGACTTTCGAAGGCAATTACAACGTGACGCCGCGCCTCTCCCCGGACGGCCGCAGCCTCGCCTTCATCACCCGCAACAACGGACGCTTTCAGGTCGCGGTGATGGACCTCGCGACCCGACAGACCACGATCCTCACCGACTCGTCACGCGACGAGTCACCCAGCTTCGCTCCCAACGGCCGCATGATCCTGTACGCCTCAGAAAGTGGCGGACGCGGAGTCCTCGCGGCAGTGTCGTCCGACGGCCGGGTGAAACAGCGTCTTTCGGTGCAGGCGGCCGATGTGCGCGAACCCTCATGGGGACCGCTCACTAGGTAAAACCACTGCTGTTCGTCTCATTACAAGGAAAATTCATGAAGAAATTCGTTCTGCCCGCACTGCTCGTCGCATTGCTGGCCGGTTGCAGCAGCACCGGGACTTTCGACCAGGCAGGCGGCACCGCTGTCGAAGACCGCTCGACGGGCGCCCCCGGCGTGGCCACGGTCACCGCACCGAGCATGGAGGGTTCGGGCATCGCCGCCCTGACCGACCCGAACAATATCCTGTCGAAACGCAGCGTGTTCTTCGACTTCGACCAGTTCGTCATCAAGCCCGAAGCTCGTCCGCTGATCGAGGCCCATGCACGTTTCCTCGTGCAGAACCCGCAGATGAAGATGCTGATCCAGGGCAACACCGACGAACTCGGCAGCCGTGAATACAACCTCGCGCTGGGCCAGAAGCGGGCCGACGCGGTGCGCCAGGCGCTGACGCTGCTGGGCGCGAAGGAATCGCAGATCGAGTCGGTCAGCCTCGGCGAAGAAAAACCGCGTTGCGGCGAAAGCAATGAATCGTGCTTCGCGCAGAACCGCCGCGGCGACATGCTGTATTCGGGCGAGTTCTGATGAAACGCCTCCTGCCGCTGGCAATGCTTGCCGCATTGTCGTCGATGGGGCCCGCGCAGGCGGGTCTTTTCACCGACGACGGGGCGCGGCGCGCGATATCCGACATGCGGATGGAATTGAACGGCCGCCTCGAGCGGCTGGAGGCGAGCAGCCGCGGGCAGCTCGAACTGGCGAGCCAGAACGAGCTGCTGAAGGCCGAGATTTCCCGGTTGCACGGTCAACTCGAAGTCCTGCTGCACGAAGTCGAATCACTCAAGCAGCGCCAGCGCGATTTCTATGTCGACCTCGACACTCGCGTGCGCCAGATCGAAAGCAGCCGCACCGCGTCCGCCACCACCACGGCGCCGAACGCCCCCCCGCCCGATCCTGCAGCCGAATCGGCGCAGTACGAGGCCGCGCTGAATCTCCTCAAGGAGGGCCGGTACAAGGACGCACTGACCGGTTTCGAGCAGTTCATCAGGGAGCACCCGCAAAGCACCTTCCTCCCCGGCGCGCACTTCTGGGCCGGTAACGCCGCGCTACAGGCCAAGGAAGTCGCCGCGGCAAGCACCTACTTCAACACCGTCCTCAAAACCTGGCCGCAGGACGCCGCCGCGCCGGACGCGATGCTCGGCCTGGCAAACAGCCAGCAAGCACTGGGCGATGCGAAGACCTCGCAGGAAACACTGAAAAAACTTGTCGAGCGGTTTCCCGACAGTTCCGCCGCGCAGGCGGCCCGTCAGCGGCTCGGCGTAAAGCGTTAAACGGTTCCACGATGCAGCAGGCAAGCGACAGCCACGACGTGAAGGTGCGGATCACCGAGATCTTCGCGTCACTCCAGGGAGAATCGACGCGAGTCGGCCTGCCCACCGTTTTCGTGCGGCTGACCGGATGTCCGCTGCGCTGTGTGTGGTGCGATACCGAGTACGCGTTCCAGGGTGGCGAGAGCCGCAGCATCGCGCCGATCGTCGAAGAGGTCCTCGGGCACGGCGTCGAACACGTCTGCGTCACCGGAGGCGAACCGCTCGCGCAGAAAGGCTGCCTCGCACTACTGGCCGCGTTGTGCGATGCCGGTTTTTCGGTGTCACTCGAAACGAGCGGCGCGCTGGACATCGCCGTCGTCGACCCGCGCGTGTCGCGTGTCATGGACCTGAAAGCACCCGGCTCCGGCGAGGTCGCGCGCAATCGCTGGGACAACCTCGCGCACCTGAACGAGCGCGACGAAGTGAAGATCGTCCTCGCCGACCTACGCGACTACGAGTGGGCCATCCAATGCCTCGCCGAACATCAGCTGGCGCAGCGCTGCACGGTCCTGCTTTCGCCCGTACAGGGGAAACTCGATCCCGCGCAGCTCGCCGAATGGATCGTGCGCGACCGCCTCCCCGTGCGCTTCCAGCTTCAGCTGCACAAGATTCTCTGGAACGACGCCCGCGGGCGATAGCGCGGACGCCGGCTGATGGGTCGCAGCCTCCTGTGCTGTGGGTGGGGCGATCCACGGTCCGGCGCGCCGCATTCCTCCCAACCGCTCGATGAGAACCTTCATCATGACTGAACCGAAACGCGCCATCGTGCTGCTCTCCGGTGGCCTGGACTCCGCAACCTGCCTCGCGATCGCCCGCGAGGCGGGCTTCGATTGCTACGCGCTGTCGATCGCATACGGGCAGCGCCACACCGCCGAACTGGCCGCGGCACGGCGCGTCGCGCAGAGCCTCGGCGCCCGCGAGCACCGGCTCGCTCACGTCAGCCTCGGCGAATTCGGCGGCTCGGCCCTGACGGATTCGTCAATTCCGGTGCCGATCGAAGGCGCGGTCGGCGGCATCCCCGTCACCTATGTGCCGGCACGCAACACCGTGATGTTGTCGATCGCGCTCGCGTGGGCGGAAGTCCTCGGCGCCCACGACATCTACGTCGGCGTCAACGCCGTCGACTACTCCGGCTACCCGGACTGCCGCCCGGAATTCATAGCGGCCTTCGAGGCAATGGCCAACCTCGCCACCAAGGCGGGCACCGAAGGCGCACGCATCACGATCCACGCACCGCTGATCCAGCTGTCGAAAGCCGGCATCATCCAGCGGGGAACCGCACTCGGCGTCGACTACGCCCAGACCGTCTCATGCTACCAAGCCGATGACGCCGGTCGCGCCTGCGGCGTGTGCGACGCATGCCGCCTGCGCAAAGCCGGATTCGAAGCTGCGGGCATACCCGATCCGACCCCCTACCAGTAGCCTGGCTGCGTCACAGGACTGTGCATTCCGGCCATGACTCCCGCATACGGCCTGCGCCCGATCGGGGTTGATGAGCAGCGCGACCCTTTCCACGCACCCCAGCAACATATCGCCTCGCGAAAATCGCAACCGAGAAAAGGGGGGGTGATCATCTTTATCATGCTTTATCAGCGATAACTTGACGCGCCCGGCAGCATTCCCTAGAATCGCAATCCTTCTGGGTTTGGGTCGTTAGCTCAGCTGGTAGAGCAGCGGACTTTTAATCCGTTGGTCGCAGGTTCGAATCCCGCACGGCCTACCAAAAAACACAGAACCGGGGGGTATAGCTCAGTTGGTAGAGCAGCTGACTCTTAATCAGTAGGTCGTAGGTTCGAATCCTACTGCCCCCACCAACAGATTCAAGCACTTAGGCCAGTTCTCGCGGACTGGCCTTTTGCTTTCTGGTCGTCGTGTAGCCACGGTGTAGCCAAATCCGGCAGGTGTAGCCGGGCGAGCCCCACAAACGAAAAACCCGGCGCGCGGCCGGGTCGGAGGTAGGGGGCGGGTCAAATCCTCAGGCGCTCAGGGATCGTTACCGCCGGGTTCCATCGCTTCGCACAGCCGCGAAATGCGGCGGTTTTTCAACGGACCGTCTTGGCTACTTGGCGGGCGTGCTTTGCGTCAGATAGGCGACAATCTCCGCCGGCTTCGCGCCTTGGGCCTTCAGGCGGGCCACATCGGCCAGCAGGCGGTTTTTGACCAGTTCCTCGTGTGCGAGTGCTTCGGCATGCGCCCGTCGGTTCAGGGCGCTTGCAATGGGTCGGGGAAGGTTCTGCATGATGCTGTTCTCCTGCGCGTGCGAGCGGATGTGCGCTCGGGAATTTTCCGGGTTAGGACTTGCATGGCTGGAACCAGCCGGTAACAGGGGGCGAAGTGCCAGAGATTCGATGCCCCCTACCCGTGTCCGGCCAGCTTGCTTGGATGTCGTCATGCCTGCCTGCTCCCACTTTGAATCTTCTGCTTGCGGCGATTCAGATCGTCCAGCCAGTCGCCCACGGTCGGCGGAATGCACACCTCCACCTCGAAGCCCTTGAGTGACAGCCGGTGCGCGGCGGCATAGGCGGCTTTCTGTCCGGCGAAGTTGGCGTCGTGGTCCGCAAAGATGACGATCTCCCGGACACCTTCCGGCGGCTCGAAGCTCTCGATGCCGGCAGTGCTGATGCAGGACCATGTGGGCACCTCGAACAGCTCGGATGCGGCAAGCGCAGTCTCGATGCCTTCGGCAATGCCCAGCACTTCGGAAACGGGCGTCAGGCGGATCGCAGCGCCGGCAAGTGGCAATCCCTGCATTAGCTTCTTCGGAGCGGCCACAGGCGCTTTCCGGGCGTCGTGAAGATATGTCCGATGCAAGCTGCGCGCTTTCCCGTCCGGCCCGGTCACGAGCGACACCATCGCCGGAAACATGCCGCTCGTTTCGTCGTCGCGGTAGTGCAGGGCGGGATGCAGGCGGATGGACTCGGGCAGGTCGTACAGCGCCAACCCCCGCCCAGCCAAGTAGCGATGTGCTTCATCCCCGCACTGGATCGGTGCCGACTCGCGGAATACCCGGCGTAGGGCGTCGAGTTTGTCGTCGTCGCTGCGCTCGGGGGTGCGGGTGACGGGCTGCACCACGCCTGCAAGCTGCTCGATGCGCCGCGCGGTTTCCACGAACGACAGGTCGGTGATGCCCATCGCAAGTTGCACGCCGTCGCCCGGGCGGCAGCCGGAACAGAAGTAGGTTCCTCGCCCATCCTTGTCATCGAAGCGAAAGCGATCCTTGCCACCGCACAAGGGGCAGGCGCAGTGCTTGCCGCTCAGGGTGCGCTCGTCGAGCCCCAGCGCCAGCAGGATGCCGCGCCACCGGCCTTTTGCGATCTGGCGCACGTCGAGTCTCTCAGACATTCGCGCGACCCTCCTGCGCCTTCTCGCGGCCCTTGAGGTAGGCGATGCGCTGTGACTTCAGCCAGCCTTCGATTTCCGGGGTCGGCGTCGCAGTCACTTCCCGCAGTCCGCGCGGCCACACGCCGAACATCGCGCGGTACTGGTTGCCTACCCATCCGGGCTTGTGCCCTTTCTTGCGGCAGATGTGCAGCAGTTGCGAATAGACATGCTGCTTGCGGTCCGGGGTCGCCGGCTTCTTGACCTTGCGATCGATCTTCACGAGTTCGCCCTCTGCGACCTCCACATCGTTCAGGCGTTGCGGCGCGAATCCGCAGGACGGGCAGGCATGCACGCCGGCCGGGCGGACGAACTTGCAGCTCGGGCAGGCTTTCGGCTCGGATGGCTTGCGCTCCTCCTTCTTGCGGGTGGATGCGTTCGCCTTGCCGTCGTCGAGTTCGAGGGGTAGATCGTCGGTCGCAAACCCCAGACGCAATACCGTCCCGCTGTGATCCAGCAGCACGGCGCGTTCCTTGCCCGGATGCGGCCTCAGCACGCGGCCCACCATTTGAATGTAGCGAATCAGGCTCTTGGTCGGGCGGGCGAGGATCATGCACTCGGTCGCCGGGCAGTCCCAGCCTTCGGCCAACAATCCCACGTTCGACAGGATCATGGTTTCACCGCGCGCGAAGCGATCCAGCACGGCGGCGCGCTCGTCGTCGTCGAAGTGGTAGTCGATATGCTCGGCGGCGATGCCGGCCCGGACGAACTCGGCGACGATGTGTTGCGAGTGCGCAATGCTCGTAGCGAACGCCACCGTCTGTTTCCCGCGCGCCAGCTTGAACCAGTGCGACACGATGTCGCCCACGAGAGCGGGCGTATCGACCGCCTCCGCGAGTTGCGTCTCGCTGTAGTCGAGTTCGCCACCGATGCCGCGCTGTGTCCGCACGCCGGTCAAATCAGGATCGGACGGGGCGTAGCACTCCACGTCGACCAGATTGCCGAGTTCGACCAGCTCGCGGATCGTCGCGCCGATGACAAGCTCCTCGAACAGCGGCCCCCGGAGTTCGTCGTAGTGCCTGCCCATCCCCGGACTGAACGGCGTAGCAGACAGACCGATGACGGGAACGCGGTTGTACCGGAACAGCAGGTCGCGGTACTTCTTCGATCCTGCGACCGCGTGCGCCTCGTCGATGATGAGGAGTCCCACATCGTCCGGGATGCCGCGCACGGCGATGGTGTCGATCGAGCACACCAGCACATGCGCGTGAAGATGGCGGGTGTTGTCACCTTGCAGGATGCCGTGCGCGATGCCGGCGCGGGTCAGGTGCGCGGATGCCTGCGCCACCAGTTGCTTCCTGTTGGCGATGAACAGCACTCGCTTTCCCTTGGCGACAGCTCCGCGAATCATGGCCTCGGCTGAAACCGTCTTGCCTCCACCGGTCGGCAGGTAGAGTGCCACCCTCCTAACCCCCCGGGCCAAGGCAGAGCGTGTCTCGTGAAGCGCCCTTTCCTGATACGGGCGTAGCTGGGTCGGGGCGGTCATGCCGCTTCCCCTATGCCCAAGCCACGTTCCGCGATCCGAACATCGTCCTCGAAGTCGCCTGAAACAAACTTGCTTGCCTTGGCCCGGGGCTTTGGTTTTTGGGCTTGGGGGGTTGGTTTTTGGCCGTTGCGGTTCTCTTTATTATTTAGGATCGGATTCGGACTCCGATTGCGATCCGATTCGGACTCCGATTCGGATACCTTTTTGCACTGTCCCCATCGTGCCGCGTTGGCCTTCTTGCCGGCCTGCGAAGCTCGATTGACGGCGTGGTAAGCCTGCTCCAGTTCGTCGTTCCAGTCCTCGCGCTGCCATTCGCCGTGCATCACGATGAACAGCGGCTCGATATCCCGGCGCAGCTTCTTCCACTCTGCCGGCGTCGTGCCGGTGATGCGTGTCAGTGCGTGGTTGTCGTCGGGGATGGGGCCCGTCCTCCACAGGTGCATCTTGAGCAGCAGCAATGCACCGCAGGCGGCGGCGGGGTTCGGCATGTTGAATACTTCGCGCTGCCATGCCGAAATATCCACCAGCAGGCGCAAGGGCGGCGTGATCTTGCTCATGCGAGCCACCCCAGCACAGTCGCCACCAGCGCGGCCACGGCCGGCGTGGAGACTGCCAGCAAGCCCATCAGGTGCGGCGCAATGAACCCTCGCTGCCCATGTGCTGCGATGCCTGCACGAGTCGGCGGGTCTTGGGGATCGATCCGGTACTCCGCGATGACGCGGCCATGAAAGGCGATGTCCTTGGACAGGACCGCCCATCCGTCATCGATCAATTCGTCGACATATGCGGCCAACCTCCACGAATGCGGGAACGTCGGCTGCGACACCGGGCCGGCGATGAGCGCGGCAAGCGCCTTGGCCTTGACGGTTCCGGCCTTCGGCAGGATCGGCGCACGGAATGCCGGGTTCAGTTCCGGGAAAAGGTCGGCGGAGGTAGAATGGCGCTTGTCGACGGCGCTCGGGACTGCGGTATGGGTTCCGGGCGTTTTCATGTCAAACGCCCTCGCCAGATGCGAGTGCATCAACCTTCGCTGCATCCCACAGTAGACGGCCCCCCGGAAGCTTGGCGGGGCGAATGCCATGGAAATGGCCCTTGAGGCACAGTTCGCGGCGCAGGGTTTGAGGCTGATACCGCACGACGGCGGCGGCCTCGGAAGTCGTATAACGGCGGGGGGTGTTGATTTGCATGGCACTCACTCCTTTTCAACGAGTGGTGCCACTTTGCTAAGCCGCTCTCACGGGTTCGCTAACCCATGATTGTCAGCCGTTGCGCTTCTTGCGCTCCTCGCTGGCGACAGTGCAGAACCGCGCGTAGCTCATGTTCATGTGGGGGCCAGCTTTCGGACCCTCGATATACCGTCCGGCTCGGTTGTCAAAAACCTGCCATCCCCTTGGCGGCTTCGCCTCGATGGCTTTCCAGAGGTCAGGATTCTTCAGTTCCGGCGACTTCGCCAGCAGTTTGGCGATTGCCTTGCGAACTGGCCCGGGCGTGTTTGGCTTTCTGCCGCGTTTGAATTTCACGCCTATTCGTGCTGCATCCAACATCCCGGCAGCCCGGCAGGCCATGTGCAATCCGCGCAAATGGGCCTCCATAAGTGCGATGTTTTTTCCGATGTATGCCTGCAATCCGTCGTGACGCATCCCGCGTAACAGATCAATCGTCTCTTCTGGCAGCGTTACACCGTGCAGCCCGTCAATGAAGTCATCTACGGCTTCAATCGGATAGTCAAACTGCGACATGCACACAAATTCGGCGTCGTCTTGGTCGAGATAGCGCCAGATTCCGTTTTCATTTACGCGGTTAGCTCTGCTTTCTGTCATCGTTCGCGCTCCATCGTGCGCACCATCGGAAAAGGTGCCGCGCCAGCCGGGCGATGGTGTCCCGGTTTTCCCTCCGTCGAGGTAGGCGCGGCATTGATCTGTCAGGCGCTCAGGGCCTCGATGACAGCGGCCGGATTGCGCTCGATGACGTTCAGCAGCACGAGTGCGGGGCCGTGTGGCGTGCGATCGCCTCGCTCCCAATGACGAAGGGTTGCAGTCGAGAAGCCGAAGCGGGCGGCGAACTGCTCCTGTGTCATGCCCACCTTGGCGCGTAATGCCTTCACGTCCACCGGGCGCGGCCGGTGAATGCGGGTTGCCGGGGCGCGGCCTTCGGCGTGATCGATGGCCTCCATCAAACCGCGCTTGATGCTTTCGAATGCGGTGCTCATGCTCGTTTCCCTCTCCATGCTTTGACCAGTAGCGTCGTCAATCCCGCCAGTTCGTTGCGCTCCGCCTTGCTCAGGTTGGCCCGGTCGCCCTTGGCGAACAGCGTCAGCAGGTACAGCGGCATGGCGTCGTCGTGGAAGTAGTAGATGACGCGAACGCCCCCGCTCTTGCCCTGCCCACCGCGCCGCCAGCGCAATTTGCGCACGCCTCCCGTGCCTTCCATTAGATCGCCGTCCTTCGGGTGCTCGGCCAGATAGCGGATGATGTCTTGCCGCTCTTCGGCGCTCAGCAGCTTGTCGGCGGTGCGGATGTACTCGGGCAGCTCGGCAACGGTTTGCATGGGTAAGAGTGTAATCCATTGGAACAGTTCAGGCACTGCGCAGGGTAACCACGTTCCCGGCCGGTTTCTCGCCTTTCTCGATGGCGTCGAGCCTCGCCTCCCACGCCACGAGTGCGGTGCGCTTCTCGTCGGTGTAGCTGTGCCGGTCGTAGTGCGTGGCTTGCACTCCGCTGATCCCATGCGAAAGCAACTGCGCCCGCGTGTCGCGCGATATGCCCATGCCGGCGAGCATCGTCTCGCAGGTGCGGCGGATGTCGCGCAGATCGAACGGCTCGCCCTTCATGGCGGCGCTGATTTCGGCCACGCGCTTGCCCGGTGTCGTGAAGGTCATCGCCACCTTGCCGTGCGTCGAGAAGAGCCACCTGCCGCCCACGTCGCCGGGGACTTCGCCGGCTGCTTCGGCGCGCTTCTGCTCGCGCTTCTTGGCCCGGGCCACCAGACCAGCAGCGAGTGCGGCGGCTTTCGGTGCCAGCGGTAGCAGATGCTCGCGTGCGCTCTGTCGCTTGCCCTTCCCATCCCACAGGCGAAGCGTTGCCGTGTCGGTGTCGAAGTCGCTCACCTTGGCGCGCAGCAGTTGCGCCATGCGTTGCCCCCCAGCCAGAAGCGCCAGCCGCAAGGCTTGGTCGGGCAACTCGTCCCCAAGGGCGTTGAGGTAGGCGCGCAGCTCGTCGGCGGACAGGGTGCGGTTTCCGGCCTGCACGGCGATGGCGGGAATGTTGTCGACCGGGTTGTGCTCGACACCGAAGGCGATTAGATCGGCAGGCATCGCGGAATCGAACGGCGCACGCTTGGCGGCGTTGTACGCGGCAGACAGGTAGCTGCGCAGTATCCCGGCGGCGCGCTCCTTGCCGGCCTCGCGCACCTTGCGCACCATCGCGGCGATCTGGTGCGAGGTCACTTCGCGGGCCGGGGCGGCGGCAATCGCTTCATGGGTGAAAACGTGGCACTTGAAGGCGGAACGGGTCGCTGCGGCGCTCTTGTCCTTGCCAGTGCGTTCGAGATGGCCCGTGTAGGCGTCGCACAGCGCGCGAAGGGTGTAGCGGCTCCGTTCGTCGGCGGTGCGCTTGGCGGCCTCTTGCGCGGCCTTGGCGGCGGCTTTCGCTTCGGCCTCCTTCCGGTCGAGTTCTCGTGGATCGGTGCCGGATTCGACCAGCACTTGCAGCCGGTTCGCTTCTGCGCGGGCGTCGTCGAGGTTCCACGCGCGCACGTCGCCTATCGTGCGGCGGATGGTTTGCCGGTTCATCTTCGCTTCGAAGATGTAGGACTTCGCGCCAGCGGTCGCACGCACGGCAAGGCGGGGCGCTACGGTGTCCCACAGGAAGGCTTGCTTCGTCCCGTCCGGGCAAGCGAAGCGGCGGATGCGGTCGGGGGTCAGGCGTTCGCGCTGCATGATATGTCCTCTGGGTTCTGGCTACACGGGGTAGCCGGCCTCTGATGACACCTGAGAATCTGGCTACATCGCTTCCCGTGTAGCCACGGTGTAGCCAGATTCTATCAACATCCATGCATGCGAATCAACGTTCTGACTCGTGTAGCATCAGTAAAAACAGTAACTTGAGCGATTGTGCATGTTGAACGGGATTGCTCGAAATACACGAAAATTGTGACTCTTAATCAGTAGGTCGTAGGTTCGAATCCTACTGCCCCCACCAGCAGATTCAAGCACTTAGGCCAGTTCTCGCGGACTGGCCTTTTTGTTGGCTGTCTTGCGGCGGCGGCACAGGCCGGCTCCGCCAGCTGCCGCACCCGGCACGTCCCCGGAGAACCCGCTCGATGCGTGCCCGATGCGCCACGAACTCGCTTACGGGAACGTGCCGCGGTGCTTCTTCTCCATGTCTTCGGTCTTGTGCTCGGGCGTCACGCCCATGCGCTGCTGATTTTCGCGCTGCTTTTCCTTGTCGCTCCGGGCATCCTCACCCTGCGTGCCGGGCTTCGGAGGGTTCGCCGCGGAGGACTGGGGATTGTCGGCTGTGTCCGACTTGCGCGTGTGAGGTTCGGCCATTTCTGCTTCCTCCTGTCTATGCTCCCCCGATTCCTTCAATGGCTACGCCGGTGCCGCCACACTCGCCGCAAGGTTTGCCGTCGATAACTCCGGTTCCCTTACAGGCGCGACAGGTGTTCTCGCCGGTTCAGGGAGTTCCGGGAGGTGCCTGGTCGCCGGGATGAGTCTCGGGTCGAGCCGGTTCGGTGTCCATCGCTTGCTGGGATCAGTCCGAATTCGACGGGACGCAAAGAGGCCGGTTCCGGTGCGTACATGCCGTTACATCGCTGCCACGGGCGGGAAACATGACCGGAGCAGGCGCACGGCCTGCGGTCTTTACAGCCAGTCCACGTTCGACGAGAACAGGTAGCCGGCGCCGTACACGGTCTTGATCAACTTGGGGTGAAGCGGGTTTTCTTCGAGTCGCTTGCGCAGCCGCGAGATGCGCAGGTCGATGCTGCGGTCGAGCGCCGCGACGTCGCGCCCGCCGAGGAGTTGCTCGCGGGTGAGGATCTGGTTGGGACGCTGGAGCAACGCGCCCAGCAGCCGGGCTTCGGCCATGCTCAGCGTCTCGGTTTCGCCGCCGGGCGAAGTGAGGGCGTTGTTGCCCGGCTCGAAGCGCCAGCCGGCGAATTCGGCGATGCGCACGCCGTTCGCTGCCGCATCGGCGGCAAGCGGTTCGCGATAGCGCCGCAGGATGCTGCGCACCCGGGCGATGAATTCGCGCGGCTCGAACGGCTTGACCATGTAGTCGTCGGCCCCCAGTTCCAGCCCCGTCACGCGGTCATGGGTGTCGCCGCGGCCAGTGACGATCAGCAGGCCGAAGCCGTGGCGGGAGCGGACATGGCTGAGGATGTCGAGGCCGTCCATGTCGGGCAGACCGAGGTCGAGGACGCACAAGCGCGGAGGGTCGGAATCAAGTCGTCGCAGGAAATCCGCACCGGTCGCGAAAAATTGCGCCTCGAAGCCGAATTTCTCGAGCGTCTGCGCCATCAGCCGGGCGACCGCAGGGTCGTCCTCGACGACGTGGATCGTTTCTTTCGGCTTGTTCAGCACGGCACGGACTCCGCAATTCGGTCAGCGACAGATTGCGTCCAGCATAGCCGACAGTCTCTCCTTGCTGAAGGGCTTCGCGAGCAGCGGGACGCCGAGATCTTTGGTGATCGCATCGGCCCTATCCACGTAGCCGCTCATCAGGATCACGGGGAGGCCCGGACGAAAGCGGCGAATGAAGCGCGTCAGCCCGCACCCGTCGAGCCCGCCGGGCATCACGACGTCCGACAGCACGAGCGAGATGGCCGTCACGTTCTCGACGATGTCGGCCGCTTCCTGGCCGCTTTCGGCCTCCAGCACCGAACAGCCGAGCGCGGCCAGCTGCTTGCGCACGACGGTGCGTACCTCGGGGTCGTCCTCGACGAGCAGCACCAGCTGTCCCGCAAGATGCGTCCCGCGTGCCGCGGCGCGGCCCGCCTCCCCGGCTGCTGCAGGACTCGCGACGGTGCGCGGCAGCAACAGCGCGACCGCGGTGCCGCAGGCCTGGCGGCTGCGGATGCGTACCGCTCCGCCCGACTGGCACGCGAAGCCATAGACCATCGGCAGGCCCAGCCCGCTGCCCATGCCGAAACGCTTCGTCGTGAAGAAAGGTTCGAACACGTGCGCGAGCGTCGTCGCATCCATCCCGGTGCCGGTATCGCGGACCGTCACCTGCACGTAGTCGCCCGGGGGAATATCCAGCTCCGCAGCGGCGCCCGCCTCGAGCGTCTCGACTGCGGACTCGATGCGCAGCTCCCCGCCATCGGGCATCGCGTCGCGTGCGTTGAGGGCAAGGTTGAGCAGCGCGCTCTCGAGCTGGTGTGCGTCGGTCATCGCAACCAGTTCGGCATTGCGGCTCGATGTGTGCAGCGCGATGGTTTCGGGCAGCGAGCGCCGGATCAGCTTCGCCATGCCCAGAATCAGCTCGTTGACTTCGACCGGGCGCGGCGCAAGCGGCTGCTGGCGCGAGAACGCCAGCAGCCGCTCGATCAACTGCGCGCCACCTTGCGCGGCCTGCATCGCCGGGGCGACGAATTCCTCGATCGCGGCGTCGTCCGGGCGCGCTTCCCGCAGGCCCGCGAGATTGCCCATGACGACGGTCAGCATGTTGTTGAAGTCGTGCGCGAGCCCGCCGCTCAACTGGCCGATCGCCTCCATCTTCTGCGCCTGCGCGAGCGCGCGCTGCGTCCGGCGCTGCTCGGTGATGTCCACCGCGTGCACGTAGCAGCCGAGCACTTCGCCGGCGGCGCCGATGTCGGGCACCAGGGTGCTGCGCGCGTGCAGCGTGCGCCCTGCCACATCGCTCATCGTGTATTCGTAGGTGACCTGCTCGCCGCCCAGCGCCCGGCCCAGCGGCTCGCGCACTGCGTCGAAAACCTCCGCGGGCACGACGTCCACGATCCGGCGCCCGACAACTTGGTTGCTTTCCCGTCCGAACCATATCGCGTACGCCTTGTTCGCGTAGCGATACGTCCAGCTGTCGTCGAAATAGGCGATATGCGCCGGAATTGCATCCATGATGTCGCGCAGGCGCCGGTTCTCGGCGGTCCGGTCCCCGGGCTGCGCCGAAGGCCTGTCGTCCATGTCCATACCTTTTCCCGTCGCGCGCCGCGATTGCCGCACGGCGCTTCATCCCTGTTCCGCCTGATTCTAGCGCCCGTCCCGACGCCGCCGGAGCGACGACAAGATTGAGTACATTTGCGCGCAATTTGCGACAAGGTTTGTTGCGATGCTTGATCGTGTCCGCTCACGTTCGCCGCTTGCGTGGGTCCGTCGGAACGATCGCCCCAGGAGGAATAATTGTCGAATAGCCCATATGCCCAAGGTCTGGCAAAGAACACCGCGAACTACGTCCCGCTGTCGCCGCTGAGCTTCATCGAGCGCTCGGCCCAGGTGTACCCGCAGCGCACCGCGGTAATCCATGGCGCGCGCCGCTTCACCTGGCAGGAAACCTATGCGCGTTGCCGTCGTCTCGCGAGCGCGCTGGTGCAGCACGGCGTCGGCCGCGGCGATACGGTCGCGGTGATGCTGCCGAACGTCCCGGCGATGTTCGAAGTGCACTTCGGCGTGCCGATGATCGGCGCGGTGCTCAACACCCTCAACACCCGCCTCGACCCGGAAGCCATCGCCTTCATGCTCGCGCACGGCGAAGCGAAAGTGCTGATCACCGACCCCGAGTTCGCGTCGCTCGTCAGGCCCGCGCTGGAGCGGTTCGACGGGCCCAAGCCGCTCGTCATCGATGCGCTCGACGCCGAATACCCGGGCACCGACCGCCTCGGCGCGATCGAGTACGAAGAATTCCTCGCCGCCGGCGACGCCGAGTTCGCCTGGAGCCTGCCGCCCGACGAATGGGATGCGATCGCGCTGAACTACACGTCCGGCACCACCGGCAACCCGAAGGGCGTCGTCTATCACCATCGCGGCGCGTACCTCAACGCGGCGTCGAACATCATCAGCTGGGGCATGCCGCAGCATGCGGTGTATCTGTGGACGCTGCCGATGTTCCACTGCAACGGCTGGTGCTTCCCGTGGACGATGGCCGCAAACGCCGGCATCAACGTGTGCCTGCGCAAGGTCGATGTCGCGCTGATCTACGAGCTGATCCGCACGTACAAGGTCAGCCATTTCTGCGGCGCGCCGATCGTGCACGGCATGCTGATCAACGCGCCCGAAGGCATGCGCGACGGCATCACGCACAAGGTTTCGGCGCTGATCGCCGGCGCTGCGCCACCGGCCGCGATCATCGAAGGCATGGAGCGCATCGGTTTCGACATCACGCACGTCTACGGGCTGACCGAAACCTATGGCCCGGCGTCGGTATGTGCGAAGCACCCGTCGTGGGACGAACTGCCGATCGACCGCCGCGCCGAGCGCAACGGCCGCCAGGGCGTGCGTTACCACATGCAAGAAGCGATTGCGGTGCTCGACCCCGAAACGATGGAGCCGGTGCCGGCCGACGGCGAGACGATGGGTGAGATCATGTTCCGCGGCAACCTCGTCATGAAGGGCTACCTGAAGAACGAGAAGGCGAGCGACGAGGCCTTCGCCGGAGGCTGGTTCCACACCGGCGACCTCGCGGTGATGCACCCGGACGGCTACGTCAAGATCAAGGACCGCTCCAAGGACGTCATCATCTCGGGCGGCGAGAACATCTCGTCCCTCGAAGTCGAGGAAGCGCTGTACCGTCACCCGGCAGTGATGACGGCCGCGGTCGTCGCGAAGCCCGACGAGAAATGGGGCGAAGTGCCGGCGGCATACATCGAGGTCAAGGACGGCGCGGCGGTCACCGTCGACGACATCATCGCCCACTGCCGCGAGCACCTCGCCCGCTACAAGGTGCCCAAGCACATCGAGTTCTGCGTGCTGCCGAAGACCTCGACCGGCAAGATCCAGAAATTCGTGCTGCGCGAGCAGGCCAAATCGGCCTTGGCGATCGACTGATCGAGCTTCCGGAGGAACCGGGCCGGGAATCTTTTCCGCGCGCCCGGGCCGGGATTGCCGGCCGGCGCATTTCGTTCGCATGGCGCCTTCCCGCCAGTTCGAAACGGTGCGTCGGCGCCGCCAGCACTGTGCCGCAAACGCCCGGCCGCAGCTCGCCCCAAGCAATCGGCATGCCCTTCGGCGGTGCCGGCGCTGCCGCCCGCGACCTGCCCGCAGCAGCCGCAAACCGCCATTCGATGCGGGTTCACCCCTATCCTCGTCGCGTTGACGCCCCCCTACCCCGGTGTTAGCTTAGTTCCGCCCGGAATTGAATCCCCATATACCTTGAGCATCAAGATTCATCGCTGGCGGGACTTGCGGTCCTGTCGGCGGTGATGCGATTGGCGTCGGCGCGGGCTCGCCGGCACAGTTCAGCTTCCCACGAGTGAGGCAGGATCTGTCAGACGCGATGAGCACGGACTTCATTCTTCAAACACGAGACCTGACGAAGGAATTCAAGGGTTTCGTCGCCGTCGACAAGGTCAATCTCAAGGTGCGCCGCGGCTCGATCCACGCGCTGATCGGGCCGAACGGAGCGGGCAAGACAACCGTCTTCAACCTCCTCACGAAGTTCCTCACGCCGACCCGCGGCACGATCCACTACAACGGGCAGGACATCACGCACGAAAAATCGGCGCAGATCGCGCGGCGCGGGATCGTGCGATCGTTCCAGATTTCAGCGGTGTTCCCGCACCTGAGCGTCCGCGACAACGTGCGCGTCGCGCTGCAACGCAAGCTCGGCACGACTTTCCATTTCTGGCGCTCGGAGAAAAGTCTCGACGTCCTGAACAGGCGCGCGATGGAACTGCTCGAGGCGGTCGACCTGCAGTCGTTCGCCGACACGGTCACCGTCGAACTGCCCTACGGGCGCAAGCGCGCGCTGGAAATTGCGACGACGCTCGCGCTCGAACCCGAGATGATGCTGCTCGACGAACCGACGCAAGGCATGGGCCACGAGGATGTCGGCCGCGTCGCGGACCTCATCAAACGCGTGTCGGCGAACCGCACCGTGCTGATGGTCGAACACAACCTCAGCGTCGTCTCGCACATCTGCGACACGATCACGGTGCTGCAGCGCGGCGCGGTGCTCGCCGAAGGGCCGTACGAGCAGGTGTCGCGGGACCCGCGCGTGCTCGAAGCCTACATGGGTACCGAACATGCCTGACGCCAGCGCCCGCCACAACCCCGACGTCGAGATGCTGCGGGTCAGCGACCTGCATGCGTTCTACGGTGAATCGCACATCCTGCACGGCATCGATTTCAACGTGAACCGCGGCGAACTCGTGACGCTGCTCGGGCGCAACGGCGCGGGGCGCACGACGACGCTGAAAGCCATCCTCGGGCTCACCGGCCGGCGCACCGGCTCGATCATGATCAACGGCCACCAGGTCATCGATCTGCCGACCCACCGCATCGCCCACCTCGGCGTCGGCTATTGCCCCGAGGAGCGCGGCATCTACGCGAGCCTGTCCGCCGAAGAGAACCTGCTGCTGCCGCCCGCCGTGAACAGCAGCGGCATGTCGCTCGACGAGATCTACGAGATGTTCCCGAACCTGCGCGAGCGCCGTCACAGCCCGGGCAGCCGGCTCTCCGGCGGCGAACAGCAGATGCTGGCGATGGCGCGCATCCTGCGCACCGGTGCGCGGCTGCTGCTGCTCGACGAGATCACCGAAGGCCTTGCGCCGGTGATCGTGCAGACGCTCGGCCGCGTCATCACGAGCCTGAAGGCAAAGGGGCTCACGATCATCCTGGTCGAGCAGAACTTCCGCTTCGCCGCGCCGCTCGCCGACCGGCATTACGTCATCGAGCACGGCCGCATCGTCGAAACGGTGACGAAAGATGAACTCGATTCGAAGATGCAGCTGCTGCAAAAACTGCTGGGCGTGTGAGCACGGTGGACCAACAAGGAGGAGAACAATGAAACCCAGGATTCTGGCATCAGCGATCGCCGCGGCAGCGCTGGCCGCGCAACCGATGCTCGCGCAGTCGGCGACGATCAGCGACGGCGTCGTCAAGCTCGGCGTGCTGACCGACATGTCCGGCACGTATTCCGACCTGGCCGGCCCGGGCGCGGTCGAGGCGACGAGGATGGCGATCGACGATTTCATCGCGAAGGAAAAACCCGATTTCAAGATCGAGCTGATCTCCGCCGACCATCAGAACAAGGCTGACATCTCGGCGAACAAGGCGCGCGAGTGGATCGATACCGCGAAGGTGGATGCGATCGTCGACCTCGTCACGACCTCGACGGCGCTCGCGGTCATGAAGGTCGCGAACGAGAAGAACCGCATCTCGCTGATCTCCGGCGCCGCCTCGACGCCGATCACGAACGAGCAGTGCAACGACACGACGGTGCACTGGACTTACGATACCTATTCGCTGCCGGTCGGCACTGCGAAGGCGGTCGTCAAGCAGGGCGGCAAGAGCTGGTACTTCCTGACCGCCGATTACGCGTTCGGCCATTCGCTCGAAAAGAACACCGCGGACGTCGTGACGGCGAGCGGCGGCAAGGTGCTCGGCAGCGTGCGCCACCCTTTCCCGGGCAGCGATTTCTCGTCCTTCCTGCTGAGCGCGCAGGCCTCCGGCGCGCAGGTCATCGGGCTCGCCAACGCCGGTAACGACACGATCAACTCGATCAAGCAGGCGCGCGAGTTCGGCATCACGCCGAAGCAGTCGCTCGCGGGGCTGCTGATGTTCATTTCTGACGTGCATAGCCTCGGGCTCGACGCGACTGCCGGCATGTACCTGACGACCGGCTTCTATTGGGACTACAACGACGAGACCCGCGCGTGGTCGAAGCGCTTCTTCGACAAGATGAAGCGCATGCCGACGATGGTGCAGGCGGGCGACTACTCGGCGGTGTACCACTACCTGAAGGCGATCAAGGCCGCCGGCAGCGACGAAGCGAAGGCGGTGATGGCGAAGATGCGCGAGATGCCGGTCAACGATTTCTTCGCGAAGAACGGTCAGGTCCGCATCGATGGACGCATGGTCCACGATATGTATCTGGCACAGGTCAAGAAGCCGTCGGAATCGAAGTATCCGTGGGACTACTACCACATCCGGCAGGTGATTCCCGGCGCCGAGGCATATATGTCGCTGGCCGACAGCAAGTGCCCGCTGGTGAAGAAATAGCCTTCCGACCCGGCTTCCGGCGTCCAGCCTGCGGCGCGCATCGCGCGCCTGGTCAGGCCGGACGTCCGGCGCCGCAACCAGGCCGCCCGCTATGGACATTTTCGGCATTCCGATCCAGGCCCTGATGGGGCAGCTGCTGATCGGGCTCATCAACGGCTCGTTCTACGCGATCCTGAGCCTCGGGCTGGCGATCATTTTCGGTCTGCTCAACATCATCAACTTCTCGCATGGCGCGCTGTACATGATGGGCGCGTTCGTCGCATGGATCGGCCTCACCTACCTCGGCATCAACTACTGGGTCGCGCTGGTCGCGGTGCCGGTGGTCGTCGGCATCTTCGGCATGATCATCGAGCGCACGATGCTCAAGCACCTGTACCGGCTCGACCACCTGTACGGACTGCTGCTGACCTTCGGCCTCGCGCTGATCATCGAGGGCCTCTTCCGCTATCGCTTCGGCATTTCCGGCGAAAGCTACCCGGTGCCCGAACTGCTTTCCGGCGGCTTCAACCTCGGCTTCATGTTCCTGCCGAAATACCGCGCGTGGGTCATCGCGGTGTCGCTCGTCGTGTGCTTCGGCAGCTGGTACATCATCGAGCGCACGAAGCTCGGCTCGTACCTGCGCGCCGGCACCGAGAACCCCCAGCTGCTGCAGGCCTTCGGCATCAACGTGCCGCTGATGATCACGCTGACCTACGGCTTCGGCGTCGCGCTCGCGGCGTTTGCCGGCGTGCTCGCGGCGCCGGTGTTCCAGGTGAACCCGGTGATGGGCTCGAACCTGATCATCGTCGTGTTCGCCGTCGTCGTCATCGGCGGCATGGGCTCGATCATGGGCTCGATCGTCACCGGCCTCGGCCTCGGGCTCATCGAAGGCCTGACGCGCGTGTTTTACCCGGAAGCTTCCGCGGTCGTGATCTTCGTCATCATGGGGATCGTGCTGCTGCTGCGGCCGGCCGGGCTGTTCGGGCGCGAGCGCTAGGCCGCGGAAGCCGGTGGCGCTGCCCCCTGTTCTCGACCGTCACCCAATCATCCAGACACCAGGATCGGCGCAATGAAAGGCAAACACATCGGCTGGATCGTCCTGATCGTTCTCGGGCTCGTCGCGCCGTTCCTCGTCTATCCGGTGCTGGTGATGAAGATCCTGTGCTTCGCGCTGTTCGCCTGCGCGTTCAACCTGCTGCTCGGCTACACCGGGCTGCTGTCGTTCGGCCACGCCGCGTTCCTCGGCTGGGCAGGCTACACCTGCGGTTACGCGATGAAGGAACTCGGGCTGTCGCCCGAACTCGGCCTGCTCGCCGGGACCGCAACGGCCGCGGTGCTCGGCTTCGTCTTCGGCAGCCTCGCGATCCGCCGCTCCGGCATCTATTTCGCGATGGTGACGCTCGCGCTCGCGCAGCTGGTGTATTTCCTCGCGCTGCAGTTCCCCTTCACCGGCGGCGAGGACGGCCTGCAGGGCGTGCCGCGCGGGCGCCTGTTCGGGCTCGTCGATCTCGCGGACACCATGAACATGTATTACTTCGTGCTCGCGGTGTTCCTCGGCGGGTTCTGGGTCATCGACCGCGCGATCCACTCGCCGTTCGGCCAGGTGCTGAAGGCGATCCGCGAGAACGAGCCGCGCGCGATCTCGCTCGGCTACGACGTCGACCGCTACAAGCTGCTCGCCTTCGTGCTGTCCGCAGCGCTCTCCGGCCTGGCCGGCGCGACCAAGACGCTGGTGTTCCAGCTCGCCTCGCTGACCGACGTGCATTGGCACATGTCGGGCGAGATCGTGCTGATGACGCTGCTCGGCGGCATGGGCACCGTGTTCGGCCCGATCGTCGGCGCGACGGTCGTCGTCGGTCTGCAAAACTACGGTGCCGAACTGGGACAGTGGGTCAGCGTGCTGACCGGCGTGATCTTCGTGATCTGCGTGCTCGCATTCCGCCGCGGCATCGTCGGCGAGCTGGCGGTGCTGATCAGGCGCTCGGGGATCCGCATGTAGAACGCAGCGCGACGATCGACCGGCCGCGCTGGCGCCCGGACGAGGCTTTTCGGCACCCAAGTGTTGTTTCGATCCGACCCGGCGCCGGCTGTCATAGAACTGCCCGATAATGTACGCATTACAACAATCGGGCGGAAACGTGTCCGAAACGATCCCCAAAAAAACGCCCGGGCGCCCGTGGCTGAAAATCATCACGCGCCTGTTTCTCGTCCTCCTGCCCCTCGCGCTGATCGCGTCAGCGGCATTCCTGGTCTTCGAAGTGCGCAGCTCCTGGTTCCAGGCGCGCGAAATCTCGCATTACGCCGAGAACCTCCGGTACCACGTCGAAGCCGGGCCCAGCGACTCGGTCCGCTTTCCCGCGCACGGCCCGTTCGACCTTCGCCTCGGCTACGCGAAGCTGCCCCGGTTCATCGAGCGGCTGCAGGCGCGCGACATGACGATCGTGAGCCAGGCGAGGTTCTCGCCGGAGCTGGTGGATTTCACCGAACGCGGCTATTTCCCGCCGTATCGCGAGAAGACTCGCGCCGGCCTCGAGATCGAAGGCGCCCACGGCGGATCCGAATTCGTATACCGCTCGTCATACCCCGTGCGCAGCTATCCCGCGTTCGAGCAGATCCCGGTCCGCATCGTGCAAAGCCTGCTTTTCATCGAGAACCGCAATCTGCTCGACCCGGCACGTCCCTACCTGAACCCGGCGATAGACTGGGTGCGCTTTGGCCGCGCCGCCATGGCGCAGCTCATCAAAATCGTCGATGAAGACCTGAACACGCCAGGCGGCAGCACGCTTGCGACGCAGATCGAAAAATACCGTCACTCACCCGACGGCATCACGCATTCACCGCAGGAAAAGCTGCGCCAGATGGTATCGGCGACGGTGCGTGCCTACCGTGAAGGGTGCGAAACCCTCCCCGTGCGGCGCGACCTCGTGCTCCACTACCTGAACACCGTGCCGCTGTCCGCCGCGCCGCTGTACGGCGAAGTCCACGGGCTCGGCGACGGGCTGTGGGTCTGGTTCGGCGCCGACTTCGCGCACACCAACCGGCTTCTCGCCGCGGCCGAGGCCGAAGGCGCGGTCCTCGAGGAACAAGGGCTCGCGCTGCGCCAGGTGCTCGCGCTGATGATCGCCCACCGCCGCCCGTCACACTACCTCGGGCTCGGCCGCGACGACCTCGCGCGACTCACCGACGCCCACCTGCGCATCCTCGCCGAGGCGCGCGTCATCGGCCCCGGGCTGCGCGACGCCGCGCTCGCCGCCCGGCTCGCGTTCCGCGATCCGCACCGCGCCCGGGCGCGCGCCCCGGTCGAGGCGGACAAGGGCGCGACCCTGATCCGTACGCGCCTTGCCGGGATGCTCGACGTATCACTCTACGACCTCGACCGGATCGACCTCAAGGCTTCTGCCACCCTCGACCAGAAGCTCCAGCAAGAAGTCAGCGACTACCTCGAGCTGCTGCGCGACGTCGACTTCGCGCGCCAGACGGGCCTGATCGGCGAGCGCCTGCTCACGCCCGGCCAGGTGCCGACGGTGAACTACAGCTTCACGCTGTTCGAGCGCACCCCGGACGGCAACCGCGTGCGAGTGCAGACGGACACCACCGACCAGCCGCTCGACATCAACGAGGGCAGCAAGCTCGAACTCGGCTCGACGGCCAAGCTGCGCGTGCTCGCGACCTATCTCGAGCTCGTTGCCGAACTGCACCAGCGCTACGCCAACCAGCCGGTGCAGGTATTGCGCGAGACGACGGTCGACCGGCACGACACGCTCACGCGCTGGGCGCTCGACTATCTGATCGAGGCCGGGAACCGCGACCTGCCGACGATGCTGCAGGCGGCTCTCGAGCGCCGCTATTCGGCCAGCCCCGGCGAATCGTTTTTCACCGGCGGCGGGCTGCACACCTTCAACAACTTCCGCCGCGAGGACAACGGCCGCACGGTGACGGTTCGCGAGGCGCTGCAGGCATCGATCAACCTGCCCTTCGTGCGCCTGATGCGCGACATCGTTCGTCACACGATGTACCAGGTGCCCGGCAGCACCGCCAAGCTGCTCGAAGACGACAGCGACCCGCGCCGCGGCGAATATCTGTCGCGCTTCGCCGACCGCGAGGGCCAGGTATTCCTGCGCCGCTTCTGGCGCAAATACCAGGGCCAGGACGCGGACGAGATCCAGGCGATGCTGCTCGATGGGCTGCGCCCCACCGCCGACCGCCTCGCCGCGGCGTTCCGCTATCTGAACCCCGACGCGGATGCCAAGCGCTTCGCCGCGTTCATGCGCGGTCGCCTGCCCAATTCCGAGCTCGGCGACGCACGCCTCGCAAGCCTTTACAGGCGTTACGCCCCGGGCACCTTCGACCTGCCCGACCAGGGCTACATCGCCCGCGTGCACCCGCTCGAATTGTGGCTCGCCAGCTACCTGATGGCGCATCCCGAAGCGGGCTTCAGCGACGCCGTCGAAGCGAGCAGCGAAGAACGCCAGGCCGTGTACCGCTGGCTGTTCCGTACCCGGGCGAAAAGCGCACAGGACCAGCGGATCTACACGATCCTCGAAGTCGAGGCCTTCCTCGAGATCCACCGCCGCTGGGCGCTCCTCGGCTACCCGTTCAATCACCTCGTGCCGTCGCTGGCGACCGCCCTGGGCAGCGCCGGCGACCGTCCGGCCGCACTCGCCGAGTTGATGGGGATCATCGTCAATGACGGCGTGCGCCAGCGCACCGCGCGCGTCGAGCGGCTCCATTTCGCCGCCGCAACCCCGTATGAAACGGTCCTCGCGCTGCGCGCCGACAAAGGCGAACGCGTGATGGCGCCGGAAGTCGCGGCGGCACTACGCAGCGCGCTGTCGGAAGTCGTCGAAGGCGGCACGGCGCGGCGGCTGGCAGGCGCGTTCGCGCTGCCGGACGGCACGCTGCTCGCGGTCGGCGGCAAGACCGGCACCGGCGACAACCGCATCGTCACCTCCGGCGCCCGCGGACAGGGACGCGGCGGAATCGCGCTCAACCGCACCGCGACCTTCGTCTTCCATCTCGGCCCGCGGCATTTCGGCACGCTGACCGCCTATGTCATGGGTCCCGACGCTGCGGCGTACCGCTTCACGTCGGGGCTGCCGGTGCAGATCCTGAAGTCGATGGCGCCGATCCTGCTGCCGTACCTGCACGGAGCGCGCCCCGTGCAGA
Source organism: Aromatoleum bremense (assembly GCF_017894365.1). Taxonomy (NCBI): domain Bacteria; kingdom Pseudomonadati; phylum Pseudomonadota; class Betaproteobacteria; order Rhodocyclales; family Rhodocyclaceae; genus Aromatoleum; species Aromatoleum bremense. Next base: position 1,626,616 of record NZ_CP059467.1, read on the forward strand.
CGGTGCAGAGCAGCGAGCCGGCAACCTCGCCGGCGCCGTGAATCGGACGCGTCGCAGCCACCCCGGATGTTCCAGCCCGGATCATCCGGGGAGCGCCGCGTGAAGGTGTGTCAGGTGGCCGGCCCTGTCAGGCTCTTCTTGTGCGGAGGCCCGCCGCCAGGCCGGCGAGGCCGGTTCCGAGCAGGGCCAGCACACCCGGCTCCGGTACCGTGCTCGGCTCCACTTGCGATGGATCGCTCGGCGGAGCGTCCGCGGCGGAAGCCTCGAACAGGAACAGGTGATAGGTCGCCTGGAAGATTCCCTGCGTCACGCTGTCTACCCAACTTGCGCGATCCTCGGCATTCTCCGCGAGCACGAGGGCGCTCGCGACGTCGCCGATCGAGGGTCCGGCAAGGTCCAGGTCGCCGGGATCCACGTCAACCGGGTCGAGCCCGAGGTTGAAGACGTGCACTCCGAGACTCGACGGCGCGCTCCCCGCGAGCATCGTCCCGAAATCGACTGCAAAGAACGGCACCCCGGAGACCACCGTGAGCGGATAGGCGTGAGCATCGCCGCCCCCCGTCCAGCCCATCGCAAATGTCGTATTCCCGCTCGTGGCGCCGGCCGTGCCCGGGTGGGTCGCCGGCGCGGTGGGCCCGTTGCGGCTGATCGTGACGGTGGCCAGGCCGGCGTAGCTGCCGAGGCTTTCCAGGTCGGTCAGCACCAGCGCATTGGCCACGGAAGGCACGATCGCCGCCAGGGCGATTCCGGAAATCCTGATGTACGTTCGCATTGTCATTGTTATTTTCCTTGCATTTTTCGGATGGAATATATGCAGGCCTCCCTGCCGGATTTCCAAAGCACTTTCCGCGCCTGAATCTGGTTTGCCTTTCTTGACAAATATTTACAATTCAGCATCTAAGCACCGGAAAGAAAAGTGTAAATATTTTCGACAAATCGTAACAATGGTTTCGCGTATGCGTGAATCACGCTCAGCCGGCGATCCTTCGACTGAATTGCAAACAATTGTGCGCATCGTCATCGCCCGTCCCGCCCATACGTTGAATCCGGTACGAGGCCCGGCGCGTCACGCCCGTCGGCAGTGATCGCGGCCTCGTCGACCGACCTGCCACTCATCCCCTTCGGAGGGGTTTTCCGGGAGACACAACCAGATGTTCCGCGCTCTTCGCTTCCTCTTCGCGCTGCCGCTGGTCCTGCTTCTGGCGGGTAGCGCGTGGGCCGACCCGCCCGGCCGGGTCGGGCGCCTGGCGCTGATCGACGGCGAAGTCTCGCTGCGCCCGGCCGACAGCCGGCGGTGGGAAAGCGCCAGCGTGAACTGGCCGCTGACTTCGGGCGATGCCCTCAGCACCGAAGCGGGCAGCCGCGCCGAAGTCCGCATCGGGTCGAGCGTGCTGCGCCTCGACGGTTCGACGTCCATCGACATCCGCCAGCTCGATGACGAACGGATCCGCATCGAGCTCGAACGCGGCAGCGTCGCGATACGGATTCGGAGCCGCGAAGCGGCGTCGGCGATCGAAATCGAGACCCGCGACGGGCTCGTCGTCGCCGATAAGCCGGGTCAATACCGCGTCGATTACGAGGACGCCGCGACAGTCCTGACGAACTACCGCGGCGGCGAGCTCGATTTCCGCTCGGAGGACAGCGACGTCGTCGTGACCGAAGGGCGACGCGCGCGCGTCCTGTTTTCCGACCACACCGAAGTGCGCTGGAGCGACCCCGAGCGGGACGATTTCTCCGACTGGACGCTGGCCCGCGACGAGCACGACGACCGGCTCGGCGAGCCGCGCCACGTGTCGCCCGAGATGACCGGCGCCGAGGACCTGTATGAATACGGCGACTGGCGAACAGCCGACGATTACGGACCGGTGTGGTACCCGCGCAGCGTGCCGTCCGGCTGGGCCCCCTATCGTTCGGGGCGCTGGGTGCTGGTCCAGCCGTGGGGCTGGACCTGGGTCGACGAGGCGCCGTGGGGCTTCGCCCCGTTCCATTACGGCCGCTGGGTGCTGATCGGGGGAACATGGGGCTGGGTGCCGGGCGCCTACGTTCCGCGGCCGGTGTACGCGCCTGCGCTCGTCGTGTGGATGGGCCTGCCGGGCGTGAGCATCAGCCTCTCGTCCGGTTCGCTGCCGCACATCGGGTGGTTCCCCCTCGGGCCGCGCGAAGTCTACGTTCCCAGCTACCGCCACAGCACGACCTACGTGCGCCGGATCAACATCACCCATGTCACCAACGTCGTCCATATCGACCGGGCGGCGCGGGAACCGCGGCACGCCCGCTATGTGCATCGCGACCGGCGCGAAGCGGTGACGCTCGTGCCCGGCGAAGTCGTCAGGCATTCCCGCCCGGTCTTCCGTCATGCGGTGCGCGACGACGAGCGCAAAGGGCGCCCACCGCGCGCGGCGACCCCTGTCCCGCCGCTCGACCCTCGTCTCGTCGTCGAGCATGATCGCGTCGAACGCGCGACGCGGCCGCGGGACGAGGAGCGGCTGCGCGACGAACAGGCGCGGCGCAGCGTCCGCTTGCGCGAAGCGGTCGAAGAGCGCCGGCAGCGGGAACGTGCGTCGGGCCCGGGAGAACGGCGATTGCGCGACCTGCCCGAAGACGGACGCGGCCGCGAAACGTCCCCCGGGCGCCGCATCGACGGCAGGGAACAGGGACGACCCGGGACGGACGACGAGCAGCGGGTCGAACGCGAACGTCGATTCCCTTCCGCCCCCGAAGCGCGGCCACGCGACCCAATCCCGGACATGCCGCAACGCGCACCGCAGCAGAACGCACGGGAGCTGCAACAGCGCCAGCAGGAACAGGAACAGCAGCGCCAGCAGCGGATGCAGCAGCAACGGGACCAGGAACAGCAGCAACAGGAACAGGAACGCGCGCGCGAACAGTCGCTGCGTCAACGCGCGCTGGAGCAGCAGGAACAGCAGCGCCGCCAGGCCATGGAGCGGCAGGAGGAACTCCGGCAGCGCCAGTCGCAGCAGCGCGAGCGCCAGCAACAGGAACAGCTCCAGCGGCGGCAGCAGCAGGAGCGGATGCAACGGCAGCAACGGGAACTGGAGCAGCCGCGCCAGCAGGGGATACAACAGCAACAGGAACAGCAGCGTCGTCAGGCCATGGCGCGGCAGGAGGAACTCCGGCAGCGCCAATCGCAGGAGCTCCAGCGGCAGCAGCAGGAGCGGATGCAACAGCAGCAACGGGAACTCGAACAGCAGCGCCAGCAGCGGATGCAGCAGCAACGGAACCAGGAACAGCAGCGCAGCCAGGCCATGGAGCGGCAGGAGGAACTGCGGCAGCGCCAGTCACAGGAGCGCGAGCGCCAGCTGCGGCAGCAACAGGGCCAGCAACAGGACCAGTTGCAGCGGCAGCAGCGGCAACTGGAACGGCAGCGCGAGATGCAGGAGCGGCAGCAGAGCGAGCAGCGCAGCCAGATGGAACGACGGGCGACAGGGAATGAAGGCGATGCGCCGCGCGGCGAGCGGCGACGCCCGGGCGACGAGGGTAGGCCCGCCAATTGATGTACCTGCCCCGTTGCGCTGGCTGCGGCGAGGCTCTATCTTTGCCGGCTCCACGAACGTCGTCGCCCATGTCACCCCACCCCTCCGAATTCCGACCCCCACTGCGCTCTGTCCGCGACCGGATGCGCCAGGTCGCGCTGTTCGAGCTGGGCGGCCTGGCGCTGGTCACTCCGCCTTTCGCCTGGGCGAGCGGCGTGCCGCTCTCCGACTCGATCGGCCTGCTGGCGCTGATCGCGCTGCTCGCGGCGGTGTGGAATGCCGCGTACAACACCTGCTTCGACCGCATCGAGGCAAAGCTCGCCGGGCGGCCGGCCGATCGCCGGCCGCTCCCGCTACGCGTCGCGCACGCGATCGGCTTCGAAGGCGGACTGCTGCTGATGAGCCTGCCGATCATCACGGCCTGGACCGGCATGGGCTGGATCGAGGCGCTGGTCGCGGACCTGGGGCTCGCGACGGCCTACGTGCTGTACGCCTTCGCGTTCAACCTCGGCTACGACCGCACGTTCCCGATCGAACCGCAGCGCTGCGGATCGTTTTCCAGTGCCCGGTAACAGCGGCGCCGCGCCACTGCCGGCGCTCGAAACCCACGCCGACCTGCAGGCTCTCAACACTTTCGGGCTCCCGGCGCGAGCCGAGCGCCTCGCGATCATCGAGCATCCGGCGCAACTCGCCGCGCTGCTCGCGCAACCCGACTGGGCCAGGGCGCCGCGGCTCGTGCTCGGCGGCGGCAGCAATCTGGTATTGAGCGGCGATTTCCACGGGCTCGTACTGAAAGTCGCGATCGGCGGACGCCGGCTCGTCGGCGACGACGACGACGCGTGGTACGTCGAGGCCGGCGCCGGAGAAAACTGGCACGACTTCGTGCGCTGGACGCTCGCGCAAGGCTGGCCGGGGCTCGAGAACCTGTCGCTCATTCCCGGCACCGTCGGCGCGGCACCGATCCAGAACATCGGCGCGTACGGGCTCGAAATCGCCGAACGCTTCGCGTCGCTCGCCGCCGTGTCGCTCGAAACCGGCGCGAGCTTCCGGCTGGATGCCGCCGACTGCCACTTCGGCTATCGCGACAGCATTTTCAAGCACGACCTGGCGGGCCGCGCGCTCGTCACGTCGGTCACTTTCCGCCTGCCCAAGTGCTGGCTGCCGGTCACCCGCTACGCGGATGTCACCGAAGAACTCGCCGCGCGCAGGGGCGTCGCCCCGGGCCCACTCGACGTTTCCGACGCCGTGATCGCGATCCGCCGGCGCAAGCTGCCCGACCCGGCGGCACTCGGCAATGCCGGCAGCTTCTTCAAGAACCCGCTCGTCGACGCGGCCACGCTCGAACGCCTCGTCGCCGGCCACCCCGGCCTGCCGCACTACCTGCAGCCCGACGGCAGCGTGAAGCTCGCCGCCGGCTGGCTGATCGACCGCTGCGGCTGGAAGGGGCGCGACCTCGGCCCGGTCGGCGTGTATGAAAGGCAGGCGCTGGTGCTCGTCAACCGCGGCGGGGCGACCGGCGCAGACGTCCGGCGCATCGCGCAGGCGATCCAGGACGACGTTTCGCGGCGCTTCGGCGTGGATCTCGAACCCGAGCCCGTCTTCGTCTGAAACGCGGCGTTCCCGGCAAGCCGGGATTGAGTATCCGAATGTAATGGGCTCTTGAATGTAACCGAGTCTCTTCCATACTCTGCGCCCTATGGATACGCTCCAATGCTCATTCTGTAGCCACGAGAACCCGGCGACCGCGAAGTCCTGCAGTGCCTGCAATTGCTCGAGGAAGGCCAGGGTCGCGGAAAATAGTTCGGGCAGTCAGGAGCGGCCGGGTTAAGCTTTTCGACCGATGAGTCGCTCCTGTTCTGCCTGCGCCGTGCCGCGATGCCTTCCGAATTCGACCTGATCCGCCGCCACTTCACCCGCCCCGCCCGTCACACCGAGCTCGCCGTCGGCGATGACGCGGCGCTGTTCACGCCGCGTCCGGGCATGCAGCTCGCGACCTCGACCGACATGCTGGTCGCCGGCACGCATTTCTTCGCCGACGCGGACCCCGAGGCGCTCGGCTGGAAAGCGCTGGCGGTCAACATCTCGGATCTCGCGGCAATGGGAGCCGAACCGCGCTGGGCGCTGCTCGCGCTCGCGCTGCCGGCCGCCGACGAAGCGTGGATCGAGGCGTTCGCGCGGGGCCTGTTCGCGTGCGCCGGGCGGTTCGGCGTCGACCTCGCGGGCGGCGACACGACGCGCGGCCCGCTGAACCTGTGCGTGACGATCATCGGTGAAGTGCCGGCAGGCACGGCGATCACGCGCGCCGGCGCGCGCCCGGGCGACGACATCTGGATCACCGGCGAACCCGGCCGCGGTGCGCTCGGCCTCGCTTTCCTGCGCGGCGAGACGGCCCTCGATGCCGACGCCGTCGCGCCGTGCATCGACGCGCTGCATCGCCCCCAACCGCGCGTCGCGGCCGGCCTCGCGCTGCACGGTGTCGCCCACGCGATGCTGGACGTCTCCGACGGGCTGGTCGGCGATCTCGCGCACATCCTCGAGGCTTCCGGCACCGGCGCGGTCCTCGACCTCGCCGCGCTGCCGCTCGGCGCGCTGCTCGCGGTCGGCGCCGACGTCGAATTCGCGCAGCGCTGCGTGCTCGGCGGCGGCGACGACTACGAGCTGCTATTCACCGCCGCCGCGGCGCAGCGCGAGCACCTCGGCGCGCTCGCCCGGCGGCTGGATCTGCCGTTCACACGCATCGGCACAATCACCGGCGACACCGGCCGCTTGCTGCTGCGGCACGCCGACGGCAGCGAACGCCCGCCGGCGTGCCGCAGCTACGATCATTTCGCCTGATTTTCATTGACGCTCCCGATGCTGTCACCTTCCCCTGCGCGACAAGGGCCCACGATGATGCCCCCCTCGTACCGCCTGCTCCTGAGCCATCCGGCCCATTTCATCTCCCTGGGCTTCGGCGCGGGGCTCGCGCCGCGCGCTCCCGGCACTGCCGGCACGCTCGTCGCCTGGCTGCTGTACCCGCTGCTGCGGGCACCGATCTCTGACTTCGTGTTCCTCGCGCTGCTGGCGAGTTTCTTCGTCGCCGGCCTAATCGCCGCTGACCGCACCGGCCGGGCCCTCGGCGTGCCCGACCACGGGGCGATCGTCTGGGACGAGATCGTCGCTTTCTGGCTGGTACTATTCTTCACCCCGGCGAGCCTGCTCTGGCAGAGCCTCGCGTTCGTGCTGTTCCGCTTTTTCGATATCGTCAAGCCGCAACCAATCCGGTGGGTGGACAGTCGCATCAAGGGTGGCTTGGGCGTGATGCTCGACGACGTGATCGCGGCCGGCTACGCCATTCTCGCGCTGGCTCTGCTGGTGCGTTTTTTTGGATGAGATGATGGACAGGGAACTGGCTGCACTGTCGGCGGAAACCGGCACGTGGCTCGGTGCACGGGGCATGCGCCTTGCAAGTGCCGAATCGTGCACCGGCGGCTGGATCGCCGAAGTGGTCACGGCAACTGCCGGCAGTTCGACGTGGTTCGACTGCGGCTTCGTGACGTACTCCAACGAGGCCAAGCAGGATCTCCTCGGGGTGAGGGCGGCGACGCTGGCGGACTTCGGCGCGGTCAGCGAGGAAACCGTGCGCGAGATGGTTGCCGGTACGCTTGCACGCAGCCGTGCCGATCTCGCGCTGGCGGTGTCCGGCGTCGCCGGCCCGGGCGGCGGCACCGCGGCCAAGCCGGTCGGCATGGTGTGTTTCGCGTGGGGTCGGCGCGAGGCCGGGATCAGCAGCGAAACGCGGCATTTTTCCGGCGACCGCGAGGCGGTGCGGCGCCAAGCGGTGATCCGGGCGCTGCGCGGGATAATGACATATGATTTACCGGTGGGCCGCTGAAGCAGCGCCCTGCGTACCAGCAATCTCTGTGCCATAATTCGCAAAGTTTGAAAGGACAGGACATGGACGACAACAAGGCCAAGGCCCTCGCCGCCGCGCTCTCGCAGATCGAGAAGCAATTCGGCAAAGGCTCGATCATGCGGATGGGCGACGGCACCATCGAACGTGACATCCAGACGGTGTCGACCGGCTCGCTCGGCCTCGACATCGCGCTCGGTCTGGGCGGCCTGCCGCGCGGCCGGGTGGTCGAGATCTACGGCCCGGAATCCTCCGGCAAGACGACGCTGACGCTGCAAGTCATCGCCGAAATGCAGAAGCTCGGCGGCACCGCCGCGTTCATCGACGCCGAGCATGCGCTCGATGTCGGCTACGCCGAGAAGCTCGGCGTGAACATCCAGGACCTGCTGATTTCGCAGCCGGACACCGGCGAGCAGGCGCTCGAGATTGCCGACATGCTGGTGCGCTCGGGCGGCGTCGACATCGTCGTCATCGACTCGGTCGCGGCGCTGACGCCCAAGGCCGAAATCGAAGGCGAGATGGGCGACCAGCTGCCCGGCCTGCAGGCGCGGCTGATGAGCCAGGCGCTGCGGAAGCTCACCGCGAACATCAAGCGCACGAACACGCTGGTGATCTTCATCAACCAGATCCGCATGAAGATCGGCGTGATGTTCGGCAGCCCCGAGACCACGACCGGCGGCAACGCGCTGAAGTTCTACGCTTCGGTGCGGCTCGACATCCGCCGCACCGGCGCGATCAAGAAAGGCGATGAGGTGGTCGGCTCGGAGACGCGCTGCAAGGTCGTCAAGAACAAGGTCGCGCCGCCGTTCAAGGAAGCGCATTTCGACATCCTCTACGGTGAAGGCATTTCGCGCGAAGGCGAGATCATCGACCTCGGCGTGCAGCACAAGATCGTCGACAAGTCCGGCGCCTGGTACGCGTACGACGGTGAGAAGCTGGGCCAGGGCAAGGACAATTCGCGCGAGTTCCTGCGCGCGAATCCGGCGCTCGCGCGCGAGATCGAGAACAAGGTGCGCGCGCTCGTCGGCCTGAATGCGATGGCGGTCGAGACGGCTGGCGCAGGCGCGGCCCCCGTCGAGACCTGACGGCACGATGCCTGAAATCAGCTTGCGGGAACGGGCCGTGCGCCATCTGGCGCGGCGCGACCATTCCCGCGCCGAACTCGCCCGCAAGCTGGCGCCCCACGGCAGCGCCGAAGAAATCGACGACGTCCTGAACCGCATGCACGAACTGGAACTGCTCTCCGACCGGCGCTTTGCCGAAGCCTGGGTGCGCAGCAAGGCCGCCCGCTTCGGCACCGCCCGCCTGCGTCATGATCTGGCACAGCGCGGGGTGGCCCGCGAGACGATCGACGCCGCGCTGGCGGTCGAAGGGGGCTGCACCGACTTCGACCGCGCCCGCCAGGTGTGGTCGAGCAGGTTCGGCGCCGCCCCGGCCGACGCCCGCGAATGGGCGAAGCAGGCGCGCTTCCTGCAAGGCCGGGGGTTCGGCGGGGACGTGATCCGCAAGGTACTGAACGAGACGCCCGATGAGTCTGCTTAAGGTTGCCGGGCTGCAGAAGCGCTACAAAGCGCGCACGGTCGTCCACGACGTCGGCTTCGAAGTCGGCAGCGGCGAAGTCGTCGGCCTGCTCGGGCCCAACGGCGCCGGCAAGACCACCTGTTTCTACATGATCGTCGGGCTCGTGCGCGCCGACGGCGGCGACATCACGCTCGACGGGGCGCTTCTCACCCACCTGCCGATCCACGCCCGCGCGCGTCTCGGACTGTCGTACCTGCCGCAGGAAATGAGCGTTTTCCGCAAGCTCACGGTCGCCGAGAACATCCGCGCGATCCTCGAACTGCAGGCGCTCGCCGAGGAAGAAATCGCCGCGCGGCTCGAAAACCTGCTCGACGAACTCGGCATCGCGCACTTGCGCGACAACACCGCAATCTCGCTGTCCGGCGGCGAGCGGCGGCGCTGTGAAATCGCGCGTGCGCTCGCGACCCGCCCGCGCCTGATCCTGCTCGACGAGCCGTTCGCCGGCGTCGACCCGATCGCGGTGCTCGACATCCAGAAAATCATCCATTTCCTCAAGGACCGCGGCATCGGCGTTCTGATCACCGACCATAACGTGCGCGAAACGCTCGGCATCTGCGACCGCGCCTATATCATCAGCGAAGGCCGCGTGCTCGCCAGCGGGAAACCCGACGAAATCGTCGCCAACGAGCGGGTCCGCCAAGTCTATCTCGGCGAACATTTCCGTCTCTGAGTCAGATCGAGCCGCCTCCCGATGAAGCCGACCCTCCAGCTCAAGCTCTCCCAGCATCTCACGCTGACGCCGCAACTGCAGCAGTCGATCAAACTGCTGCAGCTCTCGACGCTCGAACTGAACCAGGAACTCGAACGCTTCCTGCTCGAGAATCCGATGCTCGAACGCGAGGACGGCGACGGCAGCGATTTTGCCCCCCCGCCCGCGACCGCCGCGGCGAGCAGCGAAGGCGCGAGCGAGAGCGACAATTCTCCGCCGGCCGACGAGCCGCACGCCGAAGCGGGTCCGGCGAACCTCGACGAAGCCGGTGAATGGTCGAGCGCGGGAAGCGGCTCAGCGAACCGCGACGACGAGGACGACAGCGACTACCAGGAGTTCCAGGCCGCCGAAACCAGCCTGCGCGATCACCTCGACCAGCAGGTCAGCCTGTCGCCTCTGTCCGATCGCGACCGCGCGCTGGTGCGCTTCATCATCGAGGCGCTCGACGACGACGGTTATCTGAACCAGTCGCTCGAAGAGTTGCTGCCGCTGCTGCCGCCGGAACTCGAATACGACCTCGACGACCTGTCGATCGCGCTGCACCATGTGCAGAACCTCGACCCCGCGGGTGTCGCGGCGCGCACGCCGCAGGAATGCCTCAGCCTGCAGCTGCGCGCGATGCGGCCGAGCCCGACGCGCGAGCTCGCGCTGAAGATCGTCGACCATCACCTCGAGCTCCTCGCCGAACGCAACTTCGTCCGCCTGAAGCGCCTGCTCGGCTGCGACGATGATGCGCTGCGCTGCGCGCACCTGCTGATCTGCAGCCTCGACCCGCACCCGGGATCGCAGCATTCGGTGCAGGAAACGCGCTACATCATGCCCGACGTCGTCGTGCGCAAGCAGCGCGGACGCTGGGTCGTCACGCTGAACCCCGAAGCGATGCCGAAACTGCGCATCAACTCGCTGTACGCGAGCATCCTGCAGCAGAACCGCGGCTCCGGCGGCGCCTTGACGAGCCAGTTGCAGGAAGCGCGCTGGCTGATCAAGAACGTGCAGCAGCGTTTCGACACGATCCTGCGCGTCTCCCAGGCGATCGTTGACCAGCAGCGGCAGTTCTTCGATTATGGCGAGGTGGCGATGCGCCCGCTGACGCTGCGGGAAATCGCAGACCAGCTGGAACTGCACGAATCCACCGTGTCGCGGGTCACGACACAGAAATTCATGGCCACCCCGCGGGGCGTGTTCGAACTCAAGTATTTTTTCGGCAGTCACGTCGCCACCGATACCGGTGGAGCGGCATCCTCAACGGCGATTCGCGCGCTGATCCGCCAGTTGGTCGAGGCCGAAGACAGAAAGAAACCTCTGTCCGACGCAAAGATTGCCGAATTGTTGGGCCAGCAGGGTATCGTGGTGGCGCGGCGCACCATTGCAAAATACCGTGAATCACTCAATATCCCGCCGGTCAGCCTGCGCAAGACGATCTGAAAAGAGGAATGATCATGAATCTCAACATCACCGGACATCACGTCGAAGTCAGCCCCGCGATCCGCGAATATGTCACGAACAAGCTCGATCGCGTGATCCGCCATTTCGACAACGTGACGAGCGTCGGCGTGATTCTTTCGGTGGAGAAGCTCAAGCAGAAGGCGGAAGTGACCCTGCACGTGCGCGGCAAGGACATCTACGTCGAGAGCGACGACGTCGACCTGTATGCGGCGATCGACTCGATGGTCGACAAGCTCGACCGGCAGGTCATGAAGTACAAGCAGAAAGCGTTCGACCATAACCACGACGCGCTGAAGCACCAAAGCACGGAACTCTGATCGAGTCCCTCTCTCTTCCCCGCTCCAGGGTGTGTTTATAATTCGCGGGCATCCGTCCCACGCCTGCGACACGCCCCACGACTTTTCCCGCGCGCGCGGCACCCCTCCGGCGCCGCGCGCGTCATGAGCAGCATGAGCCTCATTGCCGAACTCCTGCCACCTTCAAACGTGGTCATCGACCTCGACGCGAGCAGCAAGAAGCGCGTCTTTGAACAAGCCGGCCTGCTGTTCGAGAACAACCACGGCATCGCCCGCAGCGTGGTATTCGACAGCCTGTTTTCACGCGAACGCCTCGGTTCGACCGGGCTCGGCCAGGGGATTGCGATTCCCCACGGCCGCATCAAGGGCCTGAAGGACGCGGCGGGCGCGTTTCTGCGTCTCGCAACGCCGGTGCAGTTCGATGCGCCGGACGGGCGGCCAGTCAATATGCTCTTCGTGCTGCTGGTGCCGGAGCAGGCGAACGAGCGCCACCTGCAGTTGCTCTCCGAACTCGCGCAGATGTTCAGCGACCGCGACTTCCGCGAGCGCCTGCTCAATGCGCCCGATGCCGCCACGATCCACTCCCTGTTCGCCTCCTGGGGGCCCCATGCGACAGACGAACGTCGCGCTGCTGTATGAAGCCCAGCGCGAAAGGCTGGCGCTGACGCACGTCAGCGGACAGCTCGACCGTACGATTTCGGTCACCGAAGAGCGCATCTGGCCGGCAGACCTGATCGGCCACCTGAACCTGATCCACCCTGCGCGGCTGCAGATTCTCGGTGCCGCCGAGCAGGCGTGGGCGCAGCGTCAGTCGCGCGAAAAGGTTGCGCATCACCTGAACGAGATCGTCAGCGCCCGCCCCCCGGCGATCATCGTCGCCGACAAATGTCAAATCCCCCCGGTGCTGCGCAGCATCTGCGAGAACGCCGACATCGCGCTGTTCACCACGCCTCATCCGGCCGCCAGCGTCATCGACCAGCTCCGCCTGTACCTGTCGCGCGAGCTCGCCGAAAAGACCTCGCTGCACGGCGTGTTCATGGACGTGCTCGGACTGGGCGTGTTCATCACCGGCAATTCCGGCGCCGGGAAGTCCGAACTCGCGCTGGAGCTGATCTCGCGCGGCCATGGCCTGGTCGCCGACGACATCGTCGAATTCTCGCGCATCGCGCCGACCGTGCTCGAAGGCCGCTGCCCCGAAATGCTGAAGGATTTCATCGAGGTGCGCGGCCTGGGCATCCTCAATATCCGCACCATCTTCGGCGAGACCGCGTGCCGCCGGAAGATGCGCCTGCGCCTCGTGGTCCATCTCGAGCGGCGCCTGCCCGGCCAGACCGATCCTTCCCGGCTGCCGATGCACCGCGAAACCCAGGAGGTGCTCGGCGTGCCGATCATCCGCGCGATCCTGCCGGTCGCGGCCGGGCGCAACATCGCGGTGCTGCTCGAGGCGGCCGTGCGCTCGACGATCCTGCAGTTGCGCGGGATCGATTCGACGCAGGAGTTCATCGACCGGCAGCAACGCATGCTCGAAGGCGAGCCGGACCGGGACTGATCCCGCTGGACTGATCCCGCTTGCCGCCGTGCCGCACCGACTGCTACGCTCGTTCCCTTTGCTTCTCCCGCTCAGGGACCGCCGATGACTGCCGCAATTCCGGACTACCTGGAAAGAACCCTCAACGCCCGCGTCTATGACGTCGCGGAGGAAACCCCGCTCGATCTCGCCCCGAACCTGTCCGCACGCATCCACAACCGCATCTACCTCAAGCGCGAGGACATGCAGCCGGTGTTCAGCTTCAAGCTGCGCGGGGCCTACAACAAGATGGCGCACCTGCCGCCGCAGGCGCTCAAGCGGGGGGTGATCTGCGCCTCGGCCGGCAACCACGCGCAGGGCGTCGCGCTGTCGGCGCAGAAGCTCGGCGTGCGCGCGGTGATCGTGATGCCGACCTCGACGCCGCAGATCAAGGTCGACGCGGTCAGGGCGCGGGGCGGCGAGGTGGTGCTCGCCGGCGACTCCTACTCGGACGCCTACGCCCACTCGCTGGAACTGGAAAAGGCGGACAAGCTCACTTTCGTCCATCCTTATGACGACCCGGACGTCATCGCCGGGCAGGGCACGATCGGCATGGAGATCCTGCGCGCGCACCCCGATCCGATCCACGCGATCTTCTGCGCCGTCGGCGGCGGCGGGCTGATCGCCGGCGTTGCCGCCTACGTGAAGCGGCTGCGGCCCGAAATCAGGATCGTCGGCGTCGAGACGGTGGACGCCGATGCGATGACGCGCTCGCTCGCGGCGGGCGAACGCGTCGTTCTCGACCAGGTCGGCCTGTTCGCCGACGGCACCGCGGTCAAGCAGGTCGGCGAGGAGACTTTCCGCCTGTGCCGGCAGTATGTGGACGAGATGATCCTGGTCGACAACGACGCGATCTGCGCCGCGCTGAAAGACGTCTTCGAGGACACCCGCTCGATCCTCGAGCCGTCCGGGGCGCTCGCGATCGCCGGCGCCAAGGAATACGCGCAGCGCCACAACCTGCACGGCAAGTGCCTGGTGGCAGTGGCGTCCGGCGCGAACATGAACTTCGACCGCCTGCGTTTCGTCGCCGAACGCGCCGAGGTCGGCGAGCAACGCGAGGCGGTGTTCGCGGTGACGATCCCGGAGCGCCCCGGCTCGTTCCGCAAATTCTGCAGCCTCGTCGGCGACCGCCACATCACCGAGTTCAACTATCGCTACGCCGACCCGGAACAGGCGCACATCTTCGTCGGCGTGTCGGTGCACAACCGCGCCGAGGCTTCCCGCCTCATCGAGATGCTCGGGCGCCACGAGCTGCCGGCAGTTGACCTCACCGACGACGAAATGGCGAAGAGCCACATCCGCTACATGGTCGGCGGCCGCGCGCCGCACGTCGACAATGAGCTCGTGTACCGCTTCGAATTCCCCGAGCGCCCCGGCGCGCTGATGAATTTCCTCACCAACCTGCACTCGGACTGGAACATCAGCCTGTTCCACTACCGCAACCACGGCTCGGATTTCGGCCGCGTGCTGGTCGGCATGCAGGTGCCTCCCGGCGACAAGGCGGCATTCAGCGCGTTCCTCGACCGGCTCGGCTATGAATATGCCGACGAGTCCGGGAACCCAGCGTACCGCATGTTCCTCGGCTGAAGCCCCGCCTCAGGCGGCGTGCGGCCGCGCCGGGAAAGCCCCGGCTTCGGTCACGATCCACTGCATCGGGCGGTCATGGTGCTGCGGATACACCGTTTGCGCGCGCCCCAGCTCGAAGCCGACACCGACCGCGACCGGATCGATCAACGCCAGCGTGCGATCGAAATAGCCGCCGCCGTAGCCGAGTCGGTAGCCGGCGGCGTCGAACGCGTTGCACGGCACCAGCACCGCGTCCGGTACGATCGCCTCGCCGTCGGGTGGATGCGGGATGCCGTGGCGATCGAAAACCATTTCCATGCCCGGCGTCCACCTGCGGAACACCATCGGCGTTGCCTTTGCCAGCACCACCGGCAGCGCCGCGACGCGCGAGTGTCCGCCGACGAGCCAGCGACACATCCATGCACGCAGGTCGGGCTCGGCGCGATATGGCCAGCAGAACGCCAGCGCGTGCGGGGCGAGCCGCGCGAGCAAGCAGTCCAGATGCGCTTCAAGCTGCTCCGTGAGCGTCGCACGGCGCTCGTCCGGCAGCGCCAGGCGCTCGGCGCACGCGCGCTCGCGCAGCGCCCGCCGGATGCGGCCCGCCTCGTCGTCGGCAGGGGAAACGGATGTCGTCACTGTGCTAAGGTGAATCGAATCAAAAACAGGATGGTAAGGGATGATCAAGGGATTGTGGGCGGGCGTGGCCCTGGCGTTGGCGACCCTGAGCGCGGTGGTGCACGGCGACCCGGGGGATGAACGGATCCTGGCGGCGCGGGAGGCGCTGCGCACCGGCGACCGGGGCACGCTGGAGCAGCTCGACAGGGAACGCGGCTCGCACCCGCTCGACCCGTACGTCCAGTACTGGTTGCTGTCGAACAAGCTCGTGCGCCCTGACCCGGCCCCGATCATCGAGTTGACCGAGTTCCTGCTGCAGGACCCCGACAGCCTGCTTGCCGAACGCCTGCGCGCCGACTGGCTGCGCCGCACGGTGCGCGACGAGGACTGGTCGGGATTCCTGCGCCTTTACGCCGACCTGCGGGAACCGGACGCCGAGCTGCGCTGCCATTACCGGACCGCCCGGCTCAACCTCGGCGACACCGAAGTGCTGGCCGAAACCCGCGCACAGTGGATGGAATTGACCGACAGCCACGTCGCCTGCGAGCCGGTCCTGCGCGCGCTCGCGACCGGCGGCGCAGTCGGCGCGGACGAGCTGTGGTGGCGATTCCGCCGACAGATCGAGACGCGCAGCTTCGCCGCGGCGCGCAGCACGCTCGCCTGGCTCGCGGCCGGCGAAATGCCGAAGCTCGCCAGACTCGACCACGCGGTGAAGTCTCCCGAAGCGTACCTCGACCGCCTGCCCGCGAACTTCGCCGCGACCCGGCCCGGCCGCGAGCTGGCCTTGACGGCGCTGGTCAACCTCGCGCGCCAGGACGACCCGCGCGCTGCGCAGGTCCGCTTCCAGCGCATCAGCGACCGGCTCGATCACGGCGAACGGGCCTACGTCCACGCGATCCTCGGCCATTACGGCGCGCTCGCGCGCCTGCCGCAGGCCTCGGAGTGGTACCGCGCGGCCGGCGACGTGGCGATGAGCAGCGAGCAGCGCGCGTGGCGGGTGCGCGCGGCGCTGCGGGTCGAGGACTGGCGCATGGTGGAATCCTCGATCGAGGCGCTGCCGGCAGCCGAGCAGGCCCGCCCGGAGTGGATCTACTGGCTGGGCCGCGCACGGGCTGCCCTCGGCCGCGGGGACGAGGCCGCGGCGCTCTACCGGCGCATCGCCGGGGAGCCGCATTTCTACGGCCTGCTCGCAGCGGAAGAAGGCGGCGAGCTTTTCTCCGCGCCCACCGGCAACGGGGCGGTGACGGCGGGCGACACCGCGCGAGCCGCGGCCGACCCCGGCCTGCAGCGCGCCCTCGCACTGTACCGGCTCGACCTGCGCACCGAAGCAGCGCGCGAATGGAACTGGGCACTGCGCGGCCAGGATGAAGGCTTCCTCGTCGCCGCCGCGCGCCTCGCGCTGAATCACGAGCTCTTCGACCGCGCCATCAACACCGCCGAACGCACCGATGCGCGCGCCAACTTCGACCTGCGCTATATCACGCCGTATCGCCCGCTCATCGAGCCGCAGGTGCACGAGCGCGGGCTCGACATCGGCTGGGTATACGGGCTGATGCGCCAGGAAAGCCGCTTCAGCGCGCCGGCGCGCTCGAGTTCCGGCGCGCAGGGGCTGATGCAGGTGATGCCCGCGACCGGCAAATGGGTCGCCGGCAAGATCGGCCTGCCGAACTACCACCCCGGCATGCTCACCGATCCCAACACCAACGTCCTGCTGGGCACGAGCTACATGCGGCTGATCCTCGACGGACTCGACAATCATCCGGTGCTCGCATCGGCCGGCTACAATGCAGGGCCAAGCCGGGCCCGACGCTGGCGCGACCAGCGTTCGCTCGAAGGCGCGATCTATGCCGAAACGATTCCTTTCGATGAGACGCGCGACTATGTCAAGAAGGTGATGTCCAACGCGGTCATCTATGCGGCGATGCTCGAAGGCCGACCCCAGTCGCTGAAGCAGCGGCTCGGCACGATCGCTCCCCGCCCCGTCGAGGACCAGTGACCATCGCATCGTTGCCTGCACGGGAGCCTCAACATGAAAATCGAACGCGTCGTGCTCATCGGCGGCTCCGGCTTCGTCGGCAGCGCCGTTGCCAACCGGCTTGCCGAAGCCGCCGTCGAGGTCGTCGTTCCGACTCGCCACGAGAGCCGCGCGCGCCATCTGCTGCTGCTGCCGACCGTCGACGTCGTCGAGGCGGATGTGCATGACCCGGCGACGCTCGCGCGGCTGGTCGCCGGCGTCGATGCGGTCATCAACCTCGTCGGGATCCTGCATTCCCGGTCGGGCTCCCCGTACGGCCGGGATTTCGCGCGCGCGCATGTTGAATTGCCGCAAAAGATCGTCGCCGCGTGCCACGCCGCGCGAGTTCCCCATCTCGTGCATGTGAGCGCGCTCGGCGCCTCGCCCGACGGTCCGTCCGAATACCTGCGCTCGAAGGCCGCCGGCGAGGCGGCGGTACGCGCCGGCGGCGACGCCCCGGCCTGGACGGTGCTGCGTCCGGCGGTGATGTTCGGCCGCGGCGACCACTTCACGAACCTCTTCGCCAAGCTGGCGAGGCGATTTCCGGTTTTGCCGCTGGGCGGCGCACGCGCGCGATTCCAGCCCGTGTACGTCGAAGACGTCGCTTCGGTCATCTGCCACTGCCTGCGCGATCCGGCCGCCGCCGGCGAGACGTTCGAACTCGCGGGGCCGCGCGTCTATACGCTGCGCGAGCTGGTCGAATACATCAGCGATCTGGCCGGTGCACCACGCCCGATCATCCCGCTGCCCGAGGGGCTCGCGATGATGCAGGCGGCACTGATGGAATGGCTGCCGAACCCGATAATGAGCCGCGACAACCTGCGCTCGATGCGCGTCGACAACGTCGCGAGTGGCGCGCCGCTACCGTTCGGCATGACCCCGACGCCGCTGGAGGCCGTCGTGCCGGCATATATCGGCGACAGCTCGCAACGCGCCCGCTACTATTCGATGCGTAGCCACTCCGGCCGACCCCACGGCTGAAGGGCCGGACGATTCCCCACCCGACGGAGACTTCGCGCATGAAACTGATCATCGGCAACAAGAACTACTCGTCCTGGTCGCTGCGTGCGTGGCTCGCGGCGCGGGCCAGCGGCCGGCAGTTCGAGGAGATCCGCATCGCGCTGTTCATCCCCGGCAGCCGCGAGCGCATCCTGTCGCATTCGCCGTCCGGAAAAGTGCCGTGCCTGATCGACCATGGCCTGGCGATCTGGGATTCACTCGCGATCTGCGAATATCTCGCCGAAAAGGCGCCGGGACTGTGGCCGGCCGACACGGCGACGCGCGCGATCGCCCGCTCGGTCAGCGCCGAAATGCATTCCGGCTTCACCGACCTGCGCCAGCACATGACGATGAACATCCGCAAGGACTACACCGGCCAGGGGCGCAACACGGCGGTCGATGCCAACATCGCCCGCATCGAGGCGATCTGGAACGACTGCCGCGAGCGTTTCGGCACGCAGGCGAACCCAGCCGGGCCGTATCTGTTCGGCGCGTTCTCGGCAGCCGATGCGATGTACGCGCCGGTCTGCTTCCGCTTCAAAACCTACGGGGTGCGACCGGCCGCGGCCGCGGGCGAATATCTCGACGCGATGCTCGCGCACCCGCTGATGCAGGAATGGGAAACGGCGGCGAAGGCCGAAAGCGAATCGATCCCGTCCGAAGATCTTTACGGCTGATGCGTGTTTATGTCGTCGGCGGCGCGGTGCGCGACCGCCTGCTCGGCCTGCCGGTGCAGGACCATGACTGGGTGGTCGTCGGCGCGAGCGCGGATGAGATGCTCGCGCGCGGCTTTCGCGCCGTCGGCAAGGATTTCCCGGTGTTCCTCCATCCTCGCACCGGCGAGGAATATGCCCTCGCCCGTACCGAGCGCAAGAGCGGCCGCGGCTATACCGGTTTCACTGTGCACGCGTCCCCGGACGTCACGCTCGAAGAGGACCTGCGCCGCCGCGACCTGACGATCAACGCGATGGCGCAGGACGAGGACGGCACGCTGATCGACCCGTACGGCGGTCGCCGGGACCTCGAAAACCGTGTGTTTCGCCATGTCAGCGAGGCGTTCGCCGAAGATCCGGTGCGCGTGCTGCGCGTCGCACGCTTTGCCGCGCGCTTCGACGCGTTTTCCGTCGCGCCCGAGACGCTGGCACTGATGCGCACGATGGTCGACAACGGCGAGGTCGACCACCTGGTCGCGGAACGCGTATGGCAGGAGCTCGCGCGCGGTCTGATGGAAACCCGGCCTTCGCGGATGTTTGCCGTGCTGCGCGAGTGCGGCGCGCTCGCGCGCATCCTGCCCGAAGTCGATTGCCTGTTCGGTGTGCAGCAACCGCCGCAGCACCACCCGGAAGTCGACACCGGCATCCACGTGATGGCGGTCGTCGACCATGCCGCGGCCACCGCGCAGCCGCTCGCCGTCCGCTGGGCCTGCCTACTGCACGACCTGGGCAAGGCCGACACGCCCGTGCACCTATTGCCGCACCACTACGGCCACGAGGCGAAGAGCGCCGATCGCGCCCGGGCCGTGTCGGAGCGCCTGAAGGCGCCGCTCGATTGCCGCGACCTCGCCGTGCTGCTGGCGCGCGAGCACGGCATCCTGCATCAGGTACGTTCATTGCGTCCGATGACGATCGTGAAGCTGCTCGAACGCACTGACGCGCTGCGCCGCCCGGAGCGTTTCGGCCTGTTGCTCGAAGCCGCGGCATGCGATTTCCACGGTCGCCCCGGCATGGCCGAGCGCCCTTATGCGCAGGCCGCGATCTGGCACGCCGCGCTCGCCGCGGTCCGGTCGGTCGACGCGGGGGCGATTGCCCGCAGCTGCACCGACAAGGCAAGCATCCCGCAACGCGTGCACGAGGCCCGGGTTGCGGCCGTCAAGGCTCGGCACGCGGAAGAGGAAGAGGAAGAGGAAGAGTGACCCGCTGGCCGCCGGTTCGCAGGGAGCGACTCACAATGCCCGCAGCAGCGCCCACCCGAGAACACTCAGCAGTATCGTGCTGGTAAATGGCAGATGAATGGCACGGCCCCACAGGCGAAAATGAAGATCGCCCGGCAGATGGCCGAAGCGCAGGCGGCGCATGACGTCCGGCCTGAGCAGGCCGGTCAAGAGGACGATCAGCGCCACCACGACCAGCCACTTGAGCATTCCCATCTCCGCCCCAAATTCGCATTAGACCCCGCGAGGGGTGCGTCTCGCAACGCGGCCCTCGCCGCCATCGACGGAGCTTGTCCGATGATCACGCTTTACACCTGGACCATACCCAACGGCCGCAAGATCTCGATCGCCCTCGAGGCACGCGCGGCGCGGCCGGCAGTGCAGCGCGGCATGGCGGTGCCGCAATGAGCGCGCGGCATTTCGGCGAACTCGAGGTGATATCGCGCGCCCCCGCGGGCAAGGCGGTTTCGCCGGTCCCGCTGCTGTTCATCCACGGCGCCTACACCGGCGCATGGTGCTGGGACGAGCATTTCCTGCCGTATTTCGCCGCCGCCGGCTTCGACTGCCATGCACTGTCGTTGTCCGGACATGGCGCCAGCCGCAGGCGCGGGGGACTCGATTCGTTCTCGATCGACGACTACGTACGCGACGTCACCGAAATCGTCGCCACATTGCCGCGGACGCCGGCGCTGATCGGGCATTCGATGGGCGGGATGGTGATACAGAAGTACCTCGAACAGGCCGACGTCCCCGCCGCCGCGCTGCTGTGCTCGGTCCCGCCCCAAGGGCTGATGGGCTCCGCGCTGGGCCTGATGTTCAACAAGCCGCACCTCCTGGGCAACCTGAACCAGATGCTCGCCGGCAGCCAGCCCGACCCGGAAAGCCTGCGCGAAGCCCTGTTCCACCAGCCGGTCGATGACGATGCGCTGATGCGCTACTACCATCTGTGCCAGCCCGAATCCCACCGCGCGGTGTGGGACATGACGCTCTTCAACCTGCCGCAACCCGCACGCATGCACCGTCCGCCGATGCTGATCGTCGGCGCGGAACACGATCACCTTATCCCGCCGGCGCAGGTCGCGATGACGGCGACGCTCTACGGGCTCGATGCGACGATCATCCCCGGCATGGGGCATGGAGTCATGCTCGAGCGCGACTGGCAAAGTGTCGCGGAAATGCTCCGTGACTGGCTCACGGTACAACTTGTCTGAGTTTAGTGCTGGAAACTGTAATCATTTGGCGCCAAGATGAAAGTGCGGGGTCGCTCCGGAACCCCATCAGCCGTGTAACCACCGGGGTCGAACCCGGAGCGGGCGGCTGCAGACCATCGCGGCGCCCCGGTGCCTCCAGCATCTCCCGGTCCGCAAGACCGCCGCCGGGAAGTGGAAAGCCGGGAAACATCGCGGAAGCCATCATGGTGATCATCATGGAAATGTGCACAGGCAATGTGATCGGGAATCCCGATGAATACGGCGACGAAGTGCTCAATGCCAACTGGCTGCCGCCGCAACCCGAACCCGCACTCCAGTTGCAGCCCGTCGAACACGTCGAGGTGGCCGGGGATCCGCCGGTACCGCCGCTCGACGTCGACGACTTCCTGCGGGCGGTTTACCGCTACCAGGAATAGGAGCCGCGGGATTACAGCGCGTGCACCCTGTCGCCGCGCTGGAACCCGAGCAGGGGAGCGGGGATGCCTTTGCCCAGCGCAAGCACCTTGAAGAGCTCCCCCATCTCCTGCGGCGTCGTCAGCCGCTGGGCGGCGCGCGCCGCGCGGATGCAGTCCGCCGACGTCTCCGGCCCGCGCCGCGCGAGGCATTCGAGCAGCCCGCAGTTGAACAGGAACGCGGCCTGGTTGGTGTAGCCGAGCACGTCGAGCCCGGCGTCGAACGCAGCCTCGGCCACCGACGTGAAATCGACGAACGCGGTAATGTCGTTCAGCCCCGGCCAGAGGAAAGGGTCGGCGTGCGCGTGGTGGCGGTAATAGCACAGCAGCGTGCCGTTCGAGCGCGACGGCAGGTAATACTCGGCACGCGGATAACCGTAATCGACGAGCAGCAGCGCACCGCGCTCGAGCCGCTGTGCCCATTCGCCGACCCACGCCCGCGCGGCGAGGTTCAGTTCAGTGACGTATTCGCCGCTTTCCGGCAACGGCAGGTCGAGGGCGCGGGCCGCGTCGGCCACCGCTCCGCTCGCCGGCGAGTCCGCCCAGCGCAGCGTGCCGGCCGGATCGACGGCGACACCGCGCTCGAACAGCCCTTCGGGCCGCGACACGACAAGGTGCACCGGCATCACGTCGAGGACTTCGTTCGCGACCAGCGCACCGGAGAAGCGCTCCGGCAGCGCGTCGAGCCAGCGCACGCGACTCGCCAGACGCGGGGCTTTCTCGGCCAGCAGGTCGAACTGGCGCTCGCGCAGTTCGCCCGACAGTTCCAGGATGCCGTAGGTCTCGGGCAGGCACTCCCGCCGCTCGAGTTCGAGCAGCAGATCGGCGGCGAGCAGTCCAGTGCCGGCTCCCGCTTCGATCACGTGCGCGGCGGAGGCGCGCATCACCTGCTCGACCTGCGCCGCGAGCGCCTGGCCGAACAGCGGCGTCAGCTCCGGGGCCGTGATGAAGTCTCCGCCCGGGCCGAATTTCCTCGCCCCGCCGCTGTAATACCCCAGCCCCGGCGAATACAGCGCCAGTTCCATGTAGCGCGAGAAGGGAATCCAGCCGCCGGCCGCGGCGATGGATGCGGTGATCGAGCGTACCAGGTGGGCGCTTTGTTCGATCGCGTCGGCGGAAGGTTGAGGCAGGGACATGGGCGGCGACAATCGGGAAAACGCGTATTCTAGCGTCTGTCTCCAGCGGCCACGCGCGGGTGGCCAGAACCGAGGAATCCGGAACGATGAGCACCGCAGCCTCGCCAGTCATCCTGGTTACCGGCGCCGCCCGGCGGGTGGGCGCGGAAATCGCGCGCACGTTGCACGCCACCGGCGCGCATGTCGTGCTGCACTACCGCAACTCGGCGGCCGAGGCCCGTGCGCTCGCCGACGAGCTCGACCGCGTGCGCCCCGGCTCCGCATCGCTGATCCGCGGCGACCTCAAGGACGACGGCGTCCCCGCGGCATTGATCGACGCGTTGCTCGCGGCGCGCCACCGGCTCGACGCCGTCGTGAACAACGCGTCGAGCTTCTTCCCGACGCCGATCGGCAGCATCGACGCCGCGGCGTGGACCGAGCTGATCGGTTCGAACCTGAAAGGCCCGCTGTTCCTCGCGCAGGCCGCGGCGCCGATGCTGCGGCGCCAGCGCGGCGCAATCGTCAACATCGTCGATATCCATGCCGAGCGTCCCCTGCGCAACTACCCGCTGTATTGCGCCGCGAAGGCCGGGCTGCTGGGTCTCACCCGGGCACTGGCGCTGGAGCTGGCACCCGACGTGAGAGTGAATGGCGTGTCGCCCGGCGCGATCGAGTGGCCGGAGGACGGCCAGTTTCCATCTGAACAACGCGACGCCATCGTTCGCCACACATTGCTCGGGCGGATCGGAACACCTGCCGACATCGCCCGCACGGTCCGCTTTCTGCTGTTGGACGCTCCTTATGTCACCGGGCAGATCATCGCCGTCGACGGCGGACGCAGCGCGCACCTATGAATGCGGCAGGACCGCTTGCGCAGTGCACAAAGGTATAATTTCTTCCGTTTCCCGTGCAGGACGCCCAATCGTGACTCCCCTTTCCGCTGTCGCCACGGCGACTCCAGCCCCCGCCGAAGCCGACACCCGCTTTTCGAACACTTTCCTGCGGCTGAAGAAAAAGCTCGAACGCAGCGTCGGCAAGGCGATCGCCGACTTCAACATGATCGGCGACGGCGACACGGTGATGGTCTGCGTGTCCGGCGGCAAGGATTCGTACACGCTGCTGTCGTGCCTGCTCGCGCTGCGCGAACGTGCCCCGGTCGACTTCCGCATCATCGCGATGAACCTCGACCAGAAGCAGCCGGGCTTCCCCGCCGACGTGCTGCCGGCCTATTTCGAGTCGATCGGCGTCGAATATCGCATCGTCACCGAGGACACCTACTCGATCGTCAAGGACAAAATCCCCGCGGGCAAGACCACCTGCTCGCTGTGCTCGCGGCTGCGGCGCGGCATCATCTACCGCGTCGCACGCGAACTCGGCGCGACGCGCATCGCGCTCGGCCATCACCGCGACGACATGCTCGAGACGCTGTTCCTCAACCTGTTCTTCGGCGGCAAGATCAAGGCGATGCCGCCGAAGCTCGTCAGCGACAACGGCGAACACGTCGTGATCCGGCCGCTCGCGTACTGCACCGAGGCCGACATCACGCGCTTCGCGCGCACGATGGAGTTCCCGATCATTCCGTGCAATCTTTGCGGCTCGCAGGAAAACGCGCAGAGGAAGCAGATCAAGACGATGCTGCAGGGCTGGGCGCGCGAGCATCCGGGACGCATCGAATCGATCGCGACCGCGCTCGGCCAGGTCGTGCCGTCGCATCTCGCCGATGCATCGCTGTTCGATTTCCGCAACCTGACGCGCGACACGGTCGTTGCCGAGGGCGACATCGCGTTCGACCGCGTCGACGTGCCGTCCCCGTCCGCCGCGGTCATGCACCTCGCGGATCGCACGACGGACGGGGAGTAGGCGCCGATCCGCCGGACCCGCCCCACGGAGAACCTGACCATCATCCACGCGACACGCGCCGCCCCGGCCCGCCCGACACCGGGAACCGGCCGCCCACGTCACTGCCCCCGCACATGATCCAGCCGAAGAACGTCTGCGTCCTCGTTGCCGAAGTACCCGGGAGACGGCGCCTTGCCGAGGCTCTCGGCGCGCACGAGGTCAACCACGCGGTCGAGCGCTGCATGCACCGCATCGAACGGGCCGTCGAGGCGAACGCCGGGGCCCGGCTGCGCCGCGAGGCGGCACGCGCGTGCGCGACGTTCGAGTGCTGCGACGCCGCGATCCTCGCCGCCTGCGAAATGCTCGAGCGCGTCGAAAGCCTGCCGCCGCTGCGCGGCCTGCGCATGACGATCCGGGTCGGAGTGCACTATGGCGCGGCAGTGTCGGGCCAGCCGGTCAGCGCAGACGAGGCGCTCGCGATGCGCCTCGCCGATACTGCGAAACCCGGCCACATCCTCGCCAGCAATGCGGTCGTGATGCAGCTGTCGCACGGCGTCCGCCATCTCGCCTGCAACACGCCGCTGCAGGACCCGGCGCTCGACGGCCTTGGCTGGCCGGTGTTCGCGATTGTGCGGTCTTCCGGCATGATCACCTCGATCCCCGCCGCGGCACGAATCTCGCAACGGCTGAGGATTCATCACCAGCAGGACGTGCTGTTCGTCGAGGAGAACCGCCCCGTGGTGCTGCTGGGGCGCGAGATCGGCAACGACATCGTCATCATCGATCCGCGCACCTCGCGCCAGCACGCGCGCATCGAGCGCCGGCGCGAAGGTTTCGTCCTGATCGACCAGAGCACCAACGGCACATACGTCGCCGAAAATGGCGGCGCCGAGCAGTGCATCAAGGCCGGCGAACTGCCGCTGATCGGCCCGGGCCGCATCGGCTGCGGCTTCTCGGCGAACGACATCGAGCGCGACCTGGCGTTTTTCGAGATCGTCTAGGCGGCCGCGCCCGGCAACCGCTCACGACCTTCTTACGTCCGTTCCCGCACCCGCCGATGAGCTTCCTTTCGCTGCTCGACCCCGGCCCCGAAGCGGGCCTCGCGGCACTGTTCGTATCGAGCTTTCTTTCCGCGACGCTGCTGCCGGGCGGATCGGAACTCGTGCTCGCCGGCGTGCTCACGCTGCGGCCCGGGCAGCTCGTCGCCGCGCTGACGCTCGCGACGCTCGGCAACACGCTCGGCGGCATGAGCACCTGGGCGCTCGCCCGGCTGCTGCCCGGAAAGGCGGACACGGGCCGGCTCGCCTGGGTGCGCCATCACGGCGCGCCGATCCTGCTGCTGTCGTGGGCGCCGGTGATCGGCGACGCCCTGTGCGCCGCGGCGGGCTGGCTGCGCCTCGCGTGGCTGCCGTGCCTGCTGTGGATGGCGGCGGGCAAGCTGCTACGCTACGCTCTCGTCGCCTTCGCCGTCCTGTGAACCCGCCTCGTGCACGACGTCGGCGTCTCCGCGGACTGTCACCCGAAGTCTTCAGGACCCCTCGAGCCCGATTGACGCCACGGTACAAGCTGCTTGAAAATCAAGCCCCTACGCGGCGCAGGGACTTGACCGGCGTTCGTATTGCACCGCCGTAAGCTACAATTTGCGGCTTCCCCGCCGTCCTGGTATCGGAACATCTGATGACTCAACGCCTGCGCGAGATTCCCTATAACTACACGTCGTTCTCCGACCGCGAGATCGTCATCCGCCTGCTCGGCGCCGACGCCTGGCACGCGCTCGATGCGCTGCGCGAGGAGCGCGTCACCGGGCGCTCGGCGCGGATGCTCTACGAAGTGCTCGGCGACATCTGGGTCGTGCAGCGCAATCCCTACCTCCAGGACGACCTGCTGGGGAACCCGGAGCGGCGCCGCGCGCTGATCGAGGCGCTGCGCCACCGGCTGCGCGAAGTCGAGAAGCGCCGCGAGGAAAGCGCGGTGCAGGACCCGGAACGCAGCGACAAGGTCGCGCGCCTCATCGAGTCGGCGCACGACGCGGTCGACCGCTTCGCGCAGTTCTTCAGCGACACCGAGGTGCTGCGCAAGAAGACGCTGAAGACGCTGACGCGCCACACCGCGCGCGACAACATCTGCTTCGACGGCCACGCGCGCGTCTCGCACGTCACCGACGCCACCGACTGGCGCGTCGAGTACCCGTTCGTCGTCCTCTATCCCGACACCGAAGAAGAGATGGCGCCGCTCGTGAAATGCTGCATCGAGCTCGGCCTGACGATCATCCCGCGCGGCGGCGGCACCGGCTACACCGGCGGCGCGGTGCCGCTCGATGCGCGCTCGGCGGTCATCAACACCGAAAAGCTGATCGCGCTCGGCCCGGTCGAGGAACTCGCCCTGCCGGGCGCCGACGGCAGCGAAGGCACGCGCTACGCGACGATCCGCACCGGCGCCGGCGTCGTCACCGAACGCGTCGCCGAAGCGGCGGCGGCGGCCGGCCGCGTGTTCGCCGTCGACCCGACTTCGGCCAGCGCGTCGTGCATCGGCGGCAACATCGCGATGAACGCCGGCGGCAAGAAGGCCGTGCTGTGGGGCACTGCGCTCGACAACCTGGCGTGGTGGAAGATGGTCACGCCCGACGGCGACTGGCTCGAAGTCGAGCGGCTCGACCACAACTTCGGCAAGATCCACGAGCAGGAGACGGTCCGCTTCCGCCTGCGCCGGTTCGACCCGAGCGGCAGAAAGCGGACCGGCGAGGAGATCCTGACGCTGCCCGGCGCATCCTGCCGCAAGGTCGGCCTCGGCAAGGACGTCACCGACAAGTTCCTCGGCGGCGTGCCGGGCGTACAGAAGGAAGGCACCGACGGCCTGATCGTCGCCGCGCGCTGGGTGCTGCACAAGATGCCGCCGGTGACGCGCACGGTGTGCCTGGAGTTCTTCGGCCAGGTGCGCGAAGCGGTGCCGGCGATCGTCGAGATCACCGACTGGTTCAAGCCCGGCAAGGATGGCGAGCGCCTCGGCGTGCAGCTCGCCGGCCTCGAGCACCTCGACGAGCGCTACGTGAACGCGGTCGGCTACACGACGAAGGCGAAGCGCCACGGCCGGCCGAAGATGGTGCTGATCGGCGACATCGTCGGCCACGACGACGCGGCGGTGATGACCGCCGCGTCGGAAGTCGTGCGCATGTGCAACGTGCGCGGCGCCGAAGGCTTCATCGCGGCCAGCCCCGAGCAGAGGAAGCGTTTCTGGCTCGACCGCTCGCGCACCGCGGCGATCTCGCGCCACACCAACGCGTTCAAGGTCAACGAGGACGTCGTGATCCCCTTGCCGCGCATGGGCGACTACTGCGACGGCATCGAGCGCATCAACATCGAGCTGTCCACGCGCAACAAGCTCGAACTGTGCGACGCGCTGACCGGCCTGCTCGCCGGCGAGCTGCCGCTCGACCAGGGCGACGCGAACCTCGCGAGCGACGAGCTGATCGGCGACCGCCGCCAGGCCGCGGTCGACTACATCGCGAGCGTGCGGCGCCGCTGGCAGTGGCTGCTCGACAACCTCGACCTGCCGCTGGCGCAGGCCGAAGCGCAGTTCGACGAATTCGGCATCCACGCCGGCGAGCTGACCAACCGCGCCGCGAACCCGAAGCTCTTCCACCGCCTGCAGGACTATTCGGTGCGCACGTCGTGGAAGACCGAGCTCAAGCCGCGCCTCGACAAGATCTTCGACGGCGCGGTGTTCCGCCCGGTCGTCGCGCGCATCGAGGAAGTGCACAAGGAAGTGCTGCGCGGGCGCGTCTTCGTCGCGCTGCACATGCACGCCGGCGACGGCAACGTGCATACCAACATCCCGGTCAACTCCGACCACTACGCGATGCTGCAGACGGCGAACCGCGCCGTCGACCGCATCATGGCGCTCGCCCGCGCGCTCGACGGCGTGATCTCCGGCGAGCACGGCATCGGCATCACGAAGCTCGACTATCTGACCGACGCCGAGATGGCGAACTTCTGGGAGTACAAGCGCCGCGTCGACCCGCAAGGGCACTTCAACCGCGGCAAGCTGATGCGCGGGCTGGGCACGATGACCGGCAACCTCGACAACGCCTACACGCCGAGCTTCAACCTGATGGGCCACGAGTCGCTGATCATGGAGCAGACCGAGATCGGCGACATCGCGCACGACATCAAGGACTGCCTGCGCTGCGGCAAGTGCAAGCCGGTGTGCTCGACGCACGTGCCGCGCGCGAACCTGCTGTACAGCCCGCGCAACAAGATCCTCAGCACATCGCTCCTGATCGAAGCGATGCTGTACGAGGAGCAGACGCGGCGCGGCGTGTCGCTCGCGCACTGGGCCGAATTCGAGGACGTCGCCGACCACTGCACGGTGTGCCACAAGTGCGAGAAACCCTGTCCGGTCGATATCGACTTCGGCGACGTGTCGATCAAGATGCGCAACCTCTTGAGGAAGCAGGGCAAGAAGAGCTTCAACCCCGGCAAGGCCGCGGCGATGGCGTTCCTGACCGTGAAGGACCCGGCGACGATCAAGCTGATCCGCACCGGCATGATCGAATGGGGCTACAAGGCGCAGCGGCTCGCGCACCAGGTCGGCAAGTCGCTCGGCCTCGTCCAGCAACAGGTGAAACAGCCGCCGGCGACTCTCGGCAAGGCGCCGCTGCGCGCGCAGGTGATCCACTTCATCAACAAGCCGATGCCCGGCAACCTGCCCAAGCGCACCAGCCGCGCGCTGCTCGACATCGAGGACGGCAACGTCATCCCGGTGATCCGCGACCCGCACCTGAAGCGCGACGACTCGGAAGCGGTGTTCTATTTCCCCGGCTGCGGCTCCGAGCGCCTGTTCAGCCAGGTCGGCCTCGCAACGCAGGCGATGCTGTACCAAGTCGGCGCGACCACAGTGCTGCCGCCCGGGTATCTGTGCTGCGGCTACCCGCAGACCTCGGCCGGCGAGGACGACAAGGGCCAGCAGATCACCACCGACAACCGCGTGCTGTTCCACCGCGTCGCCAACACGCTGAACTACCTCGACATCAAGACCGTGATCGTGTCCTGCGGCACGTGCATGGACCAGCTGCAGAAATACCAGTTCGAGCAGATCTTCCCCGGCTGCCGGCTGCTCGACATCCACGAATACCTGATGGAGAAAGGCGTCAAGCTCGACGGCGTCACCGGCACGAAGTACATGTACCACGAGCCGTGCCACACGCCGATGAAAGTGCATTCGGGCATCAAGGTCGCGAACCAGCTGATGGGCACGCGCGTCGACCTCAACGACCGCTGCTGCGGCGAATCGGGCACGCTCGCGGTCGCGCGGCCGGACATCTCGACGCAGGTGCGCTTCCGCAAGCAGGAAGAGATCGAGAAAGGCGCCGCGGCGCTGCGCGAGGGCGCAGACCCGGTGAAGATCCTGACATCGTGCCCGTCCTGCCTGCAGGGCCTGACGCGCTACGCCAACGACGCCGGCGGCGTCGAGGCCGACTACATCGTCGTCGAGATCGCAAAGCACCTGCTCGGCGACAACTGGATGCCGGACTACGTGCAGCGGGCGAACAACGGCGGCATCGAACGGGTGTTGCTATAAGAAGCAAGGAGCGGCGGTTCAGGTCGTGTTGCATGTAACGTTGACAGTGACTATATTGTTTCATGTAACAGATGAAGGGCCCTTCATATGGCAAACACGCCCGTAAATGCGCGGGTTCAAAAGCACCGCGACGCGCTGCGCATGGCCGGGCTTCGCCCGGTGCAAATCTGGGTGCCGGATACGCGACGGCCAGACTTTGCAGAGGAATGCCGCCGCCAGAGCCGCCTTGCTGCCGAAGCGGACATGGCCGACACGGACATGCAGCACTTCATGGATGAAGCCCTGGCCGACGTTGACGGCTGGACGGAGTGATGATGCGGGGCGACTTCGTGACCATCGCCATGCAAGGCGATTTTGGCAAGCCAGGACTCGCCCTGGTGATTCAAGCCGACCCGTTTAGCGAGCACGCCACCGTCACGGTGCTGCCGGTAACAAGCGCGCTGGTCGCTGCGCCGCTGTTTCGCATCACTGTCCAACCCAGCGCAGAGAACGGCCTGCAGAAGCCTTCGCAGGTGATGGCGGACAAGGCCATCACCGTGAAACGCGCCAAGATAGGGCAAGCCTTCGGCCGTATTGATGCGGATGCGATGGTGGAGGTCGAGCGTTGCCTGGCCGTGTTCCTGGGGATTGCCAAGTGAAGCGAGGGCCTCGTCGTCACTGAGGACCGTAGGGCGGAAAAGCGCAGGGCCTTCCGCCGCATGGGAAACGGCGGCGCGGTTGGGAAACACCCCGCTCCTAGCAGTAGAGCTTACTGCGCGGCCTGACAGGTTGGTCCCAAGCGAATCAGCAGGAGGGTTTTCTTATATGTAAGGTACGGCACGAAGCGCGCCTGGGTACAATTCGCTAGCCATGCCAGTTTCTCCAGCAGTGGTTCGCGGACGAACAGAAGTGCGTCCTCGCCGGCGTGGGCCTGCACCTCGTCCACATTAAGCGCGGCGATTGACCGGCCGGCGTAATACACCAGACGCATGTCCGGTGTACCGAGGCTGTAGAGCGGCTGACTGGGGTAATCGACCAGCGTTTTCTTGATCTCGGGCAGTGCCTGCAGGCGGTGGACGAACACTCGGGCCTCGAACAGGGCGTAGAAGCCAATGAAGGCCAGCAGTAGCAGCGGCGGCAACCAGGTCATCAGGCCGTGCCGCCAGCCCTGCTGCACGTCCCGCACCGCGGTCCAGTGCCAAGCCAGCATCAGCGCCATGGCCGGGTAGGCAGGCAGCAAGTATTTGGCGTGCTTGTCGGTGAACAGGGAAAAGACCAGCAGCGGAAGCAGCACGCTGCTGGTCAGCAGCTGAAGCTCGGCACGCGCGCGAATCGCCCGCCATAGCTGCCGCGGCCGCACCAGCAACACCAGCCAGAACGGCGCGAAATCGCCGGCCAGGTACATCAGGTAGGCATACCAGCTCTCGCCGCTTTGCTCTCCGCTGACCTTTGCCATGATGTCCTGCTCGAGAATCGAGGACCATACGTCCCAGCCCAGCTTCAGACTGACGGCCAGATACCAGGAACCGCCGATCAGCAGTGCGAGCAGCCAGCCGGGTACGTCGCACAGATAGGCTTTAGCGCGGGGCTGGCGGAGGAATGCGAACACCAACAGGGGAGCGGCGACGAACAGCAGGCTGACCGGGCCCTTGGTCAGTAGGCACAGACCAATCAGGGCGAAGCTGAGCAGCACCCAGCGCCGACTGCCGTGGCGAAACAGGTAGTGCTGCGCATTCCGACGATCGTGACCGCTCATACCGACGAACGTGACCGGTGCTCTGTGCGCGCCAGCGTGGTGTTCAGAGTTTAACCGCGTCGGTCACGATCACGGTCATTTCGGGGCATGGCATAGGCTTATCCACAGGCGGCCGCCAGCGCGCCTCACACGCTGGCGGGCGGCCGGCTGTGGGTAAGCCGTACAGCACGCGCGGCCTCATGCCGTGGCCTTCTTTCGCATCGATTCGCCCTTCAGGGCGAGCTTGTGCGCGGCATGCACGATGCGATCGAGGATCGCGTCGGCGAAGGTCGGGTCGCCGAGGTAGGCGTGCCAGTGCTCGATCGGCAGCTGGCTGGTGATCACCGTCGAGCGGCTGCCGACCCGGTCGTCGAGGAGCTCGAGCAGATCGCTGCGCTCGGCCGCCGAAGGCGCCGCCAGGCCCCAGTCGTCGATCACGATCAGGTCGAGCCGGGCCAACTGCATGAGCCGTCGGCTGAAGCTGCCGTCGGCGTGGGCGAGGCGCAGCTCCTCGAACAGGCGCGGCAGGCGCACGTAGTAGGCCGACAGCCCCTGGCGGCAGGCGGCGTTGGCGAGTGCGCAGGCGAGCCAGGTCTTGCCGCTGCCGGTGGGGCCGGTGATCAGGCAGTTCTGCGCCTGGCGGATCCAGTGGCAGGTGCCCAGCGCGGCGAACTGGCTGCGCTCGAGCCCTCGCCCGGCGCGGTAGTCGACATCCTCCAGGCAGGCGCCGCCGACCTTGATACGGGCGGCCTTGAGCAGGCGCTCGATGCGCTTGCTGTCGCGCAGCAGCAGCTCGCGGTCGATGAGCTGGGCAAGGCGCTCGTCGAAGGTGAGCGCCTCGATGGCGGGATGGGCGTGTTGTTCTTCGAGGGCGCGCGCCATGCCCTCCAGGCGCAGGGCGCGCAGTTGGTCGAGGGTGGGGTGGGTGAGCATCGTGGTTTCTCCGGTGCGGGTGGTTAATGGGGTGGGTCGAGCCGTTACGGCGTAACGGCGCTGCGGATCAGTGGTAGTAGTGCGCACCGCGCAGGTTGGCGTGCGCATCGGGCAGGGCGAGTTCGGCCTGTTGCGGCGCACTCGCCGGCAGCGGTGCGCGATCGAGCCCGGTCTTGAGCATCGAGGCGAGGTTCTTGTAGCGCATCGCCCCGAGCGCGACGGCGCGGGTGGCGGCGGCCTCCAGCCGTGTGTTGCCGTACTGGCGGGCCAGGCGCATCAGCCCCAGGCAGGCGCGGTAGCCCTGTTCGGGGTGCGGCATGCGTTCGAGCTGGAAGGCGACCACGCGCTCGGTGTGCGGCCCCACCGTGGCGCCCCAGGCGATGAGCTTGCTGGGCGACCACTGGCGGTGGGCCTGGTGCGAGGCTGGCATGTGCTCGGTGAGCGTGCTGAAGGCGCCGCGCCGGTGGCTGCGGGCATGCACCGCCACGCGGCGTCCGCCGGCGAAGCACTCGATGCTCGAGAGCGTGACGCGAAGCTCCAGCACCTGCCCGACCAGCGCGTGGGGCACGCTGTAGTAGTGGCCGTCGAACTCGACGTGATAGTCGATGTTGGGCTTGGCCTTCTTCCACTGGGCGAACTGGAACGGCGTGGCGGGCAGCGCACGCAGCGCCGGCTGGTCGAGCGTCTCGAAGGCGCTGCGACGATTGCCCGGCAGGCGCTGGAAGGGGCGTGCGTTGAGATCCTCGAGCAGCTCGGCGATGGCCACGTCGAGCTCGGCCAGCGAGAAGAAGCGCCGGTGCCGCAGCCGCGCCAGGATCCAGCGCTGCACGATCTGTACGCCCACCTCCACCTTGCTCTTGTCCTGCGGCTTATAGGGGCGTGCGGGCAGGATCGCCACGCCGTAGTGCTGGGCGAACTCGGCAGTGGTGCGCTGCAATTGCGGCGCGTATCGGTCCGGTTCGCCGACCATGGAGCGGGTGTTGTCGGGGACGATCAGCTCGGGCACGCCGCCGATGAAACGCAGCGCCCGCCCCAGCGCCCCCAGCCAGTCGGCTTGTGACTGCGTGGCCGTGGCGCAGGCGAAAGTGTAGTTCGAGGCCCCGAGCACGGCCACGAAGATCTGCGCCCGAGAAATCTCGCCGGTCTCGGCGTCGACGATCGGCACCGTGTCGCCCGCGTAGTCGATGAAGAGCTTCTCGCCGGCGCGATGCACCTGGCGCATCGAGCGTTTGAGCCCCTTGGCGAAGTCCCGATAGAGGTCGCAGAAGCGCGAATACTGGTAGGTCGGCCCGGCCGTCGCCTGGACGTACTCCTCCCACAGCAGTGCGAGCGTGACGTTCTTGCGCTTGAGGCCTTGATGGACGCCGGCGAGATCGGGCATCCGGTAGCCCACCGCCGTCCCGCGCGGACGCGGCGTCCCGCCCAGCAGTGCGCGCAGGCGCGCCTCGTCGGCCGCCGCCAGTTCGGCCCAGCTCACGCCGCTGGCCTCAGCCGCCTTCACGTACTTGGCGACGACGCCCTTGGAAATCGACAGCGCGCGCGCGATGCGCTCATGCGAGAGCGCGCAGTCGTACTTGAGCCGTAACAGCTCCTTGATGTTGTGCATGGCAATCCGCTCCGCCGGCATCCCCTCGCTCCGTGCAAAGCGCGCAAGGGTAGCCGTGACAAAGGTGGTTGCCACGCTGGCCGCACAGGCCGTTCCGATTTGATCGTGACCGACGATTCCGACAACGTGACCGGTGATTCCGACGGCGGCCCAAATCGGTCACGATCAAATCGGAATCGCCGGTCACGACCTCGGAATCACCGGTCACACCCTTCTCGGAATGGGCGGTCACGATGGGTCGGAATACGCACGCCATCACCGGCCGCGATGAGAAAGCACTGGAACGCGCACGGGCGGAATTGGGCGGCAGCGTATTGGCGATTCGCTCGGACGCGGGGGACATCGGTGCGCAGTGCGAATTGGCGCGGGTACTTGCACAGCAGTGGCCGCGACTGGACGTGCTGTACGCCAACGCAGGCGATGTCACCCACCGGCCGCTGTCGGACTGGGACGAGACGGCCTGGGATTGGCTCATGGCGATCAACCTCAAAGGCCCGTTCTTCCTGATCCAATCGCTGTTGCCGCTGCTGGCCGA
Source organism: Aromatoleum bremense (assembly GCF_017894365.1). Taxonomy (NCBI): domain Bacteria; kingdom Pseudomonadati; phylum Pseudomonadota; class Betaproteobacteria; order Rhodocyclales; family Rhodocyclaceae; genus Aromatoleum; species Aromatoleum bremense. The sequence continues at coordinate 1,661,707 of NZ_CP059467.1, forward strand.
TCCGGCATCGGTGATCCTGTGCGGATCGACCAGCGCCCATATCGGCCTGCCACAAAGCAGTGCCTACGCCGCCAGCAAGGCTGGCCTGCTGTCGCTGGCGCGCACGCTGTCGGCCGAACTGGCCGTGCGCGGCATCCGGGTCAATGGCTTGAGTCCAGGCCCGACCGAAACCCCGGCCCTTGGCAAGCTCGGGCTGTCCCCCGAGCAGCAGAGCGCCATGCAGGATGAAATCCGCAAGCTGGTGCCCATCGGCCGTATGGGAACGCCGTGGGAACTGGCGAAGGCGGCCGTCTTCCTCGCCTCGGACGAATCGCGCTTCGTCGTCGGAACGGAATTGCTGGTCGATGGCGGCGTGGCCAGTCTGTAGCTCGCCAGCCTGTGGCGCGATGCGCGACTACGGCGTGTCGCGTTCCTTCAATACGGCCTCAAGCTCCTGGCGCACCTGCGCCAGGAGCTGATCGGTCTTGCGCGTGCTGTCGCCAGCATAGGCCAGCGTCAGCAGCGTGAGCGGATGCACTTCCATCACCTCGCACAGTTCGTCCAGCTTGCTGATGGTCGGGCTTTTCAGGTCGCGCTCCAGCGTACTCATGTAGGTGCGGCTCGACACGTCGGAGAACGCTTCCTGGCTCAAGCCACGCGCTTTCCTGACCGTCTTCAATGCCCTCGCCAACCAGGGCGCATTGTGACTATTTCACTCTTACCTAAGACCTGTCCGGTCTGAAACCGCACTCTTGCGCCGAAGCGGAATCACTCTGCTGCAAACAGTTATGGTCTTTGGCGCGGACTGCGGCACGGTGTCCGATGCTGCCCGTCAATTCCTAGCGGCGCAGCCGTCGCATTCAGACGATTTTCGCAATGCACCGGAGCCAGTCGGTCTTGACAGCAACCGCTACAGCCTAACCCGATAACGATGACGCTTTGATGTTGAACCGGTAGCCCCGCATCACGAAAACCCAGCGCCTGCTGCTGATCGGCCGCCTGCAACGCTTGCAGCGCCTGGGTCTGGCCGACGAGATGCAGCTCGGCACCTGGGCCGTCCATGCGGACGCGGAGAAGACCTTGCGCGCCCTGGGCGAGCGCGGCGACATTCTCCGCGCGACGCAGCGGGCCATGCGCGGCGAGCCGCGCGAGCTGGGCGCTCCTGCCCGCTTGGTGGCACAGGATGGTGGCGCTCGCTCGCACCAGTGCGTGGTTGCACTCTCGCAGCAGGGGGACGAGTGGGTTCAGCGGCATAAGGGTTGATCCGGGTGAAGTCGAGCCTAAGGGCGATGCGAAAGAGCACTGTGCTCATCCTCTCGAAGCTGATCCGGCCACGCGCTTGGCGCTTGGTGACCTGGAAGGACCCATTCAGGGCTTCCAGGAGGCCGTCAGCCTGGTGGGGCTGTGTCCAGGCGACGATGCCCTCGAAGTAGTTTCGGATCAGCCAGGCGACGTCCCTCATCGGCTTGAGACCCCTACGACCGTTGCCACTGGCCACGAGTCCCCCAATTCTTCGCAGTTCCATTACCATTGAAAAGATCGTTCGTATGAACTATATTTTTATCGGAACAGCCGGAGGATGTATGCCAAATCATGCCGAGACAACCAGCGGCCACGAGGCCCGCAGTGCCAGGACCCGATCACAGTTGATCGAAGCGACGATTGATGTTGTCGCTGCCGTTGGCTACGAGGGGGCAACCACACGCGCCTTGTCCCAGGCGGCTAAAACCAAGCTGTCGGCCATTCCCTACCATTTCGGCAGCAAGAAGGAACTCTATCTGGCAGCAGCGGACATGATCGCCGAATATGCGGCCGATCGCTTCGGTGAGGCTGCGGCCCTGCTCGACGATACATCGGACGTTGAGCTTTCCGTTCGCTTCGAGCATGCGCTGATCCAACTGCTCCACACCATGCTGGAGGATGCCGAGCCGCATGCCTGGACGGCATTCGTGGCCCGTTGCGCTTACGACAACGACGACGCCTTCGCCCTGATTCATGAACGCGCGATCACTCCTCTGCAGGAACGTCTAGTACATGCCGCCAGCCAATTTAGCGGTCGATCCTCCAATGACGAGGGGCTGCGGCTGCGCGTCATCGCAATTCTGACGGCAATTTTCAGTTTCAGGTTTCTGCGGGGCGTGATGCTCCGTGGTATGGACTGGAAAAGCATGCGGAACCAAGCCACCAAGCAAATCACGGACATGATCCACGATCTCTGCCGAAGCGGCTTTCTTGCTGTTTGGCCGGCCGGTGACGGCACGGACCGAAAAACAGGCCCCGCCTGATTCCATTGATCTCTCTCCAATTGAAAGGAAATGCACCATGACTCTCCAATCCTACATACACCAGACCATCGCATGGGCGAAGCACCGTCTCGATGAGACTGATGCCATTCTTTCCCAGGTCGAGAAATCGACCGCCGATATCAAGGAAGATGCCCGCAAGCAAGCCGATGCAGCTCGCGCACGCCTCGCGGCGTCCCGCGCGAAACTACAGCAGTACTACGATGATTTGCGCGCCCAGGCGGACACCGCGAAGCAGGAAGCGGGCGAAATTCAGGATAAGCTCGAAGCCGAATGGATTGAAGTCGAGTCCGCCCTCCAGCAGTTTGTGACCACGACCGGCGACCAAGTGAAAACCGTGCGTAGCATTGTCGTCGTCCGTGCGCACGCACAGCGGCAAGCGTGGCAAAACTCGCTAAAGGATTTGCGTGACCAGGCGGCTGATGCCGTTGAGAAGGCCCGCGGCGAACTCGATACCGCGTTCGATCACCTTTCTACCGAGACCGAGAAGTTCCAGGAGCGTATCGGTGAGGTCAAGGACGCCGGCGATGAATCCTGGCGTGCCGTCAAGCAGGGGTTCGCCGATGCCAAGGCTGCTCACGCCGTCACGGTCCAGAAAATCAAGGATGCCTTTTCCAAGGTTATCTGAACCTAGACGCCACGTTGCTTTTGTTTTGGCTCATCAGGAGAAATCACCGTGAAACTTCGCTTTTCCACGATCGCCTTGGCGCTGCTTGCCCAAGCAGCGTTGTTGTCGGCTCATCCCGCCCTGGCGCAAAATGTAGGAGCACAGGCCGATTCAGCCGCCACACAGAAGGAGCCCTCAAGGGTTCACCAAGCACTGGCGTGGTCGCAGGATCGGCTGGCCCAGCTTGATGCCAACATTACCGCTTTGGAAAAAGATGCCAGCAGGCTCCGGGGCGAGGCACGCACCAAGGCCGATGCGGCGTTGGCGGATCTGCGCAAGCAGCGGGATGCCTATCGCCGCCGGGCTCAAGATGCTGCAGCCAACGCACAGAGCTGGAGCGATGCCCAGATTGCCGAAGCACGTCAGGGGCTCGACAATGATTGGGCCGCCTTTCAGGCCGCCCGAGACAAATATCTTGAACAAAGCAAGGCCAGCATCGCTACGCGCCGCGCCGTATTGGAGGCGGAACTTGAGGCGCAGCAGAAAGCGCTTGCGGGACTGCGAGCCGACGCGGCCAAGCTTGAGGCGGATCAGCGCACAGCCATTGAAGCGCGTATTGCTGCACTGAATGCAGATGTGGAGGAGACCAAGGCCCGGGTCTCAAAAGCCTCGGCCGAGGTATGGGAGACCACGAAAAAGAGCTATGGGGAAGCCCAGCGGCTCTTTTCCGAGACATATGCGTCCATCCGTCAGTCTATTGACGAAGCTTCGAAGTAAATTTCCTTACGCCGAAGACGTGGAGAGCCCCTAAATATTCCCGTCTCTGGCTCACGCCTCCGGTGAGGGGCGGGACGCATGGAACTTCGTCACTTGCGCTGTTTTCTGGCCGTGGCTGCGGCCAGTCCGAAACGCCACCGAAGGCCAACACCTCGGAAGCGAATATTCCAACGGTGGAAGAACTGGCTGTTCGCCGGCAGCCTGCGGGTGGAGGCGATGCGACACTGACCACAATTTTTCGCCTGGGTCAGCGAGACGTGGCTGTGTCTCGATTTGAGCTGTTGATCCCCGCTTATTCAGACTTGATTGAGAGATAAGGGTTGTTGGGCGGAATCTCGGCGAGCAACTGGGATGCATCTTCCAGCAGATAGCCATGCAGTCGGCGGGATTTTCTAGGACCAGTGACATCGCAAGTCCAGATGTTCAGGCCATTGGGATGTTTGCGATGAAGTTGTAGCCGCTCGAAGCGCTTTTGTACCCACTGCCAATCCTGCTGGTTGTCCTGTTTGGCAAGCGTTCCGACCCCCGGGTATTCTTGTGCATAGCGTTGGAACACGCCTGGGCTGACTAGATAGGCTGTGTCGCTCACCGTATGCACAAGCGCTTTCGCGTCATTGATGATGAGTCGGCGTGAGGTCACTCCCTGTTTCAGCCACGCCATGAAATGTTCGCCCGACGGGTGTGCTGCCTTCGAGGATGGTTCGGTGCGTACCGGATGTGCCGCGCCCGCGGCAGCCGTTGCTTCCTGTCGGGTGCCGGACGTGTCGCTCATGCCCACCGTGGCCAACATGTCCTCCATAACGTCAGGTACGGGCTGGGCTACGGGCGGCGAAGTGGGGGCGATGCTGCTGTCTTCCCAAGGCGAGATTTCCGCGCCGCTCGGGGCCGACTTCGCCACTGCCGAAGGTGGGATGGCTGGCGCACCGGCCTCGTTTTCCGCGGGTGTCGTATCGATCGCCACCGTGCCGGCAAAAGGCGACGGCCGCTTGCCAGCTTCCCAGATTAGCGCGGGCGCGAGACGCAACAGGGTGAACGAGTGGGACCAGCCATTGGAACTGGTCACGGTCGCCCGCCAAACCGCCTTGTCGTCCGGTGTAGGCTGCAACATGCCGTGATCCTGTAGCACGTTGAACACTGCGGTGTTGTTCGCAGGGATGCCATCGATGCCCTGGGCAAGCAGGTGAGCACGCAGCTTGTCGGAGACCGTCTTGCTCACCAGCCACAGCGCTTCCTCGGTGAGCCAGCCATCGGAGGCCTCGGGCTGATTCAGCTTCAACTCTTCCTTGAGCAGATAACGCAACCCGTCCAGCAGCTTGCGTTGCAGTGCGTGCTTGGGCGCTGCCATGGCGCGGGCCGGATCGCCGCCCAGTTCCTGAGCCACCGACGCCCGGTCTGCTTGCACGACGAGCTCTCCCAGGACACCGGCATGTTCGTACTGACCGGCCAGCACATAGAGCAGCGGTGCCCAGAGAGCCGGATAGTCGCTGAGCCAGTCCAGGACGTGGCGGTCGAGCAGTTGGCGATAGAGCAAGCCTGTTGCGGCGCTGTGCAGGCGGTACTCGCGGTCATCACGGTAGCGGAATCGGTACGCCTGGTGCAGCGGGCCATGCCACGGATGCCAAGTACTGCCGTCGGCCAGTTCGACGTGTAGATCGACGGCGATCTTGCCGATGTCATGCAGCAGCGCGGCATAGGCGACTGCAGCGGTCCAGGCCTCGGCTTGCGCCGCCTGGTCTTCGGGGCTGGCACCGATGGGCAGCAGATGGGACTGCCGCAGTTTCAGGCTGTAGGCGACGATCTCCAGGCCGTGGTCCAGCATGCCGCCCGGGTAGGCATGGTGATGCGCCTCGGAGGCCGGGAAGGCCTGGACCAGTTCGGCGTAGCGTTCCAGGGGCGTGCGGTACAGGGTGGCGAATTGCCTGCGTGAGAGCGAGGTGCGCTGCCAGATGTGCTCCAGCAGCTTCTGCCGGCGTGGGGTGGCCAGCAGCGATGCGGCCGACTCAGGACGCAGGAGCCCTTTCGGGATGGCGGTGACGGGTGGTGGCGTCGGTGCGGCAGCGACCGGGGGCCGTTTTCGCTGGAACAGGGAGAGCATGTGAGGTGTCCTAATGACGGGCCGACTGGGAGGCCTTTTGGCCTTTTCGAGGTAGGGCCTTTCCCCTTGCACCCCATTCCCTTGCCATTTCGGCCCTTTGGCCTTTAACCGTTTCGGTATAGCTGCGCATTCCGACGATCGTGACCGCTCATACCGACGAACGTGACCGGTGCTCTGTGCGCGCCAGCGTGGTGTTCAGAGTTTAACCGCGTCGGTCACGATCACGGTCATTTCGGGGCATGGCATAGGCTTATCCACAGGCGGCCGCCAGCGCGCCTCACACGCTGGCGGGCGGCCGGCTGTGGGTAAGCCGTACAGCACGCGCGGCCTCATGCCGTGGCCTTCTTTCGCATCGATTCGCCCTTCAGGGCGAGCTTGTGCGCGGCATGCACGATGCGATCGAGGATCGCGTCGGCGAAGGTCGGGTCGCCGAGGTAGGCGTGCCAGTGCTCGATCGGCAGCTGGCTGGTGATCACCGTCGAGCGGCTGCCGACCCGGTCGTCGAGGAGCTCGAGCAGATCGCTGCGCTCGGCCGCCGAAGGCGCCGCCAGGCCCCAGTCGTCGATCACGATCAGGTCGAGCCGGGCCAACTGCATGAGCCGTCGGCTGAAGCTGCCGTCGGCGTGGGCGAGGCGCAGCTCCTCGAACAGGCGCGGCAGGCGCACGTAGTAGGCCGACAGCCCCTGGCGGCAGGCGGCGTTGGCGAGTGCGCAGGCGAGCCAGGTCTTGCCGCTGCCGGTGGGGCCGGTGATCAGGCAGTTCTGCGCCTGGCGGATCCAGTGGCAGGTGCCCAGCGCGGCGAACTGGCTGCGCTCGAGCCCTCGCCCGGCGCGGTAGTCGACATCCTCCAGGCAGGCGCCGCCGACCTTGATACGGGCGGCCTTGAGCAGGCGCTCGATGCGCTTGCTGTCGCGCAGCAGCAGCTCGCGGTCGATGAGCTGGGCAAGGCGCTCGTCGAAGGTGAGCGCCTCGATGGCGGGATGGGCGTGTTGTTCTTCGAGGGCGCGCGCCATGCCCTCCAGGCGCAGGGCGCGCAGTTGGTCGAGGGTGGGGTGGGTGAGCATCGTGGTTTCTCCGGTGCGGGTGGTTAATGGGGTGGGTCGAGCCGTTACGGCGTAACGGCGCTGCGGATCAGTGGTAGTAGTGCGCACCGCGCAGGTTGGCGTGCGCATCGGGCAGGGCGAGTTCGGCCTGTTGCGGCGCACTCGCCGGCAGCGGTGCGCGATCGAGCCCGGTCTTGAGCATCGAGGCGAGGTTCTTGTAGCGCATCGCCCCGAGCGCGACGGCGCGGGTGGCGGCGGCCTCCAGCCGTGTGTTGCCGTACTGGCGGGCCAGGCGCATCAGCCCCAGGCAGGCGCGGTAGCCCTGTTCGGGGTGCGGCATGCGTTCGAGCTGGAAGGCGACCACGCGCTCGGTGTGCGGCCCCACCGTGGCGCCCCAGGCGATGAGCTTGCTGGGCGACCACTGGCGGTGGGCCTGGTGCGAGGCTGGCATGTGCTCGGTGAGCGTGCTGAAGGCGCCGCGCCGGTGGCTGCGGGCATGCACCGCCACGCGGCGTCCGCCGGCGAAGCACTCGATGCTCGAGAGCGTGACGCGAAGCTCCAGCACCTGCCCGACCAGCGCGTGGGGCACGCTGTAGTAGTGGCCGTCGAACTCGACGTGATAGTCGATGTTGGGCTTGGCCTTCTTCCACTGGGCGAACTGGAACGGCGTGGCGGGCAGCGCACGCAGCGCCGGCTGGTCGAGCGTCTCGAAGGCGCTGCGACGATTGCCCGGCAGGCGCTGGAAGGGGCGTGCGTTGAGATCCTCGAGCAGCTCGGCGATGGCCACGTCGAGCTCGGCCAGCGAGAAGAAGCGCCGGTGCCGCAGCCGCGCCAGGATCCAGCGCTGCACGATCTGTACGCCCACCTCCACCTTGCTCTTGTCCTGCGGCTTATAGGGGCGTGCGGGCAGGATCGCCACGCCGTAGTGCTGGGCGAACTCGGCAGTGGTGCGCTGCAATTGCGGCGCGTATCGGTCCGGTTCGCCGACCATGGAGCGGGTGTTGTCGGGGACGATCAGCTCGGGCACGCCGCCGATGAAACGCAGCGCCCGCCCCAGCGCCCCCAGCCAGTCGGCTTGTGACTGCGTGGCCGTGGCGCAGGCGAAAGTGTAGTTCGAGGCCCCGAGCACGGCCACGAAGATCTGCGCCCGAGAAATCTCGCCGGTCTCGGCGTCGACGATCGGCACCGTGTCGCCCGCGTAGTCGATGAAGAGCTTCTCGCCGGCGCGATGCACCTGGCGCATCGAGCGTTTGAGCCCCTTGGCGAAGTCCCGATAGAGGTCGCAGAAGCGCGAATACTGGTAGGTCGGCCCGGCCGTCGCCTGGACGTACTCCTCCCACAGCAGTGCGAGCGTGACGTTCTTGCGCTTGAGGCCTTGATGGACGCCGGCGAGATCGGGCATCCGGTAGCCCACCGCCGTCCCGCGCGGACGCGGCGTCCCGCCCAGCAGTGCGCGCAGGCGCGCCTCGTCGGCCGCCGCCAGTTCGGCCCAGCTCACGCCGCTGGCCTCAGCCGCCTTCACGTACTTGGCGACGACGCCCTTGGAAATCGACAGCGCGCGCGCGATGCGCTCATGCGAGAGCGCGCAGTCGTACTTGAGCCGTAACAGCTCCTTGATGTTGTGCATGGCAATCCGCTCCGCCGGCATCCCCTCGCTCCGTGCAAAGCGCGCAAGGGTAGCCGTGACAAAGGTGGTTGCCACGCTGGCCGCACAGGCCGTTCCGATTTGATCGTGACCGACGATTCCGACAACGTGACCGGTGATTCCGACGGCGGCCCAAATCGGTCACGATCAAATCGGAATCGCCGGTCACGACCTCGGAATCACCGGTCACACCCTTCTCGGAATGGGCGGTCACGATGGGTCGGAATACGCAATGGCACCGAGTGCAGTTGGTTCATGGTCGAGCCCTCCGATGGACTTCGATGGACGCTACGGCCCGGCTGACCTCCGGGTCGCCGTAGACCACATAGCGACGGTCGACCACGATCGCGGGAATCTTGACGACGCCCAGTCCCCAGGACTCGGCGACGCCTTGGTAGGCGCGTCCGATTCGGTGTTGGAGTTCCTCGCCTCCTTCGCGGAGGCGCTGCTGTATGACGGCCGCGGCCCTCACAGGATCGGAGGGCAGCCCCGCAGCCAGCTCGGCCTCGAGGCGAGCCGGCAAATCGAGTTCGATGACGCGCGCCTCGGCGGTCGGCTGCACGGGATGATGGCTGTCGGTGACGACAAGCACATCGGCCACGGCGAGCGGGCAGAACAAAGCCATGCACAGCCACGTAATCGCCGCGGCAGTCATGGGTCGCCACGAGGCGAGGGATGGAAGTAAGCGAAGGGGTGGAGCCGGCATATTGCGCCTCCGTGGTGTCGATGCGGGTCGTAGTCGAATTCAAGGGCGTCCGCGGAGCGACAGAGAATCCGAAGCCGGGATGTCCCGGTTTTGGGGGAGCGCTGTCGAAAGAAGGGGAGCCCGAAGGCTCCCATGGGGATGAACGGCGCATGCCGAGGCTACGAAGTGAACTGGCGCTGCTACAGCAGACCGGCTTCGGCGAAGGAGAATGGGCTGCCCTTGCCGACGATGAAGTGGTCCAGCACCCGGACATCGACGGTGGCCAGGGCGCTCTTCAGCCGCTCGGTGATCGCACGATCAGCGGCCGAGGGCTCGGTGTTCCCCGAGGGGTGCTGATGCGCCAGGATCAGCGCCGAAGCGTTGAGCGCCAGCGCACGCTGGACCACCACCCTCGGATACACCGAAGTCTGGTCGACCGTGCCCTTGAACAGCGGCTCAAAGGCGAGCACCTGGTGCTGGTTGTCGAGAAACACGACGGCGAAGATTTCGTTCGGTTCCGCGACCAGTTTCAGGCGCAGGTAGTCGCGCACGGCGGCGGGACTGCCCAGCGCCGGACCGGCCTTGAACACGCGGTTCTCCAGCAGGGTGATGGCCTGCCGGATGATCCAGTCTTCGTGCTGGGCGGCGATCAGGGTGAGCGACTCCGGGCGAGAGTCGGCGATGACAAGAGACATGGCGAACCTCCAATGGAAGAGATCGGAGGGCGCCTGCCCCTGGAGGGCAAACCCTCCTGGGGACGATGGGGATGGAACGGGTGACGAGCGGGCATCCACCACCGCGGATGCGGTGGCTGTTCGCGTCAAGGGATGCGATGCGAACGGGTTTCGATCAACGCGGACGAGCCGCGCCGCAGCCTTGAAGATCGATGGCTACCTGGGCATGTGAGTCACTCCGGCCTGAAGGCCGGAGCTTCCTCGCCACGATTCAGACGGAGCCTTCGGCTCCGAGGCAGCGCTTGTCTCGCTGACCCCGGCATGAATGCCGGGGCTTGCGCTCGACCCGTGGTCACCGGCGACGCCGGCGGGCATGTCTGGGGAATGGGCGGGTTCGGCTGCGGTCGTGCTGCTGGCGGCAAGCAGGTCGATGGCCGACAGCAAGGCATCGCCTTCGACGGGGCCGTGCAGAAGGAGGGTCTTGCCGGACTCGCGGTCGCGCAGTTGCAGAGCCGGCGTGGCCGCGATGCCCTGCTGTGCTGCTTCCGCCGCCTGGGCACGGATGACCGCATCGGGGCGATCGCTGTCGAGACAACCCTGCATGGCTGGCGTGAGGTCGGGATAGCGCAGGCCCTCCGGCAGGCCCTGGCCGTCGCCACGGGTGTGCGCGTAGAGCCACGCCACGGCTTGCCAGAACGTGGCATGTCCGCCGGTCTCACCCGCGCACTCGGCCAGGCGCGCCCCGGCAGTCGCGGCCGGCTCGTGCATGGACAGCGGCAGGTGGTGCCACTGCCAGTTCACCTCGGGATGGGCGTCGATCCAGCGCTTGAGCGCGGGGAAGTAGGCCCGGCAGTACGGACACTCCAGGTCGGCGTACCCGACCACCGTGAAGCGCGCATCGGCACGGCCATACAGCCAGGGCGGGCCGGCCGGTTTCGGCGCTTCGGACCCGGCGGCGACCAGGGACATGGACTCGGTTGCCGGATGCGGCGCGCGCAGCAGCATCCACGAGGCCACCGCAATCGTCGCCACGATCAGCAGACCGATCCGGGGATGACGGCGGGCGAAGGAAGGCATGCGCATCGTGTCGCTCCCGTCAGGCCAGCGTGTCCAGCGCCAGGGGTTCGATGCCCCGCGCACGGTCGATCTTCTCGGCCACGCGGAAGGCGGCATCCAGCTCGCTGATGCCGTGCTGCTGCATCAACTGGAAGCGTTCGGCCTTCTCTTCGGGCTCGGTCATTGCCATCGCCAGGTAGAGGCTGGGCGGCACCGCGCGGAACAACACTTCCATCGACTTGGACAGGATGACGCCCTCGCTGAACTTGCCGGCCTCCTTGCGTGCCGAGAGCATCAGCGCCTTCTGCGAAGCGTTGAGTTCGCGGAAGCGCGCGATCTTCTCGACTTCATCGGGCGGCATCGACAGGCAGATCCACCACTCGATCATGTTGAGCATGGGCTCGGCCGCCTTCGGCAGGTCGTCCAGGTTCTGCGTGGCGAGCCAGAACCAGGCGCCGAGCTTGCGCCACATCTTGGTGATCTTGACCACGTAGGGCGCGAGCAGCGGGTTCTTCGTGATGATGTGACCTTCGTCCGTCACGTTGATGATCGGTCGACCCAGGAACTGGTCGCGCTCGGCGATGTTGTTGACCGTGTTGATGAGCGAGATATAGGCAATCGAGAGTTGGGCGTTGTAGCCCTCGCGCGCGAAGGTGGCCAGGTCCACGATGGTGATGTCCGCCTCGGGCCACGGCGTGCCGGCGCGGTCGAACATCTCGCCGTCCACGCCCTGACAGAACATCTCCATGGCGTCAGCCATCTCCAGCAGCCGTGCGCGCCGCATCTCCGGCAGCGTGGCATCGCGTGCGCGCTCGCGCAGTGCGTCGCGCACATCGCGGGTCAGCACCGTGCGCCTCTCCGCTGCGCAGCACTGTGCCGCATCGAGAATGCACTGGCGGATCAGGCTGCGGTCGGCGCGTGTCATGCGCGCTTCTTCCTTGTCCTCGCCGCCGGTGATCATCAGTCGTGCTGTGATCTCCAACTCGCCGAGCACGTCGCGCTGCTCATCGCCTTCCATGGCCCTGCCGGCATCGGTCCGGTCGTCGTCGAGCGCATCGGCGTCCAGCGTCTGTACCTGGCTAGGCGTATCGACCAGGCGCCAGGCGTCGGCGAACGGAGCCAGACTGACGCCCGCGCCGGGCGCGAGCTTCACCCGATGCACGGTGAGACCCAGCCGTGCGGCGAAGTCGCCGAACAGGCCGAAGCTGTTGCCCGCCTCGACGATGAACAGGCGCGGCCGATAGATCGCCGTCACCTGATTCAGGATGTTGTTGAGCGTCGCGCTCTTGCCCGAACCCGTGGGGCCGAACAGGAACAGATGCGCGTTCATCTGCCGGTCGAGGCGGTTCAACGGATCGAAGGTGATCGGCCCGCCGCCGCGGTTGAAGAACGTGATGCCCGGATGCCCCGTGCCCTGGCTGCGGCCCCAGACCGGCGCCAGGTTCGCCGCATGTTGCGCGAACATGAGCTGGGTGTACCACTGGCGCTTGTCGGCCGCCGGATCGAACACGCACGGCAGCCAGCGCAGATAGCTGTTCAGCGGCGCCACCTCGTCCTCTTCGCGCACCGGCTGCAGGCCGGCGTTGAGCATCACGTTGACGAGCTGCAGGCCGCGCGCATCGAGCTGGGCCAGGTCACGGCCGCGCAGGTAGAACGCCAGCGCGCCGCGGTAGAGCTTGTGCGCACTGCCGATCAGGCCGCGCGCCTGCTGCACGTCCTGCCGGGTCTGCTCCGAGGCCAGGGTCTCGCCGACGGCCTTCCTGGCGAGGTGGTTGAGGTGTGCCTCCAGCACGTCCTGGGGCGTGGCGACCAGCGTCAGGCACATCACCGTGTCCTCGGGCATCTGGTCGAACAGCGCGTTCATGGCGTCGCCGCCCTTGCGCGTCTCGCCCGTCAGATGGCCCGTCACGGGTGGCGTGCGCAGGCGATCCATCACGATCACCCGATGCGGCATGCCGTCGAAGAACCACAGGCCGTTCGGCACGTCCGAGCGTGGCTGGCCGAAGAACAGGCGCTGCGCGAAGTCGGTGCCGCTGGCGAGTTCGATCTCGCCCTCCTCCCGCTCTTCCGGGTAGCGGGTCAGCGCGTAGAAGCGTTCCCGGTCTTCGGCAGTGGCGCCGAGCAAGGTCGGGTTCGGGTTGAACCAGCGCAGCAGCCAGGCGTGGATGTCCGCCGCGCCGAGACGCCGGGCCTTCACGCCGGCATTCGCCAGCCCGCCGACGAGGCGGTCGCAGATCGTGGTCAGCGCCTGCTCGGGCGACTGGCCGCGCCGCGAGGCCGGGGCGGCGGACGTGCGGCGGTAGACCACCATGCGCACGCGCCGGACCTGGCCGCGCCACGGCAGGCGCGTCACGGCAGTGTCCTCGAACAGGCCACCCGGCTTGGCGATGGCCCGCAGGTGATGGGCGAAGAAGCGCAGGTAGAAGTCACTGAATGCGCTGCCTTGCGCACGCGGCTGCAGATAGTTCGCCAGCGAGCACAGATAGTTGTCCCAGTTGGCCTCGTCCTGGGCATAGAGCTGCACCACCCAGGGGTTGTCGTCCAACTCGTCGAAGGAGTCCTGCAGGGCGTTCTCCAGCGCATCGCGCGCCTGCCACAGCCAGGCCATCTCGCGGCCCTCGGTGCCGACCGGAGCCAGCTCGAAGAAGGCCGCCACCGACTGGCCGTCTTCCAGCAACATGCACTTGCTGCCGGGCAGGTACTCGACCCAGGGCAGCAAGTCCGCGAACGACGGCGCGACGCCATAGAGCGCATCGTGGTCGGCCTGGGTGGCCGGCCTGCGCCGGCCCCGGCCGAGCGCGCTGCCCGGCTCGGCGACACCCTGTGCCGCCAAGGCCGTTACGTGTCGTGCCCAGGCATCATCGGTCGCATCCGCGGCGTCAGCAGGCGATGCGTCGGACTTGCGTGACCACGGCAGCGACCAGGCCATCAGTAGTCCTCCACGCGCTCACCCGGCATCGCGTACTGCACGCGCTGGTAGAGCGGGAACACCGTGCTGTAGCCGGGCACCGGCACCGGGTCGGTGCCCGCCAGGTGCGGGAACACGTACATCACCAGGTCGGGGTTCGGCAGGCGGTGGAACTGGCGGTAAATCTCGTTCTGCGCGGTGCGGGTGTAGCGCGCCTGCACGCCGGGCGCCGCCTGCACATCGGCATCGGCCAGCGGCCGGCGCAGGCCCTGGCGCGCGTCGAGCAGTTGCAGCACAGCCTGGCCCCGGCCCGCGCTGCCGCCGGTCTCCTGATGCCAGATGTCGAGCATGGTGCTGTCGCCGTGCGGCAGCAGCTTCTCCTTGCTGGTGGCGCAGCCGCCGAGCAGGGTGGCCGCCAGCAGCACGGCGGCCGCGTCAATCCAGATCCGAGGCATGAGCTTCTCCGGTGCGGTGGTGGACCCGACGCCCCTTGGCGTCGTAGTCGATGTCGAGCGGCTGCTCCAGATGCACGGCCACCCTGGCGCCGGGCTGCACGTAGACCGCCGCGAAGGCCTGGCCGTAGAGCTTGTTGACCCAATCGGCCATGTCGCGCACGCCGCCCGCGAGGATGCGGCCCATCGCTTCGTTGCCGCTGATGCCGACGGTGCCCAGCGAGCCGTTGCTGTTGGCGACCACGGCCACGCTGCCGTTGTCGGACTTGATGAGCGAAGCGGCGCCCGCGCCGGCCGCGGTGATGAGCGCCTGGCTGCCCAGGTACTGCTGGGCGTTGCTGCGCCGCTCGCCGCTGACGCAGGGAATGCCGTAGGGGTCGCTGATCCAGCCCAGACCGCCCTGGATGCTGGCGCCGTTGTGACCCGAGTTGCCGCCGCTGCTGCCGCCCTTGCCACTGTCCTCCGGCACCGTACGGATGGTGCCGTCCTGGAACACGAACGTGACCGAGCGGATTTGCCCGCGCACGCACGAGAGCGTCCAGTCGCCCGAGGCCGTGCCGCTGACCACGGCGCCGGCCACGTCGGGGATGTCGATGCCGTTGGCCGTGAGGTTGTCCGGGCCGATCAGCACCTTGAACGGGTACGGGTCGTTGACGGTTCCATCGATCGGCACGCGCCCGATCAGCGCCGTCATGGCAACCGACCCCATGAGCGTCGAGTTCGACGGCACGGTGTAGACGGCCTTCGTGGATGCGCCCACGGCGCGGCTGCCGACGTCGGCGACGGACTCCGCTGCGGCCGACAGGCTTCTCTGGGCCGGCCCGAAGCTCAGGGGAAAGCTCGGTTCCTTGCTGCCGTTCCTGGCGTCGACCTTGGCATCGTCGGGCTCGACCCACTGCGTGCCACTGGTGCCGCGGTTGAAGCGCTTGCCGTCACCCTCTTCCAGCCCCAGCCCGACGGGCAGGTCGGACGGGCCACCCTTGCCGGAAAGGCCGTCCAGTTGCCGCTGCAGATCCTGCAGCAGCCCCTGGGTCTGCTGCCTGTCGCTGGCCACCTGGCTGCGCTCCTGCTCCAGGCGGTTGCGTTCGCCTTCCAGCGCGCTCTGGATGCGGTGGTCGATCGCGCTTTCCCGGGCACGCAGGCGCTCGTTCTCGGCCTTGTGCTGCTTGTTGTCGCCGAGCGCGCTCTGCAGCTCGGTGCGCAACTGCTTCACCTGGGCCACCAGCGTGGCGACGGTATCGCGCGGCGTGTCGCCTGCGATGCCCAAGGCTTTCATCTCCTCGGGCGTGAGCGTACTGGCCGCGCCCTTGGGGGTGGGCTGGCCACCGGGGGCGCCGGAGAACAGTTTGATGCCGACGAACACCAGCAGCAGCGCCATCGGGATCAGCAGCCACTTGAGCAGCGGATTACTCTTCATCGCGCGCTCCTCCGGTCGAGCCGGCCGCGGCGGCCGGCGGCAGGTTCACGGTGGCGTCGATCGGGCTCAGCGCCGGCAGCAGCGACTCGGCCAGGCCGTGGCCGCGCGTGACCAGGTAGAGCACCGTGGTGTCGGACGGGGTGCCGGTCGGCCCCAGGTTCGGATGCTGGAAGGTCGCCGCCACGAAGTTCCCCTGCAGGGCGCGCGGGTCGAGGTCGAGCCAGCGCGCCGAGGTGTTGATGAGTCGAACGGCAGTCACCCACTGGTCTTCCAGGCGCCACGCGGCCAGCGCCCGCGCGCGCACCGGCAGGGCCGGCAGCAAGGTGTCGAGCACGAGGTCGCGGCGCAGGTTCACGCGGCCGATGCCGGCGACTGGCTCGACGGTGCGCAGCGGCGCATACAGGTTCTGCGCGGCATGGCGTGTCAGCACAACTGGGACCGGCGTTTCGCGCAAGGGAGCGGTCTTGTCCGCGGACGCATCGGGCGGCTCGTCTGCGCCGCGTGCCGCACCGCCACCGTAGCGCTTTGCTGGGGCCTCTGCTTCCACGATGCGCACCGGCTCGAGCGGCGCCTGGCCTTCCTTTGCCGGCTCGGCGGCGATGTCGATCAGGATCATCGCACCGGATTCAACATCCTGCAGTTGCAGCCGCGTGGGCGGAATCGGCTCGCTCGCCCGCAGGTAGATTGCGCCGCCCGCACTCTGCACGCGCAGGTGGTCGCCGACGCTGGCCGGTACGCCGACGCGCACGTTGCGGTCGATGAAGACCACGCGCTCCTCACCAACCACCAGCGGCACCGGCAGCGGCAGCCGCTCCCAGCGCAGGATTTCCACGGCATGGCCGACCGGTACGAACCCGAGGATCAGCAGGATGCCGGCCAAGGCCGACAAGGCAGCGGACTTCATGGGGCGTCTCCCTGCAGGCGGCCGGAAGCCTTGGCGGGTGTGCCCGCCTGGGCCGGCGTCGGCGGCGCCTCGATGCGCTGTGGTGCGCTGGCGTAGCAGTCCAGCGCCAGGCCGAAAGGGTTGTGCTCGGGGTCAATGTCCAGCCGGACGACCTTGATGGGGTAGCGCACCAAGGCGCGCTTGATCTGCTCGGGTCCGTAGTATTCGTCTGCGCTCACGTCGAGCGTGACAATCCAGTCCCGGGAGGAAACCACCTTGACGCGCACGGCCGGGTCTTCGCCGTAGCCGCGCCCGGGAATCTCGTAGATGCCGCGGACGCGCTGACGCAGCTCACCACTGGTACGCCGGTACTCGTAGTCCTGTTGCAGAAAGGTCCGACAGCCCGGCGTCAGGTAGGACGACAGCGCACGCAGGTTGCGTGCATAGTCCTCCTCGCCGTTCGTGGGCCAACGCTGCACCTGCTGCCAGATGTAGAACGTGAAGGCATACACACTCTCGGGCGGCACGTCCCACCACTTTCGCGTGCTGCCCGAGCGCAGATCCGGCGGCACATGGATGGTGAGATCCTTCGGCGCACTCCACCAACCGAAGCCGAGGAGCAGCGCCACCACGAACAGCGCGCCGGCCCCGAGGCGCAGCGTCTTCACGTGGGCCTGCAGGTGCGCGACCTCGCTCCTGAACCGGCTCATGGCGCCCCTCGATCAGCACTGCGCCCGGTCGTCCAGTAGCCCGAGCGGGTGATGAGACCCTGCCCGCCCAGGAGCGCCGCCAGCGCCGGGTACCGCAGGGCCAGCCGCCACTCGAGCTGCCGGTACAGCCAGGTATCGGGCCGGCCGCGCTTTTGCGCGCGCAGGAAGCCGCCGCCGACAAAGACGCCCAGCGCAATGCCGGCGACGATCAGCGTGGGCACCATGGCGATGCTGTGCGTGAGCCAGGCCAGCGGCAGGCCGAGCACAAACCCGGCTGCACCGGACAGGCCGGCGCAGATCCACAACTCGTCGGCGGTCAGCCCGCGCACGACCACCGGCTGGCGATTCAGCCGGTGCGGCAGGAAGGTCACCAGCGTGTCGCGCGGAGTCTCCGAAGGGAGGGCCATCGCTTGGTGCCCTCACAGCACGCCGGTGGCCTTGGTGAGCAGCCAGATGCCAACCACCAGCAAGAGCGCGCCCACGGCGACCGACAGGCCAAACTGGCCCCAGGTGGCGCGACCGGTATGGATCTCCGAGTAGCGTGTGTAGGCGTGATAGGACACACCGACGAACATCGAGGCGACCACGAGCAGCGCGACCAGTAGCACGATGTCGTAGCCGTAGTTCTGGATCGTCTGCATGATGCCGGTGCCGGCCCCCCGCGAAGGGTCCTCCATGGTGGGCAGGGCCGCCCAGGAGGCCGACGGCGTGGCCACGATGCCCAGTGGTGCGAGCACGGCGCCGAGGCGTACGGATGGGCGCGCGGTGGTGCGAGCAGCCGCGCGATGGGTAGTCGAAGCGTTCATGGCGGTACACCCTTTCATGGTGGTCAGGACAGGAGGAAGAAGCTCAGCACCAAGTACATCGCGACGAAACGCACGATGACGCCGAGGAACTGGCGTTCAGTCAGGCGGTGTTCCGCCCAGCCGACGTAGGCGGTACGCATCGCCCACACGCCCCACAGCAGCAATACGGCGAACACGAAAGCGAGCACCACGGCAGAGACGGCCGAAGGCGCAAAGCCGCCGGTGGCCTGGAAGGCGGCGACTTGATCGACAGAGGGGGTCACGGCGATGGCTCCTCGTCGTCGGCGCGGTCTCTGTGGACGTAATCGCCGGCCAACGGGACGGGATCGCGCGGCTGGGCGCGCTGGGGCACGAGGTAGTCCTGCAGGCCGGCGCGAACGCGCTGCAGGTCTGCGTGCAACCGGGCGTAGTCGAAGTGGTAGCGGGCGCGTTCCTGCGGAGCGGTATTGCCGGCGTGCTCGGCGAGGCGGTCGATCAGGTTGAGTTGGCGGGCGAGCGCGGCGAGCTGCTCGCGCTCCGAGGCGAGGCCATCGGCGGCCACGGCAGGCCGCAGCGCCGAGAACGTTACGGCCAACACCACGGCGAGCGCAGACCATGCGGATGTGCGGCGGTTACTGTGTCCCATCGTGCCCTTCCCGTTTGAAGCGGATGGACAGATGCTGTGGCGCGCGCTCAACTCGCGCCGCGGGGAATGGGAACTCAGGCTTGACCGGATTTATTGGCCACCCCAGAAAGGAGAAATCCCGGCGTTAAAGTTCAAACTTGGAGGCACTTGGCGCTTTCGCCGCTCGGATCTGGATCGCTGGCTCGTCGAAAGCATCGACAGGAAGGAGCCGGAGGCCGAGTGAGCGCGGATAAAGCCGCAGAGTCAGCTTCTGGGAAGAACGAGGAGAGGATCGGCGGTGAAAACACAGCAGCTTCTGACGCCGCACCAGAGCCAGTACTTTGCTTGATTGCTGACCAGCGCTCTACTTCTGTTCAGAGTTGGCCACGCATACCCGTGCTTGTAGCCGCATCTGTCGCAGCCGATTGAGGGAGAGCTGCTGATGTCCTTGGAATGCATCGCCTTGCTAGGCGCCCCAGCCTCGGAGGGAGGGTTGTCGTAGGCCCGAACGAAGCCGCCGGAGCGCCGAGCGCCCGCCCGGTTGGCTCAGGAACGCTGATTCATTGCACGCAGGCCGCACTCGTAGTCATCGCACTGAGCCATAATCCCAATGAGATGCGACAGAAGACGATGCCATGAGTCCGAAGGACAGACGAGGGGGCGTGATGGGATGCAACGCATGGAACCACCCTCCCGGCTGCAACTGTGGCTGGGGTGGGGATACGGGCGGCTCGTTCGCAGGAGGCGCTTACAATGCAGGTTACGCAGTTCCAGCGAGGAAGCCTGCGGTCACGGCGCCAGTGAAGACAAGAGCTGTCAGCGACGGTCGTTGGCAATCTGTTGACAACCGTGGTCCGAACGCGGAATGCCCGGTATGTGGTCAGTTAGTGTACTTCGTCCAGTTGGAGAATGGAGGCCGGGTCTTTTTCGATGAACTCGGTCCACCCTGGCCCAAGCACCCTTGCACCGACAACGGCCATGCCGTCTTCGCTCCACCAGCTTACGTCCAGCACCATGTCGGTTCAGATGCTTTCTCTGAGTGGCACTTGTTGACGTCACGGAAGTTTGGTAGTGGGAGTGGCGTCCGAACACTAGAGGGGTACTGCCCTGGACTTAATGTGTATCTTATGCTCACGGCGCCGGACAAAGGGCTAACTGCACCCCGAGCACCCGTGCTTGTCAAAATGGACGGAGACACGGGCACATATTTTTGTAGCTATTTGGCCGAATGCGCACAAGGACGTCTAGAGCCGGTTTCTGAGCGGTATTACCCGGTCGTAAGCTTGGTGCGGATGCTTGTTTGGGAGCGAGCATTCGAAGGCGACCCTTGGGCAGAGAACTCCATTGGATGGCACCACTCCTTTTTCTGGAACAACATCAAGGACGGAGGCAAGTTCAAGAATGCGTCCGTAGCGGAGTTCTGGTTTTCCAGGGCGGCTGAGCATGGCAGTCCAGAAGGCCGAAACAACCTGGCTGTATTGCTTCTTGATCGTGCTGCGGATGACCCAAGCGTCCTTTCAAAAGCATGGGCAGAGTTGATGCTCTCCGCACTCCAGATGACGCCCACTGCATTCGGGCATTTAGGGCGGATGCTGAAATCGGGGTACGGTGGCTTCGACAGGACACTCCTCGGAGGACTTCTCGAAGCCGTCGGCAGACAGCTCACGTTTGCACAGTACCTTGGTGATCAGGCGGACGACGAAGAGGACGAGGTGGCGGAAGACGAGAGCGACCCGATAGACACCCATGGGACTGGTGTCCGGTACTCGCGCCTCCCCATCAGGGGCTATTTCCATATCGAAACCGCGCGAAATATCGCCGGCTTGTCCGACTCCCTGCCGGCGTGGAATTTATTCTGGCTGTCTGTAGACGGAGCAGAGCCGGGCACTGAAGGCCCCGAAGCGTTCCATTGCCGACGGGACGCACCCGGAGCTCTGGTCGAGTCATTGGCATTTGACCTTGACCGTGAGCTTGGCCTCGGGGTGACACTGCGGGATGCGCTACGTATGCATCCGCGCAGGTTCCTTCACTACTTCGAGAGCGCCGATCTGGACTCGATGCGCTTGTCCAGAAGCCCCGGCTGGAGGGACCGAGTGATCCGCAAAGCGAAAGAGGCAGCCGATAGGTTGCCCGAGATAGCGGAAGAAGATGCCGCGAAAATCATTTCGTTGCCTCGGAAGCATCCGGGTTGATGGCTCATCCCGCTCCGTTCCACCCGGAAGGAGCCCGAAAAACACCCGCAGCCGCCCCCCTCCTCAGTCGCCCGCCTCGAACTCCGCATTCTTGAAACGCAGCACGTTGCAGTTCTCCTTGACTGCCCGCTGCAGCCCATCGTCGAAGCCTGCGTCTGAATCCGCCTGAATCTCGATGGCGATCTTCACCCGCACACCCTGGCGCACGGTGAACTGCTGGACCACCTCGTCCACCAGGTCGGCGAACTGCTTCTTTGCCTGGAAGGCGTCGAGGTCGATGCTGCCGTAGAAGTGCTTCTTCACCGCGGGGGCTGGGCTTGGCGTCCCGGTCGGGTAGCCGCCGTTGGCCGAGTCGCCGGCGTGAGGGGCCGGCGTGCCACCGCCGCGGGTGCTCGCGCTGCCCATGGCCCCTTGCGTTTCTACGCTGGTGGGCTGTGGCCGGGCAGCTTCTTCTGCAGCGCGTTCAGCCTGGAGGTAGGCCGCAGCCGTGACCGGTTCGATCAGCAGCAGTGAAGCGTCCATGAACAGGGAAGCACGCTTACCGTAACTGAAACCCAAGTAGCGCGCATCCTCCTTGCCCTGCGCGAAGCCGAAGAAGTCCCGGCTCTCCGCGCCGGCGCCCATGGCGGCCTGGAACACGGCGTCGTCCTTCAGGCGCGGCAGGTACAGCTGCTGGCAGGTCTGCTGCCAGACGGTCAGCGCGCTGGCCTCGGCGTTACCGTCCTTCCAGAACCAGGCCTTGAGCACGTTGTGAAGGTGGATCGGCGCCCACTCGGTGATCAGCAGCTCGTTCTCGCGCAGCACGCGCTCGAGCTCCTGCGTCAGGCTCTGCGCCCCGGCGTTGACCTGGAAGGCCTCCCACTGCAGCTCCGAGAGCCCCTTGCCGCGCTCGGCGAACTGGGCCGGCGCCAGCATCCAGCGGTAGCTCTCCTTCACCATGCCGCGCAGTGCATCGTTAGCGTCGTCCAGGCTGCGGCTTGCCTGCCGGGCTTGGTACTGGTCGAGGTTTAGCTTGAGGTCCTTGATGTCGGCGACGATCGACTGCCAAGCCAGCACCGAGCGCACCTGATCCTTCAGGCGGCTCACACTGTCCGCATCCGGGGCCAGGAAGATCAGGCGGTTCTGCTTGAAACGCGGCTGCTCACCGCGGTGCTTGAGGATCTCCGTTGCGTAGCGGATCGCCGATTGATCGCCGCTGCGGCTGTAGCCGGCCGTCGGCGGCAGCACGATCAGGCGCAGCGCCCAGTCGTCGGGAATGTCGGCGCTGGCCGTGAACACATGCACCCCGCTGAACACCCCCGGCGCCAGGGTGCGCTGCACGCGGTCGCGCACCGCAGGGATCACATCGTCCTTGTCCTGGAAGCGCCGCTTGCGGTCTTCCATCTCGCGGCGAAGGTTGGGCCGCGTGTCGAACCAGAAACGGTTGTTGCCCGAGTTGAGATAGTGCAAGCGGTCGTTCAGGCGGCGCAGCGCGTCCTTGAACACGCCGATCTGCTGCCCGGGCTGCACACATCCCAGCAATACCCGCTCGAGCTCGATGCCGCGCACCATCTGGCTGGAGGTCGTTGGCGCACTACCCAAGAAGATCGTCCGCGCCGTCCGTCGGCACGCCTGCACGCTGCCCAGGCGGGTATCCACGCTCTCCAGCTCGGTCGTCTCCGCGCGCTCGCCGTCGACGTCGCTTTCCAGCACCGGGTCCCAGCCCTGCGGCAGGTAGTAGATTGATTCGTTGCGGGTGTCGACGTCGTACAGCGGCAGGCTGCCCGGCATGATCAGCAGGTCGGAATTGTTGTCCTTCCAAAGCCGGTGGATGATCTTCGCCATCAGCTTCAGCACGCCGCGGGTGCGCTGGAAGTTGTCGAGCGAGGACCAGTCCTCGTACAGGCGCACGAACACCTCGGGGTGGATCGGGTAGGCGTGCATCAGGCGCTCGAAGTAGCGCGCCTCCTGGGTCTCGTGCGGCAGGTCGGCCGCGTTGGCGATGTAGTAGTCGGCAAAGGCCCGGCATACCGCCTCGGCGCCCAGCTTGTCACCGATGCTCGAGAAAAGCCGACGGCGCACGATCTCGAAGGCTTCTTCGGACGACACCGGCTTCCACAGCGCCTGGACCCGCCCGAAGTAATGCGACAGGGCAGCCAGCGCCTTCACGCCGCGCTGGCTGCCGGCTTCCTTGTCCGACTCGGGCAGCGAGGCCAGCAACACCGCCGTTGGCACTGCCTTGAGCGCCTCGGTCAGCGCCTGCAAGAAGCTCAGGTTCGAGTCGAAGGAACCGCCCGACAGCGTCTTGCCTTCCTCGAACTGGCGGATGTAGGCGACCAACTCGTCAATCAGGATCACGCACGGCGCGTAGCGGCCAAGCAGGTCCGCCAGCACGCCCTTGCCCGGCGAGGTGCCGGACTCGTCCGCCTCGCGCACCATGGTGTAGCCCTCGGCGCCACCGAGTTGCCAAGCCAGTTCGCCCCAGAGCGTGTTCACCGCCAGCCCATCGCGCTTCATCGGCTGGTTGGGCGACAGGCGGATGCCGTCGAGCACCGCGATGCGCGCCCGCGGCATCTCCACCACGCCGGCCGCGTTCAGGATCGCCGGAATGCCGGGCATGTCCGAGGCCGACACTTCGCCTTTGGCAAGGTGATACACCGCCAGCATCGTGTGCGTCTTGCCGCCGCCGAAGGCGGTCTGCAACTGGATCACCGGGTCGCCTCCTCGCCCGGTCAGGCGATGGACCACCGAGTCGAGCAGCAGGCGCATGCCTTCGGTGATGAAGGTGCGCTGGAAGAACAGCGACGGGTCCTGATACTCGGCCGTGGCCGTGCCCAGATGCACGCGCGACAGGTCGGCCGCGAACTCGGCCTGCTGAAAAGTGCCCTTGAGCACGTCCTCGTGCGGAACGGCGATTTCACGCCAAGGTTTCAGGTTCATTTTTATCTCCATCTCCCCCTGGTTCTGAAAAAACAAGGCCGGAGCAATTGTGCCGACACTGTCGGCACAATCTTTATGTCATCAAAAATCACGCCACATGCCACGGCAGCGCCGGCCTGGCAACGCCTTTCCCGCAACAGATCGCATGTGGATCGACGGCCCGTAGTTCGCGCCGGAACTGCGTGAGGGCGGTGCGCGGATCAACAACCTGCGGGAACAGGCGTGAAGCATGCGCCGGCTGGTTCAGATGCAAGGCAACCCGCAAACTGTCGCCATGAAGCGCCCGGTCGCAGAAAACGCGCTCTTGCGAGTCGTTGGCCCGCACCCGGGCGGTTGCCATGCCGGCCAGCGTTGCACGCACCTTGCCAGCCGTCTCGGCGAACACGCTTCCCGGCTTGCTGCGTCGATTTCGCCGGTAATCCTTCACCTCGATCAGCCAGCATTCCCCGGTCGGCGACAGCGCCACCGCATCCACCGCCTTTGCCCCACCGGCAAAGGACTGGAACTGATTGCGATGAAAGGCCGAATCGTCGTACTTCAACACCTGCCAGTCGTCAGGAAAATGAAAACGCTGCCCGTCGATGTCCAGCGACACGCTCATTCCAGCGTCTCCATGAATCGGTCCGACTGCGCGAGGTCTTCATCGAGCAGCACCAGCGGGTCACAAGCATCGATGCTGTCCCCGGCAGAGATCGAAACGCCCTTCTTCTCAAGACCCAGCGCAAAGTAACGAACCGGCGTTGCAGGCCGATCAGTCGGTTCTCCTCGTGACAGCACCTCAACCTCACGCAGCAGGAATAGGCTGTGCGTCGCGACAATCACCTGTACCCCCAAGCCGGCCAGCGCGAACAGCGCTTCAGCCAGCAGCCTGAGTGCGGCAGGATTCAGGTTGGCCTCGGGTTCGTCCCAGAACACGGTGGTGTTGCGCTCGATCACGCCGTAGCGCAGCAGATAGATCAGCAAGGCCAGCTTGCGGTGCCCTTCCGCCATCAGTTGTGATGCCAGGCGCGAACCGTCCTCGCGCTCGAACACCAGTTCGCCGTTCTCCAGCTTCAGGTTGCCGCCCAACAGTTTCTGAATGCGCTGCATTGCGTCCGGAAACAGTGAGGACGGCTCCCGCGGCACCAGCGTGGCCATGGCAACTGCGAGGTCACGATAAGTCTCGTCCAGTGGAAATTCCTGGTACTTGTCGAACAGCCCCACCAGCCCCTGGAACAGGGAAACCATCTCCTTGCTGGGCACAAAAACCTGCTGCGGCAAAAAGGCATTGGCAGCGGCCTGGTCGGGCACGACGGCAGGAAGCACCTGCGCCTTCAAACTGTCGGGGGTCGCCTTGCCGCGGCTGATCTGCACCTCCCACGGCATCCGCTCCGGCAAACCCGCCGACGTGAATTCAGGTTCGCCAGCCAAGCGGACTTGTACGGTGGGAATATGCCCGCCGACCTCAGCCAACAAATGCGCACCGCCTTTCGTACCTTGGCGCACCAGCACATCCAGATCGGACACCCGGAACAGCCCCAGCAACCGTTCTTCGAGATAGGACTCGGCGCGCTGTGCCGTCACTCGGGCGCGTTTGGCCGTCAGGTCCGACCAGGCGCGGCTGAACAGGTAGCCGAGTTTCAACACATGCGTCTTGCCCGTGCCGTTGTCACCCACGATCACGTTCAGACCGGGCGAAAACTCGAAACGGGCATCCTGGAAAACGGTGAAGTTCTTGATGTGCAAGGTGTTGAGCATGGGCTGCGCCTCCTCAAATATCCAGACTCGCCTGCGACCCCACATGCCCCGCCTCGCTCGCCCCGCGCTCAACCCCGCTCCAGGCGGTGATCAGCTCGTTGTAGGCGCGGGCGTCTTCGGCCCAGCCCTTGCGCTCGCACAGGGTGTAGAGGCGGTAGGCCAGCGCGCGGATGGGTTCGGCGCGGGCGGGCATGCGGGCGAGCAGGCTGCCTGCGGCGGTTTCGCCGTCCTGGTTCAGCGCGCGGATCATCTGGTGCAGGGCTTCCCACACCGGCACGCGGGTGTCGGTTTCCGGGTTCCAGTCGCGCGGCATCTCGGCCCATTTCAACAGGCGCAGGTCGCCCTTGCCGGATTCGACCACGCCGGCCTCCGTCAGGCCGGCCACGCTGGTGCCCTTGGCGCGGGCGAGCACGTCGGCCTCGCCATACTTGCCGGTGGCCCAGCCCTGGGTCTCGAACCAGTGCAGGCAGAACTGGGTGTCGTGGTCGAAGTCGTCTTCGGCGAGGAAGCGGTTGATGAGCTGCAGCGCGGTGCGCACGCTCATCGGCTTGCCGTCGGCTTCCAGCACTGCGGCGTACTGACTGAAGATCGCCATGCCCGGGCCGATGATGGCCTGCGACAGATCGACCGGCGCCACCGGGCTGTTGATGCCGCCGCGGGTCATGTCCATCAACGCCTCGGGCAGCACGGCGTTGAGTTCGCGGATGAACTCGCGACGGCTGACGGTGGCGGCATCGGCGTCGCGTTTGCGGCAGACGAGGATAATGCTCGACGCAAGCGCATTGTTGCCTTGGCCGATCATGCGACCGGCGCCCTCGGTCCTCATCGGCCAAGTCCCCGAAATGGCGAAACCCGCTCGGCTCACCGCCTCAAGGAAGGTTTCCCATCCGGTGCTTGATGTTCCTGCTTCGCCCTTTGTTTCGGCTTGCTTGAACGCGTAGTAGATCGTCACCGGGAAGCCTGGATGAGCAAGCTCTACCAAGTTGTGAATGGCACGAGTCATGCCGTCCAAGAAGAAGGCTTCAGCCTTCTCCTTGCTGCCATGACGGTAAGGCGTAGCCACCAGCTCTTCCGCTTTCGGAACCGCCAGCGTGGCGTAAAGGCCCGGGAAGATCGGCTTCAGGCTCTTGCGCAGCCACACGTAGAAAAAATCGGACAGATCTGCGTAACCGATGTTGTCGTAATAAGGTGGATCCGTTGAGACCAGTTTGTTCTTGCTGATTTCCTGCGACTGAGCATCTGCTTGCAGAGCCAGACCTTTGCCAGTCCGTGGAAAATCTCGAACGGACATTGCCCCTTTATCGATAGCCGTTCCTAGGCTTCCTCCCGCATCAGCAAACGGATTCGATTCAGCAAAATCCCAGACCATTGGGATTGCTTGTCGCGCAAACGTTTCGCGGAATGCCCCTCGGTCGTTCATCCACGACGCAATCGTCGATCCGATGTTCGCCACTTTGCTGATCGCGAATGCAAGGTAGATAGAAACCGCCTGCGCATACGCCGTCGCGCCGCAGCCGCTGGCATCCAGCCCGGTGCCGTCATCGGCCAATCCTGCGGCCAACGCGTCCTGACGGCATTTTTCGATGGCCTCCTGCACCAGATCGGAAAAGGTGGTCAGCGCCACCAGTTGGCGAGGAGTGAACAGATCGCCCCATTCTTTTAGGCCGTAAGGCACGCAAGTTCCGCCTGTGAGTCGGGCTGGCACATCTCCAGACGGCTTCCATGGTGGGCGTGCCTGCCGAGCAGTGCGCTCTTGCTCTTCCGGCGGAGTGAGATAAACCCGGCCACGCAAGCCCTCGGCAACGATCGCCATCAGCCGTGCTCCCATACGTCCAGCCTGACCTTCGGCCTTGATGTAATCGCCACTAATCGGCGTTCCCGAAAGCAAGCATTGGAAATTCGCACCTCGTCCGGCCGCCTTGGTGCCCGCTGTAGCTGCATCGCTCAGCCCCCCCACCTTCACCGTAAAGCGGTAGCTATCTCCTGCAACCACGGGTTCCACATACGCTTCTTTCCCCACCTTGCTAAACAACACGAAGGTCGAGGCCAGCGGCACCTCGGCATGGCTGAAGGCGGGGTTGGGGCTCTTCACCGTGCGTGCCCACAGCCACGCGATCACGGTGAGCTTCTGGCCGAGCAGCGGCTTCAGGTCCGGGCGCTCGGCGACCATCTCGGTGGTGACTTCGATCTTCGGGTACAGGTGGCCGATGCGTTTTTCCGCCTCCGCCCGCATCCAGGCGCCGTAGCGGCGCACGTCCTCGGCCAGACCCTTGGCGCCGGACCAGTCCTCGGCCAGCTTGCCCTGCTTGTCGCCGGGGATGCGCGGCCCCACCGGCTTACGGCCCGCAAAGCGCGGCGGGATCTCGATCATCGCCTTGTTGATCGTCACCGCGACCGGGTTGAGATCACTGGCGTAGCTCTCCAGCCCAAGGCGCTGCGCCTCCAGCGGCAGCGCGCCCCCACCCGCGAACGGATCATGGAAGGCGGGCAGCTTGTCCGGGTTGAAGAGTTCGGCCGCCTGCGGGTGGCCCTTGTTGAGCGCACAGGTCTCGCGCCAGCTCTTCCAGATCTCCTCGCGGGCGCGGGCGAGCACGTCCTCGTTGTTGGTGTTCTCCCACTGCACCAAGTCCTCGATGATCTTGAACAGGCGCTCACGCTCGATGGCCGCCTTTTCCTTGTTCGCCCCACGCCCCAGGTGGCGCTCGTAGCCGGGGTCATTGACCATCTGCGCAAAGATCACCGCCCGCGCCGCAGCCAGCGGCCGGCGCGCCCACCACAGATGCAGCGTGCTGGGGTGGCCGTGGCGGATCGACTTCTCGCGCGCCGCGGCGACGTTGATGGCGTCAAGCGGGAGGGCGACTTCGATGAGTTTTTTGGGGGTTTTGAGGGGGATCATGTCTCGGGGTGTCAGAAAGCGGTCGCCAGGATGTGCCGATACGGCGCGCTTTGGAGAAAGTCGGGGAAGTCTGCGGGAGCCTGCTGAAGGACTCCAATGGCACTGGCGAGCCAGCGCCTGCGTTCATCTACAAGATCGGAATCCTTGTTCAGGCCCAGCATGTCGCGCGTCTGGATGACGGCATGCCGGCGTCGCCGAGTGAGTTCGGGCAGCGGCTCGATGGTGCCGTCGGTGGACAGCGACCATTCGGCATTGCAGCCGGGGCCGGGTTCGATGGGCAGCAGGCCGTCTTGCTTCTTCTGCCCGCAGGTTTTCGGGTTGATGCAGCTGTGCGCGTAGTTGCGGTAGGCAAAGCACAACTCCGGTCTGGCATTTGCGCCCGCCTTGGGCTTGATGTGGTCGATCTGCCCTTCGGCCGGCTGCAGAGGCTTTTCACAATAGGCACACAGGCCCCCCTGATCCGCGTTGAGATCGGCTTTGACGGCCAACTTGACCGGCTGGAAGGCTCGGCTGTCGAAGTCGGCAGCGGCCAGCGCGGGATGGGCTCCGACAAAATCGGTCAGCGCCGGGGTTGGCGTGCTGCGGTGTTGCAGTTCAACCATTTTCAGCCCGCCTTGCCCAATTTGCGCGCCGCGAGAAAACGCCAGGTTGCCAAGTCGCTGTCGTGGAACTGGTAGCCCGCGTTTTCCAGCGAGTCGCGTAGTTTTTGCGCGTCCGGGCTGGGTTCCTGCCCGGTCCGCACCAGTTGCTCGTAGCGGCGGATGTCGTCTTGCAGGGGCAACTCAGGCTCGCGTTGGGTGCCCATGACTTTGGCCAGGGCATCGCCAGATTCGTGCGCCAGTGGGCTGAAATCGGGCTTGCTGGCTTCAAAGCCCGTTTCCGTGTACTGGAGAATCCGGATGTTGTCGCGGCTGACCGTGGTCAACACCTGCGGGCTGTGGGTGGTGACGATGAACTGGGTGAGCGGGAACGTGCGCATCAGGTCGCCAAGAACCCGCTGTTGCCAGGTTGGGTGCAAATGGAGGTCGATCTCATCGACCAGCATGATCGCAGGTGCGCCCATAGCGAGCGCCTGCTGGAACGGATTGACTGGCTCCAGACATGCAGAGAGCACATGGAGCTGATCTGCCTCCTCTAGCAGATCAAGAAACTGCGCCTGGAAATCGACACTGCCGTACTGAAGCTGCGGATTCGCAATTGAAAGCCGTCGCGCAAAATCCATCGCAAGGGCGAGCATGCTCTGATAACCCTGGCTGAGCTGGTTTACCAGGAGGTGTGCCCCGTCGGCTTTGCGTTCCAGGACAAACTTGTGGTCTCGGTTGAAATGCGGGTTCGAGTACGCCCCCCCCAGCATTTCTCCGATGGCAGTACGAACCGCGATGAGATTCGGCGACTCAGTGAAATCTTCGCCGGCGACGCCCTTGTTGGCTCTGAGCTCGGCAGCCTCTTCCTGATCGAACCAGGCCAGCATTTCACGGAAGTCGCTCATGGAATCCAGGGCGCCAAACAGTGCAGCTGCGGGATAGCCATAGTTCACCTTGGCTGCCCGCAGGCGCTGCGGAACCTCGATATACCCGCGCCTGGCTCCGTAGTAGGCCATGACGGGTGTCAAACGGGGGCGGTCGGAGGCATAGCTGTCGGAAATGCCTTGCAGACGTTGCTTGAGTTCGGTCTGACCAATTGAATGTTCGGGTTTCTTGCCTTTTGTCGAGGCGCGCCAAACATCCCAAGCCAACCCATCAACGGTTTCCACTTGCAGTTGGGTAACGTCCGCCATGCCCCAGCGTGCTTTGCCACCAAACTGCGGCCACTGTACGACGCGGAAGTCTGCGTCCTGAATGCCACGCCCAGTCAGCCGTTGATTGGCTGAAGACAGGTAAGTCAGCACGGGTGACAGGGCTCCCGCGATCGCGTCAAGGACAGCGGTCTTGCCTGCGCCGTTCTCGCCAACGAGCACCGTAAGGCGCGGGTGCAGATCCAATTCAAGGCGTTCAAAGCTTCGAAAGTTGCTCAGCCTGAGCTTGCTCAAGCGCATGGGGCCGTACTCCTGCCAAGCAGTTCGTTGAGGTCCAGATTGATACTGGTGACAGCCCAATCAGGCTCCTGGGTGAAGGGCCGGCGAATGTAGAACGGGCCTTCCACGTCGTCACCTTCGGCCAGCACGACCGCCAGGATGAACTTATCGGCCTGATTGAGCCCGTAGAGGATCTCGTTGCGGGTGACGGTGATGGTGGTGGCCCCCTTGACGCGCCCTTTGACCTCGATGTGGCGCGAGGGCGGGATGCGGCCGTCGATGGCCTTCGGGATGCTGGTCACGTCCCAGCCGCATTTTTGCGCGGAGACGTCGATCACCTCGTGGCCCAGCGCGCGCTCGGCGTCCATCACCGCCTGCATGGCGATGCGCTCGATACGGGCGCGGGCTTCGGCGTCAGCCGACCAGCCGCCGATTTCCTGCGACACGCCCTTGCGCTGCATCAGCAAGCCGGCAGGAATCACCAGGGCGCCGCCGAGTACGACCGGCGTCGCCGAGACGACGTGGCGCATCGCCAGTAGCTCTTTCTCGCGCGATGCGCGCCGGGCGGTGAGGTCGTCGATGGTGCGGCGCACGTTCTCCAGCGTCAGGCGCACATCCTTGCCGGCGGCCAGGTCGTCCTGCAGCTTGATGTAGCGGTCGGACCAGAAGTTGATCTCCTTCACCAGCCGCTCGTGGACGGCGGCCAGGGTCTTGTCGGCCGCTTTCTCGCGGCGCTGGCGCACCTCATCGAAGTGAGCCGGCACCAGTTGCTGAGAGGCGTGGGCCAGGGCGAGGCGTTCGAGGTCCTGCGCGATCCAGGGCGCGGCGAGCACGTCCGGGATCAGCGCCAGGTCGGCGGGCGCGATGGGCTCCAGGTCGAGGTACGGCGCCCAGCCGGCGTTGATCGCCTGGCCCTGTGGGTCGAGCTCGACGAACTGCATGCGCCGCGAGGCGATGCGGTTCGGATCGGCGCCTTCCTTGACCGCGTGATCCACGATGAAGAGCACCTTGGGCGTGACGCCCAGATCGCTCGGGTCGACCAGCACCGCGCCCTGCTTGAGCTTGTTGCGATGCGCTTCGAGCACGAGGTCAGTCACCGACTGCATCAGCGGGTGGCCGGGGTGAATGAGGCTGGCCATCGGCGCACCGACGCGGTCGGTGAGGCGCACGTACTGCTTCTCGAAGCAGACGCGTTCGTAGCGGCGAAGCACCGGGTCGGCATTGCGACGATCACGGCCAGTGACTCGGCGGTCGCGCTCGCGGATGAGTGCGGGGACGTTGGTAATCTCGAAGCGGCCTGGCTCGCGGGGGCGCAGTTCTCCGCCCAGTTGCTGGAAGGCCTGGGTGAAGAAGGCGCGGATGAAGAAGGGCTGCAGCTTGCGGGCCTCGGCCTTCTCCATTTCTTCCTTCACCGCGAAAAGGCGCTTCTCGTCCATCACCTCTTCGCACAACGCGTTGCGCTTGATGATGGTTTCGAGGTGCTGGGTGTCCAGCGCGCCTTCGATCTTGGTGAGCAGGCGCGCACGCACCGCCGGGTCGGCACCGTAGCGGATGGCCTCGATCAGCAGATCCTTGAGGCTGGCATCCTCGAACACCTCGCCCAGGATGTCGAACACCCGGCCACCCAGGGCCTCGCGCTCCACCTCCAGCTTCTCGAACAGGCGCTGGAAGACATCGCCCTCGCGGGTCTCGGCGGCGACCAGATTCCATAGGTGGCAAACCTCGGTCTGGCCGATACGGTGGATGCGGCCGAAGCGCTGCTCGAGGCGGTTGGGGTTCCAGGGCAGGTCGTAATTGACCATCAGGTTGGCGTTCTGCAGGTTCACGCCTTCGCCGGCGGCATCGGTGGCCAGCAGCACGCGCGCCGTGGGGTCGTTGCGAAAGAGCTCCTGCACCTTGCGGCGTTCCTCGCGCTTGACGCCACCGTGGATCATCACCACGGCCTCCTCGCTGCCGATGAGCCCCCGGACCTTCACCGCAAGGTAGTTGAGCGTGTCGCGGTGCTCGGTGAAGAGGATGAGCTTGCGCTGATGCCCGGCGACGTCGTGCATCTCCGGTGTGTCCTGCAGCAGGCGGGAGAGCTCGTCCCACTTGCGGTCCTGGCCGGAATGCACCACCTGGCGCGCCTGCTCCTCCAGGCCTTCGAGGATGATGATCTCGGCTTCCAGCTCCTGGATGGTCTGGGCTGCGGTGGCCTGATCGACGACCGCTTCCTCGAAGTGCTCGTAGTCCTCGGGCGAGAGGGCGTCGGCCGATTCCCACACATCCTCGGGCAGGCCGTTGGCGCCGTTAAGCGTCTCGGCAAGCGACTGACCCCGCTGGCGGAGCTTTTCTTCTTCGACGCGGCGCTTGAGCTTGTTGCGCCGGCGCTTGAGCGACTGGTAGATGGCCTCGGGGCTCGAGGCCAGCCGGCGCTGCAGCGAGGTGAGCGCAAACCCCACCGTGCCCTTGCGCCCGCCGTCAGCCAGCTTGTCAGCGAGGTTGAACTGCTCCTTCACGTAGTCGGTGACCGAGCCGTAAAGGGAGGCTTCGAGATTTGAGAGGGTGTAGTTGACCGTGTAGGCGCGGCGCTCGGGGAAGAGCGGCGTACCGTCGAACTTGAGCAGGTCTTCCTTGACCATCCGTCGCATCAGGTCGGTGACGTCGACCTTGTGCGCCCCGTCCCTGAACTTGCCATAGAAACGGTCGGCGTCGAGCAGCGACAGGAAGAGCTGGAAGTCCTCCTCCTTGCCGTTGTGCGGCGTGGCCGTCATGAGCAGGAAGTGACGGGTGATCGAGCCCAGCAGTTCACCAAGCTGGAAGCGCTTGGTCTTGTTGATCTTGTTGCCGAAGTAGTTGGCCGAGAGCTTGTGTGCTTCATCGACCACCACCAGGTCCCAGTGCGACAGGCGCAGCTTTTCCTGCAGGTCTTCGGCGCGGGCCAGCTGGTCGACGCGGGCGACCAGCAGATCGAAGTCGTCGAAGGGGTTGCCGCTGCGCGACTGCTCGACCTGCTCGCGCGAGAACAGCGAGAACGACAAGCCGAACTTCTCGAACATTTCGTCCTGCCACTGCTCGACCAGGCTGCCGGGCGCAACGATCAGCACGCGCTTGGCGTCGGCGCGCATCAGCAGCTCGCGGATGAAGAGGCCCGCCATGATCGTCTTGCCCGCGCCGGGGTCGTCGGCCAGCACGTAACGCAGGGGCTGACGTGGCAGCATGGATTCATAGACCGCCGTGATCTGGTGCGGCAGCGGTTCGACGTTGGAGGTGTGCACCGCCATCATCGGGTCGAACAGATGCGCGAGATCGATCCGCCAGGCCTCGGCGGCAAGCTTGAAGTCTTCGCCGGGGGCGTCGAACGCCCAGGGCCGGCCGGCTTCGGCCAGCGACAGATTGGGCTCGTCGGAGCGGAACAGCATGCGCTCGCGAACCTCGCCGTCCGGCCTCTTGTAGTAGACCGTGAGAGCGTTGTCACCGACCGGCTCGGTGGTGACGATGCGGACCACCTGCCCGGGCTCCAGGCCGGCGACGGCGGCGTTCTTCTTGATGTCTTCGAGTTTGAGCACGTTCAGTCCTCAGTGGCCTCGGCACCGTAGCCGGGCGCAAGCACGAGGTTGGTGACGCCATAGAGCGCCAGACGATTGCGCAGCCAGAGCTGGTATTCCGCCACTGTGAGGCTGTGGTCTTCGGTGCAGTCCACGTTCCAGCGCCGCAGCAGATAGCCCGCCATCGCGGCGCGGAGCTGGATCTTGAGCACACCGTTCTCCATGCCGTACTCGGCCTCGATGCTGTCGCGGTGCTGAACGTTGTCCGGGTGCGGCACGAGCTCGAGCTCGGCGATGCGGTTCCACTGGATGTCGCGATCGGCCCGCTCGTGCTCGGCCACCGCGCCGCGGGTGAGGCGCGCAGCCTCGAAGCGGCCGAGCGCAAAGTCCCGAAACGCCCCGCTGCGCCGGTCGAAGGCGCGGACGTGCCAGCGCAAGCCGCTGTCGGCCAAGGCGAAGGGGATGATCTCTCGGGTGGTGAGGCCACTCGATAGCGAGCGGTAGCTGACCTCGACCGGCTTGCCCTGGTGGATGGCGCGGCTGAGGACGGCGAGCAGCTCCAGGTCGAGCCGATAGGGCAAGCGGCTACCCTCGTGCGGCAGCGGCCCCTTCAAGCGGATGGGCTCCCCGTCGGCGTAGCCCTGAGCCAGCCAGCTCAGAACCCGCTCCGGCGCAAAGTCGAAAACCGGCTTGTACGGTGCGGCCCCGATGTAGGTTCTGGCCTTGGTGTCGTACTCGATGTTGCCGGGCGCAATCGCCCGGTACAGGGCCAGATCCCGCGAGGCTGCGGCGGTCTGGATGCCGAAGCGTGCCACCAGATCCTGCCGTCCGATCTCACCGATGAAGCGCGCCCGCAGCTCCACAAAGGCTAGGCGATCACGTTGCGGCCGGGTCAGGTCAGCAAGGGGGTTGGGCGGCAGCAGGGCAGGCTGTGAGTGCAAGTTTGCGGTGTATGACGAAGTGTTGCCCGGAGCTTATTCGACGCACTAGAATCTGTCCATCGCATCGCATCGATTCAGGCGCTCGTATCAGGATGATACGCACATCCCTAGCTGAAGCCAGCATGTGGTGGCCGGCGCAATTCGTTGGCAGGGGGGCGCTCACTGCCGCCATTCAAGCAACCGGGAAGGTCTTCCATGAAGGGCCGGGGCTACGTCATCTCAAATCAGACGGTCAGAGGGCTAGTCCGCATTGGCGTCCCCCTGAAGACCGAATCGCTTTTGCGGAAGCGCTTGATGAGGGTGGTCTGCCGTTTCCTCATGAGGTTGGGTAGGAGCGATTATCCGCGTGCTACTCGCCGGGGAAGAGAGCGGCCAGGCGCCCGCCCACCGCGTCCTTGATGCCCTCCACGACCGACGAGACCCGTGCCAGTCGGAAGAGACCTCCAACACCCATCAGGGCCACCACTGTGTTCGGCGTGGCCTCGGCGGCAATGGTTTTCTTGAAGCGTTCGACGAGGCCATGGACAGACCAAGTGACTTTTCCTGATTGATCCTAAAAATCTCAGTTGGTGATGTGCAGCTTGCTCGAACCGCTGGCAGGCTAT
Organism: Aromatoleum bremense; assembly: GCF_017894365.1. NCBI lineage: Bacteria > Pseudomonadati > Pseudomonadota > Betaproteobacteria > Rhodocyclales > Rhodocyclaceae > Aromatoleum > Aromatoleum bremense. Next base: position 1,697,182 of record NZ_CP059467.1, read on the forward strand.
GGGTTTGCTGTTGATCGAGGGAGTCACCCGATGGGTGAGTCGAAATTGAAGCATTTGCAGCGTGAGGAAATGCTTTTGTCGTGTGCCGGGGTGCAGACGGCGGGCGGTCGCGTGCGGGTTCGTTGGGAGACCGACAGTGCGGCCACGCCGATGGGGCAACTGGCCTACTTCATTGAATTTCTGACACTGACCGGGTTGTGGTCGTGTTGGCAGGATCGCTGCCCGCTGTCGTACTCGAGCCCGAACGCACCGACCAAGGCCGATGTGCTCGGTACCTGGCTGCTGTCGATTCTGTCGGGGCACCGGCGCTACTCGCACGTCACGACGATCCGCTGCGATGGGGTCAATCCGGGGCTGCTGGGGATGAACAAGGTGATCAGCGAGGACGCGCTGCGCCGGGCGCTGGTGGCGATTCCCGAAGACAATGGGGTGAGCTGGCTCGACGGCCACCTGCGCGAGAGCACCGCGCCCTTGCTCGATGTGCCCTGGATTCTGGACATCGACACAACTATCAAGCCGCTGTACGGCAAGCAGGAGGGGGCGGTCGTGTCGTACAACCCGAAGAAGCCGGGGCGGCCTTCGCACAGTTACCACACCTACCTGATGGCCGGGCTGCGCCTGGTGATGGGGGTTGAGGTCAAGGCGGGCAACGAGCACTCGGGCAGTCACACCTTGCCCGGCTTGCTCACGATCCTCGATGAGCTGCCCGCCCATCACAAACCGAAGATGGTACGCGGCGACTGCGGGTTCGGGTCGGACGGCATCATGCGCGAGCTCGAAGCGCGCGCACAGCCCTACCTGTTCAAGCTGCGCCTGTCGAAGAACGTCAAGCGCCACATTGAGCGCCTGTTCCGGGTCTCGGGCTGGTGTGATGCCGGTCAGGGCTGGGAAGGGATCGACAGCACGCTGGCACTCACCGGATGGGAAGACACGCGTCGCGTGGTCGTGCTGCGCCGCCCCCTGCGGGGCGAAATGCTCGTCGCCCAGGAGGACAACGGTCAGCAACTGCTGGGCTTCATTGAGGCCGACCGCAAGGGCGGAAAGCGCATCACCGGCTACGAGTACGCTGTGCTGGTCACCAACCTGGACCACGAAATCCTCTCGCTCGGCCAGCTCTACCGTGACCGGGCCGACGCGGAGAACGCCTTCGACGAACTCAAGAACCAGTGGGGCTGGGGCGGCTTCACCACGCACGATCTGCATCGCTGCCAACTGTCGGCGCGCGCGGTGGCCGTGATCTACAACTGGTGGAGCCTGTTTGTGCGCCTGGCCAACCCCGAAGCCCGGCTCGAAGCCATGACCAGCCGACCCTGGTTGATGTCCTCGGTCGGCCGACGCACCGAGCATGCGGGCCAGACCACGATCACGCTGACCGGGCAGCACGCCTATTTCGACAAGGCCCGCCAAGTGCTCATGCGCGTGTCCAGCCAGCTTCAAACCTGGATGAGCGAAGCTGCGGAGCAGTCCAACGCCCCATCGGTCTGGCTGCGCTGTTGCGACCATCTCAAGCGCACCATCGCGGCCATCGGACCACCGGCACCCCTTCGTTTGCTGATTCATCATGCAAACCGGGTGGGGTAACTGAGGTTCTTAGGTTGATAGCCAGTGAACCACTCAGGGCACTCGAAGTAGGCGTCGCGATAATCTCCCGGGGAAGACATTCGTAACATCCAGAGGCAGCCATTTTTGACCGGCCTCGAGCATGGGTAGGCGGAACTCGTCCATGTGCGCCCGCAGCCGCAACTCGTCGGCCTTTGTCATACACGGCGACGGTGACATGAATGGCTACCAGGCCAACCGGACTCAATCGCAGCCAGGCGCCCAGGTCAGAGGTACTTCTTGAACGTCGCCGCCGCGATGCACACCGCCACGCCGAGCAGTGCGGCGCTGGGCAGCAGGATCAGCAGCGGGTTCACGCTGACCGGCAGTGCCAGGTAAGTCACCCACGGCAGAACGGCCAGCGGGATCAGGCTGGCCCTGGCGCGGTGATAGATGAACCCCGATTCGCGTCCCGCGCCGAAGCGGCGGATGTCCCGGCGCACCAGGCCGTCCACCAGGCCGACGAAGGCGGCCATCAGGAACAGCGGCAGGGTCAGGCACAGCACCAGCAGCCGCACGAGGAAGACCAGCGTCGTGTAGGCCGCCGCGATCAGGTAGCTCTCCACGTTCACGTAGACCAGACCCAGGTAGTAGCGGAAATCCTTGGTCGGGCGGCGACTGCCGGCGCTGGCCTGCGCCGAGGCGTCGCGTATCCAGTCCAGCAGACCGCTTTTCACGAACAGCCAGTCGTAGCCCTGCTCGACCAGCCGGTGCGCGGTGCGCCCCGGCTCCTGCACCAGCGCGCTGCGCGTGAAATGCGTGGAGAGCTGATCCAGCTCGTAGTGCAGCATGCCCTGCGCGTGGCGCCAGCCCTGATCGGGCCAGAAGAAGTGCATGCCGACGCATTCGATCAGGATGCACAGCAGCAGCGCGCCGCACAGCACGCCGAAGAAGCGGAACGGCAGTGTGACCAGGCCGGCGATCAGGCCCTGCTGTCGTTGCTGCTGGCGCTGGGCCGCGACGGCCATATCGCTCATGCTTCGGCCTCTTCAACTGCGGCCATCTGCTTGAAGTCGTCCAGCAGGTCGTCGGGCAGCGCCTTGTCCTGCAGGCCGGGGATGCCTTGGTTCTCCCACCAGTCTCCTGCCTCGACGTAGTGCTGTCGCATGTAGCCGGCCAGCTCCTGCAGATCCTTCGGCATGGCTTCGTCGGAGTCGGGTGCCGGCAGCGGCATGCGGACTTTCCAGAGGTTGCCGCCCTCGATCAGCGCGAAGCATTGCCCCTTGGGCAGCGCCACGACATGCGCCGGCTCGATCAACGGCACGCTGGTCGTGCTGATGCGGTCCTGGGTGTTGGACGTGAACGCGGTATTGCCGTGCGGATCGGAGCTGTCGGTGGCGCCGCTCATCAGTGCCGTGGCGTACACCTCGACCTTGGGCAGTTGTCGCGTCAGCAGTTCGGCGGTGGCGGTCTCGCGCACGCGCAGCATAAAGAGGTTGTTGAAGTTGCCGACCACCTGGCCGGCCTTGGCTCGGTTGCCGATGCGGGCCTCGATGTCGCTCAAGGTCTGCGTGTAGGCCGTCACCTGCACGCCGGCACCGCCGCCCTTGTTGACCATCGGGATGAACTCGTCGCCCATGAGTTCATTGAATTCGTCGGCGTGGACGTTGATCGGAATCTTTGTGCCCGCCGCGGCGCCGGGCAGCCCGTCGTCGATGCCGAACTTGTAGATGTGGCCGGCGACCGAGACCAGATCGCTGAACATCGAGTTGCCCACCGCCGCCGCGACTTCGGCGTCGGACAGTGCATCCAGCCCCACGTAGACTACCGCGCGTTTGCGGATGACCTGCATCCAGTCGAAGATCGGCTGCGGGTCGGACAGGTCGGAATAGTTCGGCGCGAGCAGTTGCGCGATCTTGCCGGTGGTGAGCTTCTCCAGCAGCGGCAGCAGCGAAGCGACGATCTTGTCGAAGTACGTCCGGTCGTAGCGCACGGCGCTGCGCAGGCCGTCGAGCACCGGGTCATAGACGCGCACCTGGGACAGGTACTGTTCGAGGGCTATCACGCGCTTCTCGCGCCCGATCATGTTGCGCGGGATGTTCTTGTCGTTCAGCTTCGCTTCGAGCTGGACGATGATCTCCCAGGCCTTCGGCTCGTTCTTGGCGAAGTAGTGCTGGGCGTACTCGATGAACAGCGCGTCGATGTTGATGACGTGGCGCTGGATCAGCAGGTAGTCCGGCCGCTGCCCCAGCTCGACCAGGGCGCGCGCGATGATGTTGACGAAGCGCCAGGCGAATTCGCGGAAGGCGGCGCTGTTGCCTTCGCCCGAGAGCTGCCCGGCGATGCGCGTGGCCACCTCGGAGATCCGCCCGAACCGGCCCACGGCGTTGTAGCGCGCCGAGATGTCCGGCCAGCCCAGATGGAACACGTAGAACTCGCCTTCGCGCCCGGCGCGCTTGGCCTCGACGTACATGCGCTTCAACAGGTCCGCATCGCCCTTGGGGTCGAAGACGATCACCACCTCGTGCTCGCCGCGGACCTTGCGGCGGATGTCCTGGGTGATGAACAGCTCGGCCAGCCGCGTCTTGCCCACGCGCGTGGTGCCCAGCACCAGGGTGTGGCCGACGCGCTCGCCCAGCGGCAGGGTGACGTCGACCTCGGCCGGTTCGATGCCATGCAGGCGCGGCAGTCCGCCGACCGGCGGCAGCGGCCGCGCCGGGTTGAGCGGGCTGTCCCAGGCCAGCGCGCGCGCCAACGTCGAGACGGGAAATGGCGCGAACTCAAGCTGCTCCTCCAGCCGCCGGGCGACCCGGTAGATCGCCGTCGGCTCGACGTAGCGGCGGAACTCCGGCCGGTAGGTCTGCATCAGCCGGTGCGTGTGCCGCTGCTCCCAGCGAAAGCCCCGGCCGACGAACAGCCGCAGCTGACTCACCGGCACGTCGCGGCTGGTCATCACGTAGCGCGGCAGGCGGCGGATGTTCCGGCGATAGCGCAGGATCGCCCAGGCATCGCGCAGGCGAATCGCGCCGAAGGTCAGGAAAGCCAGCGCCGAGCCCAGACCGAGCAGCGGGTTCAGCGCGAGCGACCACGGTGCCACCAGGCACAGAATCGCGGCGCCGGCGCAAACCGCCACGGTGTAAAGCTCCACCGCTGGCCGCAGCAGCACCTCGACCGCATGCGGTTGGCCATTTGTGCACCTACTGCTCGACGCTGGTGGACGTGATGAGCACTGGGTAGTGGCGCAGGCCCAGGCGCTGGGCCAGGTCGTCGCCGGAGGCCGGCGAGAGGGTCAGGCCGGGAGCCAGCCTACGCAGCGCCGTCAGCGCGGCCATCGACTCCACGTTGACCACCAGGCCCACGGCCTGCAGCTCTCGCAGCGCCGCCTGCCGCTGCCGCAGCCAGGCGCGCGAACGCTCGTCATCGCCGATCAGGAACAGCGCCGTCAGGCCCGGCGCCCGGATGACGCGGCGCTGCACGTCGCCCGGCGACAGTTGCGTCGAGCGAACCGGCAGCATGGCGGCTTCGGCGTCGGCCGCGTTGCCCACGCGAGGGGCCGGCATCGGGGCCGGCGGTGTGGCCTGATCCGGCTGAGGATTCAGCGACCGGTAGTACGGCAGCGCGGAGTCGCCGCCGCGGTCTTCGACGACGATCAACGGCGCGGAGGCGGTCTGGGCGAAGACGGCGGTCGTGGACAGCAGCCCGATGGCGGCGATGAGGACGATGTGGTTCATGGCGTGGTGGCCTGAAGGGTCGGAACGGGAACGCCGGGGTCGAGCACGCGAGTCAGGTGCCGATGCACACTGCGCCGGTAGCGCGCCGCAGGCGCCCCGCCGGCGGGCCGGTGATAGCGGCCGATGGCAAGCAACCAGTCCTCGCCCGGCGTGTGCTGTTCGCGCAGTATTTCCGCAGCGATGGCGAGGTTGCGGTAGGGATCCAGCAGCTCGCAGGGCTGCGTGTAGCGATGCGTGTGATAGCCGAGATTGACCTGACCCAGGCCGGCATCGATGCGCTTGGCCGGCATGTCGGCCAGCGCCCGGTGCAGCCCGGCGCAGGCGTCGGCGCGGGTAGCGTAGCGCTGTGGCGCGCCGGCGACGTTGAGCGTCCACGGCCAGGGGATCAGGCGCCCGCGCAGCCTCGTGCCGCTCTCCTGCAAGGCCACTGCGTACAGCACCCTGGCTGGTACGTCTGCGCGATGCGCCGCCAGTTGATAGGCCGGAGGTGGCACATCACGCGCCAGCGCCGCCAACGACCAGCCCCCGCTCGCGAGCAGCAGCGCGGCACCGATCAAGCGGATGGCGACGCGGGACGGCCGACGCTCCCGGCCCGGAGTACCTATTGCCGCTGCCATTGGCCGTTCACCTCGCGCACCACGGCCGGCAGATCGCCGGGCAGGCCGAGCGACAGCCAGCGTCCCGCATCGTGGTTGAGCGTGATGGTGCGGGCGCGCACCCTGGCCGGGTCGATGCCCGCCTGGGTGGCCCACTGCCGGATGCGCGCGTCGTCCTGACGGCTGCCGACCATGTAGAGATCGAAGGCCGTACCGGCCGCCTGCAACTGCTGCACGCGCTGCGCACACGGTGCGCAGTCGGCCTTGACGAAGACCGCCAGGCGCCCGGAGCCGGTGTTGCCGGCACCCTGCGCCTTGGCGCCGGGCAGGCTCACGCGCGGCTGGCCGGGAAACAGGCGCTGCCACGCCGCGTCGTAGGCCCGCTGGTAGGCCAGCGTCTTGCCGACGCGCCGGGCCTCGGCCTGCACCTGCAACTCCGCGTAGCGCCTGCGCTCCTCCTCGCTGCGGGCCTCGATGCCCAGCGCCGTGAGCGGATCGAGCTGGGGCGAATAGACCCCGAGCGGCCCCTGCATCAGTTGCCGGTAACGGGCCCACTCCTCCGGGTGAAGCCCCCACTCCCGCGCCTGCCTCTCTTCGAGCGCGGCATCAGCGCCCGGCTGCACCTGGGCGGGCACCATGCGCGAGTTCGTCACCGGGGCCGGCTGGGCGGATGCGCCGAAAGCGGCGAACAGAACGACGGCAGCGAGCAACGACCGCAGGATCATGGTCAGCCTCCGCCGAGCCGCCTCAAGGAGGCTGAAGCCCCTCGGGGGGCAGCGAACGAAGTGAGCGTGGGGGTCATGGCATCTCCTACGGCACCGCGACGCGCTGCGTCTGGCCGTTCACCTGGAACACGCCCGCCTGCGCCTCGATGGACTGCAGTTGCCAGCCGCCCTCGGCATCGCCCTCGCGCAGCAGCCGGGCGCCCGCGAGCGAGGCCGCGGCGGTGGAGGTGATCGACAGAAAGCGCTCGCCTCCCCGCAGCTCCACGCCGAGCACCCGGAACGGCGGCTCCGGCACCTTGGGCTTCGTCGCAACCGGAGCGCGCGGGCGAGCGGCGGATGCCACCTGCCGGGCCTTCTCCAGGCGGGTTTCGATTCCGTTCACGCGCGCCTGCAGCGTCTGCAGGTCGACGGCCAAGGCCCTCGCCTCATCGGCCTCTTCGAGGCGCGTCATCCGTTCGTCCAGCGCCTGCCGCGCGGTGGCGAATTCGGCCTGGCTGATCGGCACCGGCCGGCGCTTGTCCGCATCGGCCTGTTGTTCGAGATCGGCCACGCGCTGGCCCAGCGCACTGACCTGCGCATCCTGTGCGCTGCTCTGGGTCTGCTCGGCGAGCCGCGACAGGCCGACGCTGTTGATGAGTGCCACGGCACTGATGAGCAGCAGCCAGAAGGCCGCGGAGATCTTGAGCCAGCGCGTGCGGGAATCGCGCTCGGATGGCGCCTGGGGAAAGGTCATGGCTGCATCTCCTCGGGCCGGTCGGCATCCGGCACGGGTGTGGCGGTGCCGGGCGGGTTGGCGGAAAGGAAGGTGGGTGCACCGTGCCGGCTGAAGCAGACCTGGCGGGTCAAGTCATCGACCGACAGCTCCCAGGCGGGGCCGGCAAGGGTCAGCAAGGCATCGCGCAGCATCAGCGGGCCCAGGCGCAGGTGTACGGCGGGCAGCGGCAGCGCGTAGAGCGTGGCGGCCTCGGCCGCATCGCAGAGCCGATAGCCGGAGCGCAGCAACACGTGGCGCATGGCATCGCCCACGCTGGCATCGAGCATGGGCGGAATAGAGACCTCCACCGCCTGCTGCAAGAGATCACGCTGCGCAGGTTCCGGCACCAGCTCGACCAGGGTGTAGCGGCCGTAGCGGGCCACGGGCACCAGTCGCTGCTCCGAAGCTGGCTCGTCGGGTGGCGGCGCTTCTATGTGGTCAGGGGTAGCCGGTGTCGTCGTGCAGCCGGACAGCAGGCCGCAGAGCACAACGAAGATGCAGAGGAAACGAGGCAAAGACGGCAGCATGTGGCACCCCACGGTGACGGGATGCCTTCACCATTGCAGAACCGTGCTGCGCGGGCTGCCGAAAATCCGAAACGCGAGGCGCCCCATTTCCCCAAGGAAGGGCGCTCGCTACACAGTTCGACCACTCAAACAAGGAGAAGGAAGTTGGCGAAAGACGATGCAGATAAAGCGGGCAGCACCGCCGCTGTCGAAAAAGGTCTTGGAGCGCTGGAGAGAGCCTGGGATGCCCACTGGGCGTTGCGGCTGATTTGCCTCGCCCTGTTCCTCGACATGGCCATGATGCTTCGTGCCGGTCGAGGGCTGTGGCAGTGGTCGCCTGGCGACAAGGCGCTACTGAGTGATGTGGGATGGGTCGCAGTCCTCGTCGTCGCCTTCAGCTTCGCGGTAGCCATCGTGATCCCCGTCGTCCTGATCGTGCTGCGTCAGATCAGCGTTATCGTCCTCAGTTGGCTGCCGGGCTTTCTCACGGCTTCGGCTGAGCCGGCCTACCAGAGGCCATTGGGATATGCACCTGCACGCGACTTCCGAAACCTGGCTCTGCGCGAGAAGGACAATTTCCTGTTCCGCATGTATGAGGCACATGAACAGAAGAAGCAGGCCGAGAGACTGGCTCGGGAGCGAGCCGGCGAGCTGACGGCGGCAGCCCTTCTGGCGGCGCTGGCGGATTGGCTGCTCGTGCAGTGGATCTCCGGTAGCGTCGGCTTGATCGGCGCGATCGTCGAGGCGCTGGCCGGCTGGGCGTCCATCGTCACGGCGGTCACTCTGCTGTGCGCTGGTTTCATCCTGAAGTGGGCCTGGTTCTCGGACACCCCTCCCGACGTGATCTACTACCCGCCGCTGGATCAAGAACTGCGGGACAAGGAACGGGAAGCCCGCGGGCTTTGTTGAAGAAAGCAGCGGCCCCCGAAGGGGCCGCCAAGTCCAGCAACGCTCAATGCACCAACTGCCGAGCCAGTGCCACCTCCACCGAGTCGCCATCCTGGTTCAGGACATCGAGTCCGGATTCAGGCACGTCGCCCGAGGTGGATTGCGACACCATGATCTTCCTGGCCATCAGCCCCAGGCAGGTCATCTGCGAGGAACTGGCATAGCCCAGGTAGATCACGATGGCTGTCGTGGGTTCTGGCGGTACTCGATGCCCTTCGTTTTTTTTCGGGGCAGAGGTTCGATCCGAAGATGCCCCGAGGTGGGAGTTCTCACCATGAGCATTACTTCCCCGGGATTCGGATGTCGTACACCCGAATCGAACCGACGCCGCTCGAGAACCGCTTCTCGTCGAATCTCTTCGGACTCAGATACCAAGTCTGTGAAACCTTTCGAACCGAACTCAGTATGGCGGAAGCAAGCGCCTGCATTTTCGTGCCCGTCAGGCCAAGTTCGAAGTTGGCTCCGCCCGTACCGTAGATTTCCAGATACTTCGCGTCGAGATACTCGACAAGCCCGAGCAGATCATCGTTTCCGAATCTGGTGACGGATGCATTTGGATAATTCTGACAAATGAACTCCGCAGCGTATGCGGCCACCTTGGCGTGCGGTGGGTCTCCCTCCGGAGTGACGATCTCGATTTGATCGAACTCGCGGCGATCCAGCAGGGAGAAGAGGCGTTCGTGCTTCGGCGATGCGAATGCAAGCAGGGCGCGGTTTCGGGACGGATCGGAGACATCATTAAGCAGCTTGATGTCCTTGTACGGTCCGTCTTCTCCAGTCAACAACTCCGCCAGGCTGTCAAGAAAGGCGACAGGATCGTCCGATCGTTCGGCGGCGAATAGTTTCTCGAGGTCTTCTTGGAGCGGATAGTGTCGCTCGGCCGACGCGTGACATACGAGGACTCGCCCTTTGGCGATCAGCTCACTGCGGACCGCCTTGAAGATCAAGGGCTTCGCGAGACCGGATATGTCCACGAGCGCAAGGCCGTCTAGACGCGGGAGGGCGGCGAGCGCCTCGTCATAAGCGGCCTCTACCACCGTTGTCCCCGATTTGCTCCACGCATTGAGGATATCCTGTGAACGCCCTTCCACCGGGTACCTAATCGCGTGTACGGTCTGCGGATGGAGTGCTCCCGAGAGGAATCTGTTCGACGCAAGCGTGCGGTCTTCAAACCCCAATCCCACCAGGGCCGAACTCACCGGGAGTGTGGCAAGCTCGTTCTCGGAAATTTGGCGGATCGAGACCGACACCTTGTCGGCCCACGCCTTCTGATCCGGAGACTTTGTGTCGCTCTCGAATGCGCCGAACAGATCGGCTTGCCCTGGCGCCGTCCTGCGGACGGAAGCTTGTACCGGCGCGGGGGGAGTTACAACAGGCTGTTCCTGGATAGCGACTTCGGATTCCTGGCTGGGTTGTCCGCTGCCCAGGGCGCCGGTTTCGTCAACTTCGTCGTTGATCTGGTTGCGCAACAGGATCTCCTTGGCGGCGGCCACATCGTCCAATTCTAGCCACCTGCTCAAGTCGTCTCCGGACAACTCGAAGCGATCCCTGTCGGCAAGGCCGATGAATGCGGCCAGGCCATAGATCTTTCGATAGCTCAGAATAAACTGCAGGATCGGGTCGGAGTCCTTCGTCTTGGTGCGCGGCGCTCCGCCAGCGAAAACGAAGACGCCGGCATCGATGAGGTCACGAAGTCTGTCGATCTGCTGCTTCTGGCTGTTCTCGTCCTCGGCGGTGACCCTGACGTAGATCGAAGAGTATTGCCTCAGGCGTGCTTTCGATTTTCCTTCCTTCGGCGCATTGCGATATGACCGCACCAGCAGGTCGTGCGCCGTTTGTGCGAACGCGAGGGCGTGGTTCTTGAGATTCCTTGAGTGGGTGGCGCGCCGGTTGAGATCGTAGAGCCGGCGTGCACTCATCTCTTGGAAGCACTCGGACTGGGTTTGATCCTCAATGGGATATGCGTTGGCGTTACTGCCTCGGCGAAGGATTTCTTCGTAGAGTTTGATGACATCGCCGATGTCACCGACGCAGACACTGGTAAGGCAGGACAGGCCCCTGTATACGCGCTTTTTCTGGCCCGCCCCTTCGCTTGAGGAGGCGATCTCTCTGGCAACCTGTTCCAAGGGTACGTCGCCGAGAATCACCCGCGGATCCCGCTGCCTGGGATGCTGTGCGTGGAGGTCGGCACGCAATTGAAGAATCCTGGCAATGAAGTCCTTGCCTGCGGAGCCGGGAGCACTGATGGTTTTGAAGACATCCTCACCAAGGTCGAACACCGTCAGGTCGCGATCGATTCGAATCGGGTGGTTTCTTCCAGGTGATCGGAGGCCGAGTTCGATCGTCTGCCATTCGGATGTGAACTTGAACGCGCAGATCGGGCTCTGGAAAAGGAGCGCGGAAAGGAGCGCCTCGATCTTGTCGAGCTCAAGATATCGAGTTGATACGTCATCCAGGAGATAGAAGATCGAGGCAGACTCAAACACCTCCGAGCATTCCCTGAGGCTGCTCGCCAGATGGTTGAACACCTCGGCGGGGGCTTGCTTGACAAGATGCTTCTCGTCGCCGCTGACTGTGAGAACGGCAATCCGTTGCAATCGTTGCTCGAGATCGTCAAGGGAAATGGAGTCTCGCAAGTCATCGACCCCCTCCAGGTAATCAGCGACGGCCGAAGCCAAACGCGTGTGTGCTCCGGGTGCGATGGCTGTTGAGTCGACATCACGGAGGTGCATCAGTGCGCGGGCGGCCTGCAGAGCGTAGGCGACGAAGAGCCGAGTTAGACGATATTCAAGCTTGAGGAGCGACTGCTCCCGTAAATCCAGCAACCTTTGGGCGGAAACAAAGAGTCCGACAAAGCGATCATTTCGGATGCGCTGGATGACCGCCTCGGCCGTTTCGTCCTTCCGTTGTGTTGCGCGGGCGTGGATGTCCAGCGCGCGGAGCAGCATCGTCTTGCCGCATCCCCGCATGCCGGTGATGATCTGCGGGCCGGGGCGGGTGATCTCGGTCAGCCAGCGGTTGGCCGGGTCAACCAGCAGCTTGGGGACATCCCACGATTCCAGTGTCTGGGCGTTGTAGTGGTCAGCGAATCCCTTCAAGCTGAGCGGATTCATCCACGGTCGCCAGTGGTGTGATGCTCTGTAGAAAGATTCTCGAACCTGAGCGACCATGTCGGCCGGATTTGGAAGGCGAAGGTTCTGGGGGTCCGCGCGCAGATTGCCGATGATGCCTTGCAGCGCCAGCGCAACCCGAAAATCCCGGTCCTCCATTTGATCTGGCCTTGCGAGCAGCCCGGCGAGAAGGGTGTTGACGTGCTCTGCGATGAACCCCAAATCCCCCTGTCGGTCGTCGGTACTCTTGCTCTCGTCGGAGACACTGCCGAGGTCGATTGCCATGACCTGCAGCATGGGATCAATCGCGTCAGGTCGTCGCGATTCAGGGCGGAGTCTCTCGACGATGAGGTTTTCGGAGTGCAGGTCGTTGTGGTTAAGTTTGTTAGCCTCCAGTTCGGCACGAAGCTGCAACAGATCGATTGCGACCTGACAGATCGACGCGGCACTGGGCGGTGTCCTGCTGTTGACGAAGTCCTTTAGAAGATCGCCTTCGACGTAGTCGAGCACGGTGACGTGGCACGGGATACTGGTCGCGGCGTCATCAGTAAAGACGACGGTCTCATCAGGGATCGCGTCGATGATGTCGACTGCATGCGTCGCGCTGGCCGCCAGTTCGGCGTGCAATCGGACCTCGTCTAGAAACGGTGTCTTCTTGAACGGCGCAAAACTATAAAAGGCGACAGGCGATATCTTGATGACGTACTTCTTCCCGACGAATCCGGCTTCCGCGACGTATGCGGCGCCGTAGAATCCCCTTCCGAGATGCTTCGTGATCCGGTAGTTGCCTATCTTGGTCGGCGGATGGTCCAGGACGAGGCCGTAGGTGCGCCCGCAGGATGGGCACTTGTCACCCAATTCCCTTTCCGCATAGTCCTTTGAAGGACAAAAGAAGCAGCAGTATTTAGCCATTGATTGCCTCGAAATCGGGTCCGTGCGGGAGACGGCTCGGAGTGCCGACTACCTCGTCGAGCCTGTGAATAACGTCCGGCATCAATGATTCGGGCGCCCTAACCGTCGCGATCGGAGTGCCGCCGGGAACCCATTGTCCCGGAGGGATGAGAAGAACGAGTCCAACCGGATCCGGAAAAGGTTCCTGTTCCGATATGAACATGCCCTGCCATTCGACAAGTCGGTCGCGAAGCAGGTCCAAGTGGTAGAAGCAGAATCCATCGTGTGCCGCCAGGACATGTCCGGTGTGGGCCTTTCTCGTGTCGCGTACAAGCGCATCGAAGTCGTCTGGATCTGCGCCTTGGGCGATGAGGTTGTCGTCGAAGTGCCGGCGGAGCGCTGCGGGGGATGCCTCTGCGACCCTCGCGCGAAGGTCGGCGGGAAGGCAGGCCAAGGCGAGCGTTCGGCAGGTCTCGACATGGCTTCCCAGCCAGGGGGAGCATGTTCCACGGAAGACATCGTCAAGCGCGAGCAGGGATTCCCGCCTTCCGAGATAGGGCTGGTATGGGTACCGGGCATCGGTCAGAACCGGTGACGCCTTTATGCCGAGAGTCCGTGCAGCCTGTACAAACAACCGTGCATTTGCTGCTGCGATGGTTTTGTTGTTGCCAAAATTGCCATGAGGAGCGACCCGGATGTCGAGACCTGCATGCTTGACGCCGACGGCAAGCTTCTTCGACAAAAGACTGCCGGCCACCAAAGACGGAATGGTTTGCGCATTCATGGCCTGCCGTAATTTGAACATCCGCCCGTCAAGCGGCGCCATCCGGCCCTTGGCGAGGAAGTGGGCGTATCCGGAAGCGTCGACAATCTGAAGTATCTCTCGAACGGATAGTTCAGTCCGATAGCCGGGGATCTGACCAAGGCAATCGATCCCACCGGCCGGCCGACCCGGTACGCCGAGTTTCGGAACGATCGCTCCTGCCGCACGGAGATATAGCGGCGTCAGAAGCGTACTTAGCGATGCAGGACCGCCCGTGGATGCGACGTCGGCGGAAACTGCCCCGTCTACGGTTATGCATTCGCCTGAAGCAGCCAGGATCGTCGCCAGTTCCGCCGCCACGGCGCCATCGTTCGGGAAGCGCGCGGCGATAATGGCAATTACCGTGCGTATATCGTCGTCCGAAGGATCTTGGAACAGTGAAGCGAGGAACCCGGTATCGGTCTCTGGGGCGTCCATCGTCGGTTCCTTATTGAGCGATATGGTTCTGTTCTGTTATCACGAGATCAGCCATGCAACCATTTTTGCAGACATTCGCGGATTGTAGTGAGGTCTGCATTGTCCTGCGGGATTTCGGCGATCTTGAATCGCGCAAGAGTGGTAACCTCCTCGGCGCTAGGCTCAATCTCTGCACTACCGGACAGTAGCTTCTTGAGTGCGGCCTTCGCGTCGATCGAGCCCGCATCGGAATGGCGTCGAGTAGGTTCAAACGCCTCCAAAATTATGTGTTCCGGCAGTTGTCTAGGGAAAAAGTCCAGATGTTTGCGTAGCCAAGCCAGATAGCTGAGTTGGGCCTTGATTTTCGCTTTCTTGTGAGCAGCCTCATCGCGTCCGCCCTGGATATGGTATTGAGGCTCAAATCCGAGCTCCTGCTTGATACGGCTATCCAATTGCGCATGCTCGGCGGGCGCTATCTGGGCAGGATCGCTGAATTCCTTCACTTTCTTCTGGTCGCCGTCGAGCAAGACGAAAACTTCATCACCGGAAACCATGGCAGCCGGCCCCAAGTACTTGAGAATGGACTCGGCGCCACCCGGAGCCACCTTGACCTCGAGTGTCTCGCGGTCGCCGGGATCAAGGCCTTTGGCCGCATGGAGAACAAGTTGCTCTGCCAAGGAATCCTCCACAAGCACTCGACGCTTGTTCTGCGGCGGTCTTCCAAGGCGGTTCAATGCCGCTGCGGGAGAGCTACGGGGGAGAATGCGGGATTGGGTTTTTCCGTTATCCTCGAACACCTTGATTGCTTCATGCGGTAGGCCGGTTAAAAACTCGCTCGAGTGAGTCGAGATAATTATCTGGTGCTTCTTCAGCTTGATCTGATCCAGCAAAAATCTGAGCATAGACCGCTGGGCTCCGGGGTGGAGAGACGTTTCCGGTTCATCGAGCAGAATAAGTGAGTACTCATCTGCGGCCAGGACGTCGACAACCGCGCTCACGGCAGCAATCTCGCCGCTCCCCGCAAACGCTTCGGAGTATTCCGCCCCACGTTTGAAAACGACGCTCAGATCTCTACCTCTATTGCCGGGGTAAAGGGAATGCCGAATGAGGTGAGCTGAATCATAGGAACGGCCGAGAATTCTGGATGCCTCGGTGAGCTCATAAGGCTTAAGCACGCGGTTCTCGAATATGCGCTCGCGGTGCCCCATCTTGTACGACTGCTTGATATCATCCGAGCCTCTTGCAAAAATCCCACTTCGGAATTGTGAAGCTGAGGCACTCGCCCGCCGGGAGCGAGATTTCCTCGTTGGCGAAGTCGGCAGGGCTTTTCGGCCAGGTCATTGGCATGTTCTTGCTATTTTTGGACGTAGGAGTCCTGCGTCATCGATGGCAGCGATGTCAGCGTAGGTGTCGCGGTGCGGAGTGTCATTGCCGCAATCGCATCAACTGATCAGCAGACAGCGCCAAGACACCGAACATCAGGTGCCCCATGACCTTGGTGCCGCCCTTGACCCGGAGAGTGTTGCCGCCGAACTCATCCTTGAGCCGCGCATTGCTGCGCTCGGCGACGGTGCGTTCGTTGTAACGGATCGCGTCAGCAGGCTCGAACGCCTCTTTCATCCCGCCACGCGGATTGTGGTCGATCAAGGGGACATGGCCGAGGCTGCGGCAGTGCTCATGCAACTCGAAGCTGCAATAGGCGGCATCCATGACGTCGTAGAGGTTGGTGACACGCTGCGCGCTGATCAGCGACAGGGGGATGGCAGCGCGGCTGTCGTGCATCGAGGCCGACGACAGCAGCGCCGCAATCGGCACGCCACAGTCGGCGGTGTCCAGGTGCAGCTTGTAGCCGTTCCAGCTGACTTTGTACCCTTGGGCATTGCACTTGGTGCCACGGTCGCACCCCGAGGGGATATCCTTGAGCATCTGCGCCAGGCTCTGCTGACGTTGGCGCTGGATGGGCGAAACCTTGGCAGGGGCACGGACTTTGCCGCGCCGGGGGCGGCCGCGGCCCCGTTTCTTCGCCGGAACCGCGGGCGTTGGCGCAGCCGGCGCCGCCTCGGTGATCAAGCACGATTGGGCCGCCGGCGCCGGCGCCGGGGTCGCCGCTGCACGCCGGCTCTGGGCCGGGCGCTCGCGCGCTTCGATCGCGGTGCCGTCGCGGCTGAGGTGCCCGATCAGTTCATTCCCAAGGTGTTCCTTGATGAGCGCCTCATGCACCCGTTCGGCCAGACGCGCCGCGGCGAACTCGTCAAACGCGCGCGAGAACGTGGACTCGGAGGGCAGTTTCCGGCACAGCGCAAAGCCACAGATGCGCCGCAGCGCACGATCGACCGTCAGACGCTCAATCAGCCCGACCGTGGTCGTCAGCCCCAACACGGCTTTGGCTACAAAGGCATTCGCCAGCCAGCTGCGCTCATGGGGCGGACGGCCCGTACCGCACCAGGATGCCGAAACGAATTCCTCGATGCGCACCCATTCCAGGGTGTGGATGACCCGCTCCAGCTTCGGCGTCAGTGCGCCCACCTCGTTCTTCAACTTGGGCAGCAGTTCGTGCTGAACCACATTCCACCGTTGCAGGATTACAGCGCGTCCGATAGCATCCATTTTGCGGGCGTTATGATGTTTGTGTGAGAACTTCATCATGCCAGAAATGGCCGCCCGCCCCCTCCGCCTTTGCCTCGCGCTGCAAAAAATTCCCCGCGCAGAGCGCTTTTTGCAAGAGGCTCATCCTTCACCGTCTTGAGTCGACGCGCCGCTCGCAGCATCACATCGCGCTTGTTTCCTCCGCCAAGGTCGTCATCGAAGTAAAAGTAGCGGTCGAAGGAACCAAACAACGCCCTGAAATTGATGTAGACGACCTTTCTTCGAACAGGATTCCAGCGATCCTTTGCCTTCCCCTCGAAGTCACCCTCCGGCATGGGTGCCATTCCGTCGCTCTTGCTCCAACGGTATGGCTCCCAATAGTCCTGCTTTTTCCCGATACGTGCTTTCCGAGTTTCAACAACCCCGCCGAAGCCCTCGTGCCAGTAGCCGTAGAAATAACGCTGAGGGTCCCTATTGCTATCCTCGATGGGATCTAAGTCGGTGGAGAACCAAAATTTGGACGTCGAGTGTCCGTACGGCATCCCCCATAGCGCATGTAGCAGCGAGCTCTTGCCGATCCCGTTAGCGCCGACAAGCGCGGTGAGGGGGAACTCGAAATCGACCCGTGTTCCCGACTCAATGTTTTTGAACCTGGGGAATGTCGCGTGAGTTATGTAGTGCTTAAGCGGCTTGCCCGGGGCGAAGTTCTTGAGCGTATCGACAAGCGCGATGATTTCTTCATTCTTTGACATTCGGCCACCGAGTCGTTGCCTGTCACTGCCCGGCCAAATGGCTCTTTATCGCCTCAGCCTGCATGCGCGAAAAAAGCGGAGGGAGGGCATTCCCGATCATCTCGGCGGCGGCGTACTTGCCCCGGCGCAGCGAGAACACATAGCCAGGCGGAAAGCTCTGCAGGAGCGCCGCCTCGCGAAGGGTGATGGCGCGGTCCTCCGTGGGATGAAGAAACCGCCCCTTCGAGGGGTTGATGCAGCCGCCGGTGATAGTGGGCGCAACGTCGTCCCATCGCATACGACCGTAGACGTCGTAGAACCCGTCCTGTTTTTCGTGGCATTTGAGGACCAGTCCTGGGGATAGAGCCGTCCTGCTGCCGCCGTCCTTCGGGATGGCCTTGATCAACTGACGCACGCGTTCGCTGCGCTGCTCACCCAGGCTGTGGAGAGGGTCATTTTTCAGGATATGATCCGGCAGCTTTCCGATCGTATCTCTTACCGTCTTACGCCCTTTCACCGGTTCGATGTGTGAGATTCGACCCAGCCGTGACGCGAGGACAACGAGTCGCTTGCGACGCTGGGGCACACCGAAATCAGCGACATCAAGGATCTGATCGGAGATTTCGTAACCAAGCTTGCGCAGATCCCTCTTGAAATCCAGATAGCGGGTATAGCGTGAGAGATTGGGCACATTCTCCAGCATCACGACTTTCGGCCGCATTTCGCCCACCACCCGGAGAACCTCATCAATAAGCCGGTTACGGGGATCGTCCATTCGCTCTCTCTTGTTGTTGAGTCGGATGCGGGAAAAACCCTGGCATGGGGGGCAGCCGGCCAGCAGGTCGAGTTCCCCCGTCGCGATGCCGCAGGCGTCCAAGATCTCGGAAGCCGAGATGTTGCGGATATCGGCATTGAAAAGCCTCACCTCGGGGTGATTGGCGGCATACGTTTCCGCGGCGAGTGCATCAATCTCCACGGCCGCGCCCACGGTGAAGCCCGCATCACGGAGGCCTTGGGTCAGGCCCCCGCAACCCGAAAATAAATCTATGGCCATGCGCATATTGGACTTCTTTTTCATCTTGACGGCTGCCGTGTGAATCACTCGTCTGTCGTGGTTGTAGCTCTCTTTTTTGCTCGGGAGGCGCCTTTCGCGCCCGGTTCCACTGGTATTCCCCTGCTCTCGCAGTAATTGATCACGAGTGTCTCGATCATGTTCGACAGTGTCCGGTGCTCCCGCTCGGCCGCGATCCGCAGCAGCTCCTTCATCCTTGGAGAAAACCGCAGGTTCACCGTCTCGGTCTTTCGTTCGACATCGCCCATTGATTGACCCTCATGCCTATCGCGTGGCATCCTATCGGAATGTAACGCAAATGTAAAGATGATGTGCGTCGACCGCACCCGATTCAAGCCGCCAAGTCGATGCGATGCAACGGAAGAAAATACGTAAACTCTACCCGCTGACCAAGTCGGAACAGATGGCACGCGTCCGCGGGGCGGATACGGGGCCGGAGATGGTCCTGCGCCGCGCTCTCTGGCGTGCCGGACTGCGTTACAGGGTGCGTCCAAGTGTTCCGGGGCGGCCGGACTTGGCCTTCGTCGGCTGCAAGATCGCGGTGTTTGTCGACGGCTGCTTCTGGCACGGTTGTCAAGACCACTACAAGCCCCCGGTCACCAAAGCATCGTTCTGGTCTGAGAAGATTGCGCGTAACCGGCAGCGTGATCGGGAGGTGGAGAACGCGCTTGGCGCGCTCGGCTGGACGGTTTTGCGCTACTGGGAACACGAAGTGGAAGGCGACCTGGCAACCGTCGTAGATCGCATACGAGCGGCGGTTGCTCGGTCTCGGGCGGACGGTGCTCGCATATTTCGCGAAGCGGGTCGCAAAGTACGCAGCAGCTGACAAGGAGAGCCATGGGGATCACGAAAAGATCGACTCGGTCCGCAGAAGGATTTGACCGACGCCCAGAACCGGGCAGTCTTTAACTGGCTGCTTGGGCTGAAGTCTCTCAAAGAGGCAACCGGAAAGGGCATTGGAGTCCGTCATTTCTATCGCAACGCGGAATGAGTAAAAGGAAACGGCCCCCGGAGGGGCCGCCAAAGACCGAGCAGAGCTCAGCGCATCAACTGCCGCGCCAGTGCCACCTCCACCGAGTCGCCGTCCTGGTTCAGGACATCGAGCCCGGACTCGGGCACATCGCCCGAGGTGCTCTGCGACACCATGATCTTCCGGGCCATCAACCCCAGGCAGGTCATCTGCGAGGAGTTGGCGTAGCCGAGGTAGATCACGCGCACCGGCTGCTTCTGGCCGATGCGCCATGAGCGCCGGGCGGCCTGCTGCAGCGAATACACGTTGTAGCCCGACTGGAGGAACACGATGGTCGGGAACTCCAGCAGGTCCAGGCCGGTTTTCACCAGCTCGGGATTGGTGATGAGCACGTCGATGCCGCGGTCCAACTGCTCTGCGATCCAGTCCTCGCGGCGGGAGGCATCGACGCTCGCGCGCAGCACCGCCACCTTGAAGCCTTCCTGCTCCAGCAGTACCTTGAGGCGCGACGTGGTATCGCGCGTGCCGGTGTAGACCGAATAGACCAGGGCCTTGCGGCCTTCCGCCTTCTCCTGCTTGCAGATGTCGATCAGCTCGCGCTCCTTGGGCATCACCTCCAACTCGTTGAACTGAGCCGGTACGAAGGCCAAAGTGTTGCGAGTACGCGGATGCACCACCGTTTCCGACCGGAAGCAGCAGTCCGGCCAGGCCAGCAGCACGTTGAGGACCACACCGAGCAGCGTCGTGTCGCGCTTCGCCAGGGCCTGCTTCAGCTCCTGGGTCAGCCGACCCGCCAGATCACGGTAGGCCGCGGCTTGCGCCGTGTCCATCGCGACTTCGCGGAATTCCTCGTCGTAGGGCGGCAGCACATTGCCGCCGATGTCCTTCAGCTTGAGGAAGACCGTGAACGGCAGGACGCAACGCAGCACGCCCTTGGGACCGAAACCCGGCGCCTTGACCGTGCGCACCGATACCTTGGTGCCCTTGGCCGTCTTGTGCGCCGTGCCGGTGCTCTCGGAATAGATGTCCTTGAGCACGCCGTGATCGCGCATGAACGCCATCGCGGCCGACGTCATGCTGCCGCTCTTCGTCGGCCGGTAGCCGTCTTCGATCATCCGCCCCGGCAGGGCTCGGAACAGCAGGTGGAACAGGTCGTCCCCGTAGCCGCCCATCAGTGTGCCGGTGAGCAGCAGCGTCTTGCGCGCCTTGGCCGCCAACACCCCCATGGCCTGGCCCTGGGCGGAGCCGCCGTTCTTGTACTCGTGCGCCTCGTCGGCGATGAGCAGGTCGAACGTACCTTGGGGAAGCTGCCTCTTGATGAACTCGGACGGCTGGTAGCCGCCCTCGCCGAATCCGAACTCCATGTTGGCCATCGCACGTTCCATGCGATGGGCTTGCCGGTCCGAGAAGACCAGCTCGCCGTTGCCATCCATCAGGTTGATGAACTCGTGGATGTTGTCCCCGAGCATCGACGCGAGGAATGCGTCACCGAACTTCTGCATGAGCTTCTGCGCGGTGACTTCGCCTATGGTCGGAATACGCTTCAGTGCCTTGAGCACGGTCGAGGACTGGTCGCTGGCGGACAGGCCTCTGGGACGGATCAACGACCACAGCGGTGCACGGCAGTGGCTGCACTTGCGGCGGGACTCCTCGGCTTCGAGTTCGACCGGGTTGATCGGCTCGCCGTCGAGGTCGGTGATGACATGCCCGCAATCCGGGCAGGCCCCCACGTCGCCGTGAGGCGCGCGCCGCCGAACGAAGACAGGTTTCCAGTGGAACCCCATCCGCATCCGCACGCGGCCCAGGACGAAGAACTCCTGGCCCTGCGCCGGCACGCCCAACTGCTCGCGCAGTTTCAGCAGCTTGACCAGCGTGTCCGGGCCATTGAGCACCCAGACCTTGGCACCGACCACCGTTTCCTGGATCTCGCGCCGCCACTTGTAGACCAGGTGGGGTGGCGAGAGCACCAGGGTGCGGCGGTAGCCTTCGGCGTTGAGCACGGCGGCCGTGGCGATGCCGACGGTCGTCTTGCCGCAACCCATCTCGCCATTGACGATCGCGGCGCGTTCGCCGCGGTCGACCAACAGCTCGGTGACGGCATGGACCACATCGGCTTGCGCCGGGAACAGCTTGCGCTTGAGCGCGGCGAGGATCAGTTGCCGATGCACCCGCACCTGGCCGGTGTAGACCGGAGGATTGGCGCGGTTCAGCGAATCGAGCAACTCGTCGCCGAACTCCGATACGAAGTCCTGCAGACTGAGCGTGAGGGGTGAAGCAGCCGTTTCGAGCAGGTCGCCCTGCACAGCGGTTTCGGGAACGGTTTCGAGATCGAGAGACATGGTGATGCTCCAAGGCAATGGGGCATGCACCTCCCCCACGGGGCGGTGACATGCCCCTGGGTGGGAAGAAAGATGCGGCATAGAAACGTGTAGGTGCCGCTGGATGCGGATCAGTATTCGCTGGGCAGCAGCAGTGTGGTGACGCTGCGATCCCATTCGGTGATGATCCAGAGCTTCAGGTCGCGCGTGACCTGGTAGGACGAGAACAGTCGATCCTCACCGGACTTCAGCGCGGCATCGTTCTGCCGTCGATCGCTGTCGTCCAGGTCGCCCCAATCGCCATGAAGATGGCGGCGCAGGTACGGCGTGGGGTTGAGCCGACCCTGTCGGACCAACTCGTCGACGCCGGCGGTCATGACCACCTGCCCGGGCGAAAAGCGTGCTTGTGACGCGAGGTTGAGGACTGCGAGTGCCATGGTGGTATCTCCTTCTGGAAGAAGGGGCCACGGCACCCCATCGGGGCAACGTGACCCCGGTGGGTGGATGAAAGCGACGACGAAGCGTCAGGGAACAGCGATCAGCGGATGGTCAGCACTTCGCCCCACGTGGGCGAGCCCAGCGTCAAATCCCATGCACGAATGACCGGCACGAACTTGTCGGTGAGGATGCGCGTCTCGGCCACTGAGCCGTCGTCGCGCTCGGTGTATTCCGTCTGGAGCGTCTTCTCCTTGTGGGTATCACCTTTGACGACCAGCACGCGCCCGGTCCTGGACTTCACCACGCCGGAGATCGCGCCTGCGGCCAAGGCCAGGGCGAGATGCCAGTGCGACAAGGCCCGCGCGGGCGGACGCAGCGATTGCTGCGCGGCGCCTAGTGCGTGTTATGAACTTGCTTCCAGTGCCAGCCAGAACGCGGCCTTGGGCAGCATGAGGATGCAGAAGACGACGAAATGCAATCCGGCCAGCACTTGCGGCATCCGCTCGAAATCCCGACTCAGTCGTCTGAATCGGGACAGCCACCCGAAACTGCGCTCGACGACCCAGCGCCGGGGCAGCAATACAAATCCCTTCTTCGCCTCGGGAAGTTTGACGATTTGAAGATCGATACCCGCCGCCTTGGCCGCTTTCCGAGCTTCGTCGCCCGTGTAGCCTTGGTCGGCCCACGCCACTTTGACCGTTTCACCCGTGGCTTGCTGCACCGCCTCGCACAGGTCCTTGACCTGCGCGCGCTCCTGTTCATCGGCCGGCGTGACGGTCAGCGCAATGAGTTGCCCCAGCGTATCCACGGCCATATGTACTTTGCTGCCCCGACGCCGCTTGTAGCCGTCGTAGCCGGCACGCGGCCCGCTTTCGCAGCTGCTTTGCAGCGTTCGCCCATCGAGAATCACGGCACTGGGCTGGGCCTTGCGACCGTCGCCGACTCGGATGATCGAACGCATGTCGCTCACCATCGCCTCGAAACAGCCCGCATCGTTCCAGCGGCGAAACTGCTGATACACCATCTGCCAGGGCGGAAAATCATTCGGCAAGAGTCGCCATGGCGCGCCGGCCCGAGCCAGCCAGCGCAACGCGTTGAACACTTCGCGCAAGGGGTAGCTGCGCTGCGGCGCCTGCTCGGTCATCAGCGTCAGATACGGCGCCACGAAATGCCACTCCTCTTCACTGACATCGCTCGGGTAGGGTTTTCTGCTCACAGTGATCAAAAAACATCAACTATATCAGCTGCATAAGTTCATAACACGCTCTAGGTGCGTATCGAGCGCCGGCCAGAGTCCTTGCAGCCGGCCGACTTCATCGGCGAACTGCTCGGGCTCCATCGTCACGCGATAGAAGTGCTCCGGCTCGGCCGGGCTGACGGGGACGGTGTACGGCAGGAACGGCCATTCGAGCGGCAGTTCCTCGGCTTCGGCGTCGCCTTGCCCGATCTGCAGCAGCAGACCACGCATGGCCTTGACCGACTCCGACGCCTGGTCGTGTTGACGAATCCTGCGACCGAAGATCACTACCTGCTTGAACTGCGTTTCCACCGCACGGTAGATGCGCAGGCCGGCAAAGTGGCGCGTCAGCCATCCGACCAGCTCGGCGTCGAGCACGTAGGACGGCACGATGAAGATCAGCACGCCGCCGTACTGCAGCAGCGGCAGCGCGCGCTGATAGAACAGCTTTTCCAGCCGCGCACGGCCCTGGCCTTGATAGCCGATGTTGCCGTTCACGTCCTTGCTCAGATCGCCATACGGCGGGTTCAGCCACAGCAGCCCGAAGGCCTGGCGCGAGATCAGCGTGTCCATCAGGTCACCGTGGATGCAGCGATCGACCAGTTGCCGTGCGTGGCGGGCACGCTCGGCGTCGTACTCGACGGCGAAGGCCTGGACCTGCTCGCGCCCGAGGGCGTGGGCGGCTTCGGCGATCGCCACGCCTTCGCCAGCGCAGGGATCGAGGATGGACATGGAGCCGGGAGACGGCGCCAGTGCGGACAAGGCCCGCTCCAGCGTCGGCTCGTCGGTGGGGAAGTAGCCGTTACGGATGAAATTGCGCGCCAGGCGCGGAAACATGAGTGCCATGGATTTCTCCTGATGATGGATGAGGGAAGGCGGGCACGCGCGGCGCGCATGCCCATGGGGATGGCTCACGCCACACGCCGAAGCGGTGCGTTCGCGGCCAGTTCGTACTGCGTGGCGCCGAGGGTGCCGTTGCGGATCAGCTCGCCCAGCGCCTTCGTCAGCGCCGGGACATCGAGGGCCAGCCGATGGCCTTCCAGCGGCCCGAGGGCCAAGGGAAGACCGGTCAGCATCCGCCGTGTCTGCAACAGCTCCAGCACGGTGTCGCGCCAGTGGTCGAGCAGTGGCAGCGGGCAGGTGTCCTGCACCAGCGTCCACAGCCGGTCGAGCCGGTGAGCGGAATCCCTGGGCAGAAGCGCCAGCGCGCTGGCGTTGGCCTTGTCTGGCTTCACGCAGCGACGATCGCACAGCCACACATTCGTCAGCGAACCGAACAGCGTTCGCCGGTAGGCGCGGGTGATGCGCTTTTCCAGGTTCTCGACGTTGCCGACGAAGACCGGGATGGATGCGCCCTGCTCGGTGATGACGTGGAACTGGTCCAGCCCCTGTTCATCCCGGCTGAGGGTCAGGCGGGCTAGGAACTCCTGAACGGCGGTGTCGCGCGCCCAGATCGAGAGAAAGACGAGATTGCCCTGCTCGTCACCGACGCAACCGTCGGCCATGAGATCGGGGCATTCGTCGATGCGGTGCAGCGGTTTCGCGGAAGAAGGTGCAGGCATGGTGATGTCCTCGAGGGAATGAAGGAGCAACCACAGCCCGCGGGGCAGTGCTCGCCCCGGTTGAGTGAAGGAAGATGCGTGCCGCTAGACAGCGCGTCCCGCGTGGAAGCGGTGAACCCGCTCGCGCCACTCGGAGCTTTGCACCGGCGCCATGTCGAGATAGCGCAGCGAGCACGAGTAGTAGTACGGATGCACGGACTCATCGAGGGACTTGTAGCCCCAATCGCCGCCCGAGCTTTCCAGCAGATGGCAGCCGATGTAGCAGACGGACTCACCGGCCGCGAGGCCCATGACGCCTGCGGAGCGATCAGCTCGCGGATCAATTGATCGCGCGTCTGACGAACGAAAGTCCAGCCCATGAAGGTCTCCTTGAAGAAATGGCCGGAGCCCTCCCCGTCGGGGGAGAACCCCGGCGGGTGGCGGAATGCCGCGCGAGGCGGCGGATGGATCAGGCAGCTTTGAGGTGCCAGTCCTGGGACAACGGAGCGAACTCGTAGCCGAGCTTGTCGAGACGGTCGCGCTGCTGACGCAGCACACGACGATCCACGGTCGCATCGAGCTTCACGGTCTCGCCCAGGGGCCACAAGGCACCGAACAGCGCCGCGTCGTCTGCCTCGGCCGAGGCCGCAGCGGACACGGGAGCCGGTTCGCTGCCGAACGGCGTGGTATCGACCAGGGGATCGCGCGGACTGCGCGGCTTCGCCTTCGGCTTGGCCGGGGGCGTTGCCGGCGCGGGCGCCTGCGCTTCCTCGTCGATCGGATCGACCTCCTGCGGACTCAGCCGGCGGGCTTCGTCGCGGCTCAGAGCGTCGATGTTGGACAGCGTCATCCCGCCCAGGTGGGCGCGGATTTCGATGACCATGCGGCCGTTGGCGGTGTACGTGGAGGGGCGAATCTCGGCAATGACGAAATCACCGTCGTATTTGCCCTCGTCGTACTGGTCGAGTTCGGCGTTCTTCACGACGAACTCGCCGATGGAGGTCGCCAGGCGGCCGACGTTGAAGTCGCCGTTCCTGCCGTGGATGGTCTTGATGGCCAGTTGGCCGGGGATGGTGATCATGAAGGTCTCCTGCTGACGAAGAGAAGACAAGGCCCCGGGGATGGGGCCTTGCGGATCAGAACGACTCGGCAACGGCCAATGCGGGGGCATCGGCAGCGTCGTCGGCAGCATCGGCGACGGGCTTGGAAGGCTCCGGTGCCGAGGCTTGCTGCGCGGCGGGCGCGTCGGACGTCACAGGGACTTCCGGGTCGCGCTCGTCGGTCTCGGTCGGCTTGGGTTCGGCCTTGTAGATGAGCTTGCCGTCGACCTTGATCCAACTGACGAACAGCAGGCGGGCCTTGAGGCTCACACCCTGCTCGCCGGCACGCTTGCCCTTGGAGTAGGTGAAGGTGTCGGTCCACAGGTCGCCCAGGCGGAAGCCGATCATCACCTTCTTCTCGGCGTCGACCGCCTGAATGCAGCGGCGCACCAGGTGCTGCGCTTCCGATCCCGATACGCGCGTGTCGAAACGCACATACGAGGCGTCATCGCTGGGACCGTTCAGGGCTGCGATGTCGCAGGCCAGGAACGCATCGCCTTTCTTGGGCTTCACTTCGCGGATGCGATTGAGATACCCGAGGCCGGTGATATGCAGATCGAAGTAGGACTTTTCGGTGGAAGTGGTCATGGTGAATCTCCTGCGAACAATGAGGCGGAGACACACCCGACCCAAGGCGGGGAAGGTGTGGAACCCCCGCGTGGGTTGATGGAACAGCTTGGTGGCATCGCCATCGAGAACCGATGGCCGTTCGCGCAGGGATGCCGGTGCGAACTGGGGTGATCAACGCGGTCGGAACCGCGTCGCAGCCTCGAAGATCGTGGCTGCCTGGGCATGTCGCTGATTGCAATCAGCGGGCATGACCTCAGCGTGTCGTGGTCAACAGCCAGAAGCGAGGGTGAATCCGGAATCGTGCGTTCCTCGTTCCTCGGGTCATCCAGTGGCTCGCCAACCCTCGACCTGAACCTTTGCCTGATCGACTGATGTTGTGGGCATCGATGAGGCACAGACGCGAACATGGGCTTACCATTCACCGGCGGGGTCTGCCTTGGCGACTTCGGAAAGCCGGCAGATGTTCTGCTGGTCAATCAAGATCATCTGAATCGCGACGGTCTCGCCCCATGCGCAGCATGAAGAATCCTGTGGATCTCATCCATGAAGCCATTGAAGACGAACGGTATCTGTTGCGTGGCTATGAGAAACCATCGGAAGCGCTGACCTTCGAGACGCTTCGCGCAATCGACTACGCATTCTGTCGTGAGCTGGTCCCGGAGCTGAAGGGATTGGATTATTCAGGGCGGCAGATGGAGAGCATTCGCAAGTACGCGATCAATGCCGCCCTGCAGCGAGTTCTACCTACCGAGCTGAAAGCCGATGCGCCCAGGATTTTCGCCTCCAACGCGAGGACGGCCGAACAAACGGACGAGTTCCTGCTGCGGATGGGCTGCCTCACGATGGCCGAGAAGCAATTGAACCTGTTGCGCTCCGGTGCGCTGAAGGGCGAAATCGATCAGCGCAGATTGAAGGGGATGAGGCTGCTCGTCCTTTCGGTCAATGACAGGACTGCCTACCGGGAGCAGATCGGGTTCCAAGGGCTGAACTGGCTCAGCGACATGACGATGGCGGAGGACCGCCCCAAGGAAACGGCCTTGGAGTGCCGCCATATGGAGGTGCTCCCTCGCTTGACCGGCTACTTGCGTGGCAACCGGTCTCCCGAGGAGCCACCCTTCGAGGACGTCGATGACTACTTCAGGGAGTGGGCGGTCCTGTATCTGCGCAGAATGTCCTTCAGGGATATGCTCGACGACGAGGATCGATTCGGCGGCCGCCCCTACTCGGCATATGTGGCCGTCTTGGAGGCGTTGTCTGCCATGTCTCAGCAAAGGCTCTGCTATGCCGGTCTGTTGAATGCAGACAACCCAGGGAACGGAATACGAAACCTGATGACCGGCGGCGCAGTTCATGGGGAACTGGTGGAAGGGGTGGCCATCTTTCTGGACGCGACGCAGCAGGAGGTGTCTGAACTTCTGGACCATCTCACATTGAGTCCTGCAAACGCCAGAGACCATCTGGATCGTGGAATGCCAGCGCTCGCTCCCATAGTCAGGACGAGTCGAGACTTGGTAGTGCTTCCAATGTACGGTTTGGAACTCAACCCGTTCGTCTTTCTCTGGACCGAGCTGCGCAGGCGGTACGAGAAGGATTGGTTTGATGCGGCGAATCGGCGAGAAGCGCGATGGGTTACTCAGCTGCGGACGCAGTTCCCTTCGCCTCGCTGGCACTGCATGGATGGCGTCAAGCTGAAGCGGAATGGCAAGGTGGTCACGGACATTGACTTCGTCGCCTACGATTCCGACTGCTGCAGTGTCATTCTCTTTCAGCTCAAGTGGCAGCAGCCATTCTTGAACGACGACAAGTTGCGTCGAAACAATGCAAGCAGTCTGGTTCGTGACAGCAACAAATGGATCGCGGATGTGGAGGGATGGATTGCGGCCTCCGATATGGAAGGGCTGAAGGAGCGTCTTTCGATCAAGGCCGATGGAGACCTTTCCATTCATCTCGTCGTTCTGGGACGCTACCACGCTCATTTCACCGCAGCTGAAGATCATGACGCGCGGGCGACTTGGTGTGATTGGGGTAACTTCCTGCGTCAGCGATCTCGGAGATCGAATGCATCGGCCAATGAGTTCGTTGCATTGCTTCGCGAATCGGTGGAGCACGCGACGGCCGACGTGGAACCCGATTCGTTCTTCTTCCCTCTGGGTGACATCATGGTATTGGTCAATCCCAAACGGATAGGTCCAGCGAAATGAAGCCGGGCTGGGATGGGAGAAGAAGAGAGTCTAGGGAAGTGCTGAAGTAATGGCAATTTTCGCGAATCCGACAGTGCCACCGTCTCGACGGGATGCGATTGCCATTGCCGGCACGCGGATTCGGCGGCACGAACCGGGAATTTCAAATGCCAGCCGTAGCCCTTTCTGCCGTTCGGCCACTTCAGGACGCTCCTTGGGCATGAAGCGCCCACAGGCGCTGGCGCGCCAGCACCAAGTTCGCAAAGCCGAACAGCGTGAAGAGCTGCGCGAGATTCTTCGCCAGTCCGCGATAGCGCGTCTTGCGATGGCGAAAGAGGTTCTTCACGACGTGGAACGGATGCTCGACCTTGGCACGAATCCGCGCCTTGGCCCGCTCGATCCCGTCGAGCAGCTGGCCCAGTTTGGTTTCGGGCAGCGCCCGACGCTTGCCCGGTTTCATGGCGACGTGCCAGGTGACTTGCGTGTCGGCGTTCTCGGGACGCTTCTCGACACCCTGGTAACCGGCATCGAGAAACACGTCCTTCTCGTCGCCATGCAGCAGCGCGTGTGCCTGTGTCACGTCGCTCACGTTCGCCGCCGTCGCGACCACCGTGTGCGTGAGGCCCGAGTCGGCATCGACGCCGATGTGCGCCTTCATGCCGAAATGCCACTGGTTCCCTTTCTTCGTCTGATGCATATCCGGGTCGCGGGCCTTGCCCTCGTTCTTCACCGAGGGCGGCGCAGCGATGATCGTCGCGTCGACGAGGCTGCCTTCGCGCGGCAGCAGGCCCTTGTCCGCCAGATGGGCCTTGATCGCCTCGAAGATTCGCTCGGTCAGCTTGTTCGCCTCGAGCAGGTGGCGGAAATTGAGCAGCGTCGTCGCATCCGGCACGTCGTCGCGGCCCAGGTCGATGCCGACGAAGCCGCGGATCGACTGGCTGTCGTAGAGCGCGTCCTCGATTCCCTCGTCGGAGAGTCCGAAGCACTGCTGCGCAACGTACATGCGCAGCATCCGAGGCAACGGAATCGGCGGCCGGCCACGACCGCCGCCCTTCGGATAGAACGGCTCAACCTCGGCGATCAGCGCCGCCCACGGCGTCACCGTTTCGATCTCGGCAAGGAATCGGTCGCGCCGCGTCCTCTTCTTCTTCGCCGCGAACTCCAGATCGGAGAAACTCGATTGCATCGTAATCACGCTCGCCCTGAACAGGGCATCATTGTCACAGCCTCAGATCGACCACGGTCATCTGAACGGAATAATTCAGCACTTCCCTAGTGAGGGGCTCGACTGGATGATCATTCTTCGTGCAGCGTCAGCCCGTCCCGGATCGACACATCGGCATTGAAGACCAGCATTCGGACGTTGGCGAGTGCAGCGAGGTGGAGTACCTCGAAACGCGATTCAAGTAGGCCTTTCTTCTGGGGTTCCTTCAGCCGCAGCGACCAGTGGGGACGGGGCATGGTTCGTTCCTGAGGAAAAGGAGGGACATGGCCCCGAACGGGGACGCATGTCCCTCGTGGGGTGGGATGAAAGGGCGGTGGGTTGCCAGGCGCGGCTCACCAGCCGTTGTAGTGCAGCGTGAGGTCGGCGATGACCTTGCGCCGTTCCAGATCGAGGCCGCCGAAGTCGGACAGCCCCTCGAAGCCGCAACGCTTGAGCATCGCGCCGCCTTCGCGGGAGTTGTAGAAGCTCACCATCGCGGACAGGAACATGCGTTGACCGCTGCTCAGCACACCCAGGGCGTCGTTGAGCATCAGCATGTTGGGCCGCAGGTCCCACTTGGTGGTGGCACGCTGCAGACCTTCGCGTGTGCCGTCGCCGAACCACTCGTGGCCGGCGATCTGCGCGCCGCGCTTCCAGGCCTCGAAGAAGGCCTGCGGTGCAGCGTCGAAATGCGCCTGTTCCAGCGCCATGTGATCGAGCACGTCTTCGGGCAAAGACAGATTCATGAGAGAACTCCTTGAAGGGTGGGAAATCAGGCGTGAGCGCGCTGCGTCCAGGCATGGGTATCCAGGGCGCGCTGTGCTGCGAGGTGGGTCGGGAAATACTCGACGGACTCCCGCGATACCGGGCCTTCGTCGTCTTGCGTGCCGATGTAGTGGCCGGCCGCGCTGCGCAGCACCTGTAGCGGCAGACGCTTGCCGGTCCAGGCCAGCGCCAGCGCACCACTGCGTACTGCGGTTGCAGAGGAAGATGCGGAGGGTTCAGACATGCCCTGCTCCTTGGGTGGGTCGGGGAGCACGCATCCCGCAGGGGATGGGGTTCCCCTCGGGTGGTTGAGAAAAGTGCATCGTCGCCAGGCCGGCGAGCGTCCGCGGTGGGCGATGCGAAGCGGACTGGATCGGTCAACGCGGCGAACCGCGTTGCAGTCTTGAAGACCGAGACTGCCAGGGCATGCCGCTGACGACTGTCAGCAACGCATGGCGTGAGGATGGGCGCGAAGCATGGCTGCCGTCGCAGGGAAAACCGAATCGCGGACGGCCCGCTTTTAGGGCAATGGCCCGCGTCACGGGACAAGGCAAAGACCAGGGCGCCGAAGGCCACGCGGGCCTTCGGCTGGAGAGGAAGGAAAACCACCTGTGGGCTGCGTCAGCGCAGGCCGTCGTCAAATCCGTTCGCTGCGTCAGCAATCGCACCCGGCCCGTTTCGTGGCTGGGGCCGGAAACCTTTGGCACGCATACGCGCACAAAGGGAGCCCGTTGTTCCGCCGGCGGGCACCGGCACGGAATACCCTCGGCCCAAGGGGCCTCCTCACGGCTCGCGCGGCGGCAAGGCGTCAGGAAGCCCCTCGTGGCCGAGGCAAGGCACACCGATCAAGGGAATGGCGGCGGGCGCGATTCGTGGAGCAATGACCTTCTCGCCCCGTCGCGCGATGGCGGGCAGACGGGGCGCGCACACCGTTGCAGAAGGAGACGCGCGCTTTGGAGTCCCGCGCGGTGCGGGACGTTTGCCTCGCCGCCAGTGAAGTGGCCGGCGCGGCAGGGGGGAAGCGAGGATCAGGACGCCTTGGAGGCAGCGCGCCGCTTGCGCGGTGCGCTGCGCCGGCCCGTCGGGGACTCGATCGGCAACGTGCCCTTGCAGTCCGGGTAGCGCGAGCAGGACCAGAACGCGCCGCTCTTGCCCGTGCGCTGCTGCATCGGTGCGCCGCACTGCGGGCAGGCCGGCGCCGGCGGCAGCTTGAGCGAGAGCGTTGCGCCGCGGTACTGCTGCACGAGCTGGCCGACCCACACGGACTGCTTCTCGATGAAGGTGTCCAGCGCCATCTGGCCGGCCTCGATCATGTCGAGCGCCTGCTCCCACACCGCCGTGGTGCCGGGGTCGGCGATGGCCGAGGGCACCGCGTCGATGAGCGTGAATGCAGCGTCGGAAGCGCGGACGGCACGGCCTTTCTTGACCAGGTAGCCGCGACCGATTAGGCCGTTGATGATGTTGGCGCGTGTCGCCTCGGTGCCGATGCCGGTGGTATCTCTCAGCTTCTGTTTCAGGCGCGGGTCGGTCACGAACTTGGCGACGGTCTTCATGGCCTTGATCAGCTCGCCCTGCGTGTAGGGCTTGGGCGGCAGCGTCTTCAGCGCCTTGAGATCCACCTTACCGACCGGGCAGGACAGGCCCGCATGCAGGGCGGGCAGCACCTGGCTGCGCTGCGCATCCTCGCCATCGGCATCGTCCGGCCCCGGCGTCGCCAGCACCTCGCGCCAGCCGGTGACGGCGATCTGCTTGCCCACGGCAGCCAGCGACTGACTGCCGCACGAGAACTGCGCCACCGTCCGGTCGAACTCATGGTGCGGGAGGAACTGCGCGAGGTAATGGGCGCGGATCAGCCGGTAGACGGCCAGTTCCTTCTCGTTCATGGCCGACAGGTTGGCGGGCTCCAGCGTCGGGATGATGCCGTGGTGAGCCGACACCTTGCCGTCGTTCCATGCACGCGAACGCTGTTGGCGATCCAGGCGCTCGATCAGCGGCCGCAGGCTGGGGTCGGTCTTGACCAGACTGTCGAGTACGGTCGGCACCTCAGCCAGCATGCTCTCGGGCAGGTAGCCCGAATCCGAGCGCGGATACGTTGTCGCCTTGTGCGTCTCGTACAGCGCCTGGGCAATGTCCAGCGTCTCCTGCACGTCGAGGCCCAACTGCTTGGAGCACACCTCCTGCAGCGTGCCCAGGTCGAACGGCAGCGGCGGCCCTTCGCGAACGCGCTCGGTTTCTACCGACAGCACCTGGGCGGAGCCGGCCGTGCGCAGGCGCTCGGCGGCCTGCTGCGCCACCGGCTGTTGCAGGCAGCGGCCCGCATCGTCGGTGCTGCCTTGCGGCGGCGTCCAGCTTGCGACGAAGGACTGGCCTGCATGCGATAGCGCAACCTCGATGGCCCAGAACGGTACGCAGACGAAGCGCGCGATCTCGCGATCACGATCGACGACCAACTTCAGCGTCGGCGTCTGCACGCGCCCCACCGACAGCACGCCGGTATAGCCGGCCTGGCGCCCCAGCAGTGTGAACAAGCGGCTCAGGTTCATTCCGATCAGCCAGTCGGCGCGCGATCGGGCTAGTGCGGAGAAATACAGTGGCAGCGTCTCCGCCGAGGGCTTGAGCGCGCCCAGTGCCTTGCGGATGGACGCATCGTTGAGCGCCGACAGCCACAGACGCTGAATCGGCCCGCGGTAGCCGCATAGCTCGATGATCTCGCGGGCGATCATCTCGCCCTCGCGGTCGGCGTCGGTCGCAATCACCAGCTCGCCCGCCTTGGCGACGAGCTGCTGCACGACCTTGAATTGCGCTGCGGTCGCCGCCTTGGGCTCGACACGCCAACGCTCAGGAAGAATGGGCAGTTGCTCGATGGCCCAGCGCTTGTATTGCTCGCCGTAGCCTTCGGGTGGAACCGCCTCCACCAGATGACCGATGCACCAGGTCACGACGACACCGGCGCCGCTGTAGCAGCCGTTGCCGCGTTGACCGGCACCCAGCACACGGGCGATGTCCTTGCCCTGGGACGGCTTCTCGCACAGGAACACGCGCATGAAGCCTCCGGGATCTGCGTGACGGTCATCGAATGACCCACAGCATTCCCGTCAGCCGCTCGCGCGGCAGCAAACAACGCGGAAGCGGTGAATACCCGCTTGTGCGGGTTCAGGTCGCAGCGTTTGCTGTTCGGCCTTGTCGGTCTATGCGATCGGTTGCAAACCTTGCTGAGCAGGGTGAGTCCAGCAACCGGGGCTCTCGCTGTCGAAGAACTCCACCTCGACATGCGCCCCCAAGGTGTCGTGGATCATCTGGAAGACCCGGTTGCAATAAGCCTGGTCTCCCCGAAACACCGACACCGCCACACGATTGATCCCCGTGTCTCTCATACGTTGCAGGAGATGGATGTCTTGATCGGCGAACCCCCAGCCGTAGATCACCAGTGTGTCCCGCTGGGACTTCAAGACCTCTCTGTAGACGGTGGACAGGTAGTAGCTGTTCTGGATGGACGCGACTTTTTGCTGCCACGTTCCTTCGCTGACGAACAACGGAACAACCCTTTCGCTCTGCCATAGCTGCAATATCGCTTCGAGGAGACCAGCATCCCTACTGTGGACTTTCAATTCCTGCTCGACCGGGTTTCTGCACAGTACAAGACTGCCGTGGGCATAGAACACGAGCGTGGTTGAACGATCCCCTCTGATCGGCTGCCTGAATCGCTGCCAGTCGTCGTCGAAGGCACCACCTCCCACGAAGCAATCCTTGAACGCATGCTGGTCGTCGATGTCCAGGCCATGGGTCATGGCCCAGTACACCACCAGGTCGTAGTTGAGGGAGATGACGGTTCTGAACCGTTTCAGGAACCGATAGATGCTCGGCAGGTGGGCGCTGACTTGATCGTGCTCAGGGTGAATGTCGCGGACGGTCTGGATGAGGCAGTCCCTGAGACTGACATAGGCGGCATGCGTTCGTTGGTCCGGTATCTGCAACGACCGATTGACGTTCGACGCCTGCCAGACGATCCGAAGAACCAACTCGAAATCGTTGGTCTGAAAGAACTCGAACAGCCGCTGAGCGTCCTCTGGGAGCAGATGCTGCTCGGCGGCATGCTGGAGCAGCGATGCGTAGGAGAAGCTCGGGCTGATGGAAATGCTGGCACCGTTGCCGAGCAGGATCGTGCAGCCGTAGTTCTCGGCGATCGCTTCCCAGGGTCTGATCTCAAACGGCATGTGTTGTCCCTTGCGTGTCCAGATCGGCGGCGCTCAAGGCCGGTGGGTTTGCGCAAGATGGTTCTTGAGCAGGAACCAGCACATATTCAGCGCGAAGGAGCGGCCAAGGCGCGTCATCTGGTCTTCCGGGATGCCGACCGGACGATGCGCGCCAGGGCTCAGGAAACCGAACACGCCGGCAAGTCCCTTCTCCTCCTCGGTCGTGATCTCGCCGCTACTGCGCAGGAACGAAAGCACCTCGCCCCACTTCGAGGGGTTGTAGGTCGCGGGACCTTGCAACCGTGAAGCAACGTCGGCGGCCACGTCACCCGCCAACGTCTCCAGCACCACGCGGGCATTCACGAGCGATGCGTTGTAGTCGGGTGGTGTCGCCCGGAAAGCGTCCGCCGAATCGTTGATCTTGGTGATGATGTCCTGTGCGCGCGGTGTGCTCGAGGTCCGCAAGGCCGTGATCAGGTCGTCCTCCAAGGGCGCGGCATCGGCGATCGACGGATCGGCCTGCAGAAGCTTCTTATCCTGGATGAGGTAGCCGTCCAGAAGCAGGCATTGCGCCAGGTCGTGCATGCGTTCATCGAACCGATACTTCGGATTGACCCTGGCCCGCAGGTCGCCCGATGTCGCGACTATCTCGGACAGGGCCAGCATGAGCGTGCGGTCATCGAGTTCACGCAGCGTGTTCAGCAGGTCGTGCAGCAGTTGTCCCGGAGACAGGGACAGGTGTTGTACATCGTGCTTGCCGAACAGCGCGATGGAAACAGCCGGCTCCTGCAGCTCAAGGAACTGCGCGAACGAGTAGCGGGTTCTCTTTCCGATCATGCCTCTTGCCTCTCGCGGAAGGTTTCAGGTGAGCGATGCGGCCTTCTTCCCGTGCCCGCCGATGGCACCGGACGCGACGGCACGCAGCAGGCGGCGAAAAGTCGGGCATTCCATGTGGCTCGGCGCGGGACAGGCGGCGGCATGCCGCAGTCCGTCGCGCATGGCGCTCAGCTTGCGGATGGTCTGATCGAACTCGTCCGCCTTGGCTGCGAGCATCTGCCGGTCGATGCGCGGCGGGCCGTTCGGGGTGAACATCAGCGCGATCTCGTCGAGCGACAGGCCCGCGGCACGCCCCAACCCGATCAACGCCAGCCGCTCCAGCACCTGCTCGCCGAACAGGCGGCGAAGTCCCCGCCTGCCGACCGAAACGATCAAGCCCTTCTCCTCGTAGTAGCGCAGCGTCGAGGCGGGGATGCCGGCACGTTGCACCACCTCGGCAATATCCAGCTCTCTCACCCTCTTGGCCTCAAGTCGACTTGAAGTGGCATGGTACTGCCATCACTGCTTCAAGGCATGCAACAGGAGGCACGATGAGCGACGAACGTCAGGTTTACGACGATCAGGAGAAACTCTGGAACGGCCCGGCCGGCCGGGCCTGGGTTGAGGCGCAGGACGTGCTCGACGGGATGTTCCAGCCCTTCGAGGACTGCCTGGTCGAGGCGGCCACCGCCTCTTCCGGTGGCCGGGTGCTCGATGTCGGCTGCGGCACAGGCAGCACCACAATCGCCATCGCACGGCGGCTCGGGTCGCAAGGCCGTGCGGTGGGCATCGACCTGTCGGCGCCGATGCTGGCCGTCGCTCAGGCGCGCGCTGAACGGGAAGGAGTACCCGCCAACTTCATCCGTGCCGACGCTCAGGCCCATACCTTCGAGCCGGCCAGCTTCGGCAGGATCGTGTCGCGCTTCGGCGTCATGTTCTTCGACGATCCCGACATCGCCTTCGCCAACCTGCGCCGCGCGGCCAGGGGCGGTGCCGAGCTGCGCTTCGTCGCCTGGCGGAGCGCCGCCGAAAATCCGTTCATGACCACGGCCGAGCGCGCCGCGGCTACAGCGCTGCCACAGCTTCCCGCTCGCCGGCCTGGCGCACCCGGACAGTTCGCCTTCGCTGACAGAAACCGGGTTCAGGCCATCCTCGAAGAAAGGGGCTGGTCCAGCATCGACATCCAGCCCATTGACGTGACCTGCACGCTGCCAGAGCAGGATCTGATTCGTTACTTGAGCTGGCTCGGCCCAGTTGGCGTAATGCTGCAACAGGCGGACGAGCAAACGCACAGCTCGGTGATCGCCACCGTGCGTGCTGCCTTCGAGCCCTATGTGTTCGGTGCGGAAGTTCGCTTCACCGCGGCCTGCTGGCTGGTGGGCGCCCAGGCATCGTGACCCGGACGTGGATGGAGCTATCCCCTGGGGATAGCTGGCCCAGGGAGGGC
This sequence comes from Aromatoleum bremense, assembly GCF_017894365.1. Taxonomy (NCBI): domain Bacteria; kingdom Pseudomonadati; phylum Pseudomonadota; class Betaproteobacteria; order Rhodocyclales; family Rhodocyclaceae; genus Aromatoleum; species Aromatoleum bremense. Next base: position 1,734,369 of record NZ_CP059467.1, read on the forward strand.
GACTGCTGGCTGTTGCACCCGCCCCCGGAGAACGCCTACTGCTCGGTCGGTGACTTGGCGCTGAGCGTCACCGACTCGATGCGGTACGGCAGGATGCCCACACGGCGGGCTTCGATCTTGAACGTGATGCGCTCGTTGTCGTCGGCGTCTTCCCACTCGTCCTTGACCGTGCGCCCTTCCACCAGCACACGCATACCCTTCTGGTACAGACCCGCCCAGCGTTCGGCGTCGCGGTGCCACAGCTCCACGGGCGCCCAATAGCCGCCACGGTCTTCGTAGCCGTCCTTCGTCGGCACTGGATTGTCGAAGTAGACGTTCAGGCGCAGCAGCCGGCGTGGCTCCTCGTTGCCGTTCGGAAACTCCCGGTATTCCGGCGCAGAGCCGATGTTGCCCTCGCCAACAAAGTGCGTGCTCATGGTGACTCCTTGGGGGTGGTGGTGCGGATGGGCGCGGCGTGCCCATGAACACGCCGCAGGTAAGCCGCTTCGGCCTGCGCGGCCTTGCTGGCGCATTCCAGGGCTTGGCGAGCGATGCTGTGGGTCAGGCTGATCTGCATGTTCAGCACGATGCGCTGCAGTTCGATCGAGTACAGCTCGTCGATCAGCGAGGCCGGCGTCGCGGGGTTGGCCAGCAGGGCCTCCCACAACGCCACGCCCATGGAGGAACGGTCGAGGTTGCGCCAGCGCAGGAAGGTCGTCCCTGCGCCAGTGGCCTGCTGGGCCAGTTGCACGTGGAGCAGGCTGAAGGGGTAGGCGCGCGCCTGGGGCAGCACGCGCCGCTGCGCCAGGCCAATCACGTCGTCGCGCAGCGCTGCGCACTGGCTGGCCCAGGTCTCCAGACTCCCCTTACCCTTAAAAGGCTGTAAAAGGCCTTTTAGGTAGCCTGCGTGTTCCAGCCGCTGGAAGTCCGCCTGTTCCAGCGCCACGAAGCGCGTGGAGTGGCTGATAGGGGGCGATGCTGTCATGCGCCAGCACCCTCATCGCCCGCGGCACCATCGGCTGCGCCACCCGTGGGAGCCTGCGCATCGGGCACGATGGCAGGTGCAGCAGGCGGCGTGCCGGGCTTGTTCGACCGCCTCGCGATGGGTGGCGCGAAGCGCGAGCGGCGCGTGCCTTCCAGCACGTCGTGCGGCAGCTCGCCGAACTTCTCCAGCGCCGCTCGCGCCGCCGCGTTCTTCGCCGCGAAGTCGTCGCGCGTCGTGCCCGAGTAGCGGTACTGCTGGGCCAGCGAGAACAGGCTGCGCAGCGCGTGCGCACCATCATTGAGCCAGCGCTCCAAGGTGCTGCGGTCGATCAGCGCCGTGTGGTGCGCCAGGATGAGTTTGCGTGCCAGGTCGTCGTAGTCGGCCAGCAGATACACCGCCATGAAGCCGAGCTGGGCGTTCACGAACAGCGGCAGCTTCACCGGCTGCACGTTCATGTTCTCGCCCAGGGACAGCGCCGCTGGCACGTCGGCCAAGGCCTGATCCACCTGTTCGCGCAGGGTCTGCAGACGGGTCTTGGTGTCGGCGAGCTTGTCCTCGATCCGCAGCATCCACCAGTCCGAGTACGGGTCGTCCTGCTCGGCGCCGCGCTTCATCTTGTTCATGGCGCCGATGAAGCCGTTGAGACCGATGATGCCTGGGCGCCCCTCGGTCGGCGCGCGGCCGTGCCAGATGCGCGAAGCGTGGTGCGTGTGCAGCGTCAGCGACATCGCGCTGCGCAGCGATCCGAGATTCAGTTGCAGGGGTTTTGTGCGTTCGTTGTCCATGGGAGCGACTCGCGGTGAAGGGGCGAGTCGCCAGCATCGGCATCGGCCGGAAGGCTGTCAGTCAACAAACCGCAGCCCATGCGCGCCCGGTTTGTTCCGCGCGGAAGGCTGTGTGTGCCGGCTATCCCCTGGGGATAGCTCGGCGGATGTGTTCGCGGCTCGCGCGGAGGTGAGACCGCGTTGCGGGGCTATGCCTCGCGAGGTCTGTACCAAGCGGCCCGTTGCCCCTCCACCTCACGGTAGCGAAGCTCGAACAAGCGGCACTCGTGCACCACCTGCCGCCAACTGCTGCAGCCGTACTTGGCTGGAAGCTGCTCGGGATGCCGGTCCGCGATCCAGCGGCCAGCGACGACGATGGGTGTCCAGCCCTCGACGGCCAACTGCGCGGCGGCCTCGCTCAGCGCGCGAACGATGCCGGCGGCCGGCCAGTCCACCGTGCCGTCCGGCGCGATGCCATTGACCACCAGGTCGTGGAACACATCCGACTGGACGAACTCCGCCGCAAGACGCCGCGCCTGATCCATGTGCTCGGCCCAGCCGCGCAGTTGCTCGAAGTGTTGATCGATGCGCGTGTAGGCGGACCCGAGTTCGTCCTGTGCAGCGCTGCACCCGTCCACGGTCCATAGATCGTGCTGGTCGATGAAGTGGTGCACCAGGGTGTTGCGCAGCGATACCAGGTCTTTGAGGTCGGCCTGGGTCTTGGCGTAGTCCTGCGCAGACAGGCTCAGTTGCACGCGCGTGCGAAAGGAAATCACGTCGCCGGGAAGATCGTCGTCGCGTTCCTTGCCACCATTTCCATCGGTGACGACATACGAACCAAACAATTGTCCGACCAACGTGCCCAGGGTCTTGGTCGCGGCATCTTCGATCCGCGCTGCGCGAATGGCCTCCTGTGAATGCGCCGGGCCTGAAATCTCGTGGTGCGCCACGATGGCTTTCATGAGGCGCTCGTATTGTTGAAGGCGCAACAGGCATCTGCCCAGCAAGCGTTGAACGTCTCGCTGTAGTGGTTGCAGTGCGTTTGTGGCGGGAGAAGTCGTCATGTCCATCGTCGGCCGGGCTCGTGCGTGGCTGTCCTCGTCTGATTCACAGGCGACAGTTTCGCCTGTCGTTCGGCGGGCGGCAATCGAGTACGGCGGAAGGGTGTCTGTTCCAGCTATCCCCTGGGGATAGTCAACATCAGCGATCACGCAAGGCTTCTCGGAGCTGAGCCAGGTAGGCACGTGCCACCTCGGGGTCAGCGGCACGGGATGCCGGCGGTGACGATGGCGCAGGTGGCGGGGGCGCTGGCGGCGCCGATGCACTTTCTCCGGCCCAGGCCTTGAACTCTCCGCGGATCGCCTTCTGGATGATGCCGAACAGATAGCCAGCCGGGTTGCGCACCGTGCTGTTGCGGCAGCGTGCGGTCCATTCGTCGAGCACGGCCTGCCGCTGGGCTTCCTCCACCTGTTGCAACGCCACCAGCGCGCCGGCCTGCTGCTCGTCCTTCAGGCGCAGGAAGCGCTCGGGCAGCCGCAGGTTCTGCAAGGCCCGCGCGCGCGGTACTGTACGTACTTCTTTTATACGATCATTACGTACTGTACGGTCCTCCTTCGGAATCCGAAGAGAGCCGTCCGGCGCGGGTTTCGGCCCTGCTTCGGATTCCGAAGACGGGCGCGCAGCATTCCGAAGAAGGGCTTCCTGGCCTTCTTCGGATTCGTGGTCGGCACCCTCCTGTGGATAACCTGGCGTCGTCCAGCCATGCCGCGCCATGCGCTGCGCCAGCACCTGCAAGCGGGTCGGCAGCGTGCGGCCGCTGAGCAGCGGGTCTTCGGCAATCTCCTTGAGCGTGTTCATGCCCACGATCTGTACCGCCTTGGCGGCATGGGTCAGCGCCTGACTGACCAGGCCGAGGTAGTCGGCATCGAGCTGCATCGCCTCGAAGGGCGACAGCGGTTCGTCGTGCAGCACGTAGAGGTTGCCTTGAATGCGGCCGGTCTTCGGGTCGCGCCGTCGTCGCACCAGGCTCAGCCAGCGTGTCAGCCGCAACAGCGTCAGGGCGCGCGCCACGGTCTCGTGCGAGGCTTGTGCCGCGCAGGGCATCGAGGCCAAGTAAGGGCGCAATTGGTCGTAGGTGGGAAAGGCGGTCACGCCGTCGTCGTTGAGCTGCAGGCGGAACACCTGCCAAGCGTTGCGCTCCAGCGGCGTCAGGCGTCGGTCGAGGAACAGCCTGCGCGGCACGCTCTCATGGCGGTTGCCGCTGTAGAGGAAACCGTCGGCGGCCGGCGCCGTGCCCTGCGCCGGTTCCTTCGACTCAAGGTGCCGCAGCGCCTCGTCGAACAACGCCGACAGCGCAACCGGGCCATCGCGCCGTGATGCGCTGCCCGTGGTCATAGCTACACCAGCCCCTGGTCGATCCAGTTCCGTATCGCCGACCAGATCACCGACATGGGCAGGGTCATGGCCTCGGCCAGGTCCATGGTCAGCGCCAGCATCGCCATGTCGTCGGTCGGGGCGACATGGCGCTCGGCGACGCCGGCCTTCCAGCGCTCCCACAAGGCCACGTCCTGCGCCTCGTCGAGCACCGGATGCCGGCCCTTGCGCTTGGGCAGCCCGAGGATGTCGCGGCGCAGCGCCACTTCCTGATGCGTGAGGCCGTAGAACTTGCTGACCATCTCCGTGCTCGACCCCAGGCGAAGCATGCGGTCCACCGTGGCGATCTCCCGCTCCACGTCGTGCACCTGGCTCAGCAGCCGCTTCAACACCTCCCGGTTCACCGACACCGAACACCACGACACCGTGGCATTCACCAGCATGCTCACGAGTTCGGGGTGCTTCAGCGCATCCAGCTCCTCCTCGCCGAAGCCCATGGCCTTGCAGCGGCGCAACTGGCCGTTGCGCAGGTCATGCAGGGCCTGGGCGATCACGGCCTGGTTGAGCGGGTGCGGTGCCGACATGCGGGAGCCTCCTGCGCTCAGGCTTCCTGGCCCGCTTCGCCGGCTTGCAGGTCCAGCAGCCGGCGCGCCAGGCGCAGCAGACGGAACAGCTTCACCAGCGCAGCATCGCTCAGGCGTGTGGCCGAGCCGCCATGGCCATGCAGCAGCGTCGCCAGCTCGTCGGCCAGCCGCGCGCGGTCCAATCCGTTCGCGGAGGGCGGAGCCGCACTCAGCGCATGCAGCAGGGTCAACACCGCCCGCGCGAACGCCGGCAACGCCTTCGCCTGGCCCACGGCCGGCGCCATGCAGACGAAGCCGATGCCGCCGTCGCTGGCCTCGATGTGATCGGCTACCGCCGCTTCCCCGGCGATCTCGCGTGCGAACTGCGCGATGTGCACGCGCAGGCGATCCGGCACGTCCAACCCCGGCTCGATGTACCAGACGTCCGAGATGGGATAGAGCCCGCCGGCCTGCACGGGGATCGCACTCAGCGCATCGGCCTCGAAGTCGGGCAGCTTGTCGCCGAGTTGATCTGCGACCATCCGTTGGATGGACTGCAGGCGCTCGGTGGTCGGGGCCGGTGTCACGATGTGCCCTTGCAGGCGCTCGTCGCGTGGCCCGTGCTGGTCCTCCGGCGCTTCGGACGATGCAGGCGGTGTCGCTGCTGGCGCCGCAGGCGCGACCGGCGTGGTGTCGCGGGGCACAGACGAGACGGGTGGCTGCTGAGGCGCGGAGACCGGTGCGGAAGGAGTAGCAGGCACGACAGGCGCTGCCGGAGGCGTCGGCGCCGCCGGTTCGCTGGTCAGCGCACGCTGGCGGCTTTCGCTGTCGTTGATCTCCAGCGCCAGCGTGTCGTAGTCCGCCTCCAGCAGCTCGGCCATCTGGCCCACCAGCTCGTCCTGCACCCTCTGCGGCGAGAAGTCATCCGGCTGTGTGTCGAACTGCGTCAGCACGTCCTGAAACAAGGTGGCGAAGTCCACGGCCACGGTGCGGCCCAGCGCACGCCGCTCCCAAGTGCGCTCGCACGCCTTGCGCAGCACCGCGAGCCGGTCCACCTGATGCCGGCCCAATCCGCCGTACAACAGCGTCGGGATCGCCGGAAGCAGATAGCGCACCGCATCGTTCATGCGGCTGATGTGTGACTGCGGCACCGGATAGCCGTCAGCAGTCAGCCGCCGCGCGAGTTCGCTCTGCGACAGCGACTGGCCGCTTTCCTGCTCGTAGAACTCGCGCGCCTTCTCGATGCCCAACGCCCGCTCGATGAAGGTCAGCCCGCCGCGCAGCTCGTTCTCGGCCAGATGCCCGGTCAGCGCCACGATTTCGCCGCGCGCCGGCCACGGGCGGAACAGGCACGCAATGCGGAAGAAGCGTTCCTCCTTGGTCTCGCTCCACAACTCGCGCAGGATCGCCAGCCGCGTGTTGCCGCCGTTGCGAATGATGTAGTGCGCCTCGCCCGGCCTGCGCGTGATCGCGGGGGGCGCGTCCAGCCCGCGTTCGCGGATGGACGCCTTGATCTCCGCATAGGCAGGGTTGCGCGTCACGCGCGGGTCGTGGTCGTAGGGCCGCAACTGGTCCAGCGTCACCACCATCGGCGTGTCGGCGATGGGGTCGCTCAAGGTCGCGGCCGAAGGGCCGCTGCGCTCGAAGCCGGTGGCCAGCAGCTTGGCAGCCATGTCCTGCGGCGTCAGCTCAGCCACGGCCGTTCTCCTGCGCCTGCCGGTCGGTGCGGCGAAGCTGCGCGCGGGCATTGCGGTCGGCACGGTGGTCGCTCGCAGTCGAGCTGGTGTAGATCGACGCGCAGCCTGGTTTCGTGAATTTCAGGTGCCCTCCGGACGTGCGCACCACGCGCCAGCCTTCGCCCAGCGCAAACTCGATCAGCGCGCGCAACCGTTCACGGCCGCGCGCCAGTTCATGCGCGCTCGCCATGGCCGGCCCCTCCCGCATCGGCCCGGCCGGTGACCAGCGCGAAGCGCTCCCGCCACACGGGGAACAGCTCGCTGGCCAGTGTGCGCATGGTCTCCAGCGCCGCGGGCGCGGTGCGCCCCGCCGGCTGCCGGTACTCCACCCGATGCACCGGCAATCCTCGTGTCGCAGCGCGCGGATAGGCTTCGATGGCCGGCACGTCGGTGCCCAGCACCTGCACGCCGGCCTGTTCCTGGAACACCTGTCGCAGCGCCTGCTGGACCAGCCGCGCGTTCGACGACACCGGATGCACACGGTTGATGAGCAGGCGCAGCGGTGGCGGCTCGATGCCCAGGTGCCGATACGGCGCGATGTCCTCGATCAGTTGCAGCGTGCCGCGCCGCAGCTCGCGCGCCGCGAGAATCTCCGGCGTCACCGGCGACAGCGCCAGGTCGGACGCCAGCACCGCCATCTCCAGCAGCACGCTGCGCGCGCCCTGGGTGTCGACCAGCAGCAAGTCATAGTGCGTGCGGAAGACGGGAAGCAAATGGCGCAGTCGCAGGCGCCCATCCGGAGCGTGCAGCAGCAGCGTGTTCAGTTCGCCGCGGTCGTCGTTGGAGAGCACCAGGTCTAGGCCCGCGATCGCGGTGCGCGACACCAGTTGCTCGATGCGCCGCTCGTTGAAGGCCAGCATCTCGTAGATGCCGCCGGGCGCGCGTACGTCCAGCGTGAAGTAGCTCGACAACGTGGGCTGCACGTCCAGGTCCAGCAGCAGCACGCGCAGCCCGGCATCGGCGATGAAGCCGCCCAGGTTGGCCGCCGTCGTGGTCTTGCCCACGCCGCCCTTGGTCGAAATGATGGACACCACCTGCATGAGCTTCTCCTCGTCGAATGGCATGAACCGAGAAGAAGCGTCAGGCGCGTTCTTTGAGGCGATCGGCGATCCACTGTTCGATCTCCACCGAGTCCCAGCCCACCGCGCGCACGCCCAGGCGCAGCGCCTTGGGGAACTTGCCTTCCTTCATCAGGCTGTAGATGTGCGCGCGCTTGAAACCGGTCTTGGCTTCGACCTCGGCGCGGCGCAGGATACGGTGCTCGGTCGGTGCCGCCGTGGCGGTGGTCTGCGAGGACATGAGGGTCACTCCTTAACGCTCAGTGGCGCTGATTGGCGTGACTCGAATTAAGAACGCCGCGTTGAAGAAAGACACCGCAAATGCGGTTTCCGCGACCGCAGATACGGTCTGGCATCGCTCAGGAAGTCGTGCTCTGCAGATTGCGCCGAGCCAGTGCGAATTTGGCCTGCAGGGTGCGCTCGGTGATGCCCATCGCGTTGCCATGGTGCGCCACCATCGCGCTGATGATGGCCTCCTGCGTCAGGAAGCTGGAATAGGGCATGCCGCTGGGCGACTTCCCCAGCAGTAGCGTCAGTAGCCCGCCAACGATGTTCAGGTAGGTCGATTCGCTGCGCGGCCCCGCCGTGTTAGCACGCTCCGCGTCGGCCGCGCAGGCGGCGTGCGTCTTCAGCAGCGCCTCGTGCTCGGCGCGCAACGTCTCGTGCACGCCCAAGTGTTCCGCCAGCCGTGCCTTGATCGCTTCCCGCTCGGCCAGCAATGCGCCCACTGTGTCCAGGCTGATCGCCGGGTGAAGCGCACGCTCGATCTCATCGAACAGAAACGCCGGTTTCTCGCCGGGGTAGTAGTGCGCCATCCAGGCTTTCAGGTCGACGTGCCGCACCGTCAGCGATGGGTCGTCCATCGCCAGGCCCTGCGTGTCCCGCACCAAGCCCTCCTTGCCATACGGCATCTCGCCGTGAGCCAGCGCATCGAAGATTCTTTCGGCGTTCAACCGCAGCATCGGCCAGCGCGGAAACTCCGTTGCCTCCGGCAGAGGCCGCTCTCCCAAGGTCGCCAGGATGCGCCGCTCGAAGCGCAGCAATCCGCTCCAGCGGATTGCCGCCTCGATCGGGCGGTAGTAGGTCTTGGCGCCATCGGCCAGGCTGCTCGACTTTGGCATATCGCGCGCCTCCATTCGTCATCGCACCGAGTCCAAGCACGCGCACCTGCCGTGCAGGCGGCGTGCGTGGCTGTCCAGGAATCTCCGGGCGAAACGAGCAGGTGGCGAAGCGGCGAAGACCGTGGCATCGGTAATGCCGCCGATTTCATTGCGAGATGTGCGCCTTGCTGCGCATGGCGCCATCACTCACAATTCGTAAGCACGCGAAACGTGCTGTCACCAGCGTCATTCGCGGGCACCATGCCTGACCCGGATAACCAGGCCAAAGTCTTTGCAGGGGAAAAGTCCCAGTAAAGTGCAATCAGCTCAACACGCCAGAGCCGATGTGCATACGGCAAGGACTGTTGCGCCGCGCGTCTTCGCTGTGACGCGACGCGATGGGCATACGAGTCTCATCGCAGGATGCCAACCGCAAGCGCGAGCAGCCTGAGTACAGCACGCCAGTGCACCGCGTCGATGGAATCCAACTATGACAAAACAGGTCTGGCGCCTTGACCAAAATGGCATCGCCTCAACCCGCCTAAAGCAGCCTCATGCGAGCCGTTGCGTATCCAACGGCATATGGCCGACACGCTGCGCACGGTCGCTGAAGTGGCGCAGCGGCTCCAACATCGCGCCCTCGGGATGTAGCAGGTAGGTCGTCAACGCCGCCGAATCTTCGTCCAACGGCCGTACGATCACGTCTGCCTGCCGGCATGCAACCGCTGCTCTCTACCCTACCTGCTGCGCCGTCAGCACGAACCCTCCGAGCCCATGTCGCGGTTCATCGAGCGGGAGAAAGACGGGGCCGCGCCGATCGACGACAAGCCCGTCCTTTGAGGACGGCAGCCCGCCTGTCCGTCGCGACCGATCGTGTCCCGTGGCGTGGTGTGCCAGTAGACAGATAGACTTCTGGATGAAATCCGATGCTCTGGCTGTTGGCGGATGTGCTTGGCTCGCTTTGGATCACCCGCAACGGTCCTGCATTGACCAGGCCGAAGACTTGAGTCCACAATCGAGTCCATTCCGTGACGCTTGGATCGGAAAAGACGTTCGTAATAGACGAGTTAGCGACCGGGTGCTGTTCCCATCGCCCGCTCCACTGCACACTTTCCACGGAGTTCCGTGGATGTCCAAGAAGCCACTCAAGTCGTTGATACAATACGCTTTTTAAGCGCAACGATGTTCCATGGACATCCACCGAAATCCACCTGAAGCCGCGACTTTTATGTCCATTATTGTGTCCATTTTTGCGGGCACGGCGGCTTCAGAATCCGGCCTCAGACCTCGACGTAGTGGCACTGCCGCTGCCCCTGTCAACCACAACCCGTTCCTGCGCATGGCCGACCTGCCCAAGCTGTTGCAGCGGCTGCGCAAGTACCTCGGCCGGCAGCAGACCCATCTCGGTCTACGGTTGCTGCTGCTGACCGGTGTGCGAACGGGCGAGTTGCACCAAGCAACGCCGGATCAGTTCGACCTCGATCGAGGTCTGTGGATCATCCCGCCCGACGTCGTAAAGCAACTGGTGGACATGCGCAAGAAGCGCCAGTTGCCCAAGGACATCCCACCCTACATCGTGCCGCTGTCGGTGCAGGCCCAGGAGATCGTCCGGCACCTGCTGGAGGAGGTCAAGCCGACCCAGCACTACCTGTTCCGGCACGACAGCGAAATAAAGATGCGCATGAGCGAGAACACGCTCAACAGCGCCCTCAAGCGCATGGACTGCCGCGACCTGCTGACCGGGCACACTGCACATGTCAATGAAATAGGGGTGTATCAGTTTTAAATCGGCATTGACAACGGTCGACAGGGGATGCACTTTCAGCTTTCCGGCATGTCTTCCGGCAAGTCGTGCGAGATCCCTTGGTGGCACTCGATGCAGGTCTGCTTTTCCTTGGCGGCCGCCTGGTGCTGCTTGCGAGCGCGCGGCTTCTGAGGCTCGAGGTCCATCGCTTCGAGCGTGTGGCAGTTGCGGCATTCGCGCGAGTCGCTCGCCTTCATCGACGCCCATACGCGCTGAGCCATGGCCAGGCGATTGGCCTCGAACTTCTCGGGGGTATCGATGGTACCGACGAGCTTGTGGAAGAGCTCGTTGGTCGCGCGCACCTTGCGTACGATCTTGGGGCCCCAGTCCTTGGGTACGTGGCAGTCGGCGCAGGTGACCCGGATTCCTTTCGGGTTGGAGTAATGGATTGTCTTCTGGTATTCCCGGTACACCTTCTGCTCCATCTCATGACACGAGACGCAGAACTCCATCGTATTGGTCGCCTCGAGCACGGTGTGGAATCCACCCCAGAAAATTATCCCGGCCAGGAAGCCGCCGCCCGCCAGGGTGAGCAGCGAGTAGCGGGCGCTGGGTCGTCGCAAGGCGTTCCACAGCCGGGTTGGAAGGTTTTTGCGGTCGTCGGACATGTTGGATCCTTTGCTCTTCGATGCGGCGCGCGGCGGAAGGGGGGCCATGGGAGAAGGGGGCCCGACCTTCCCCCTCGCTCATGGAGTCACTTGAGCTCCACCGCCTTGATATCGCCCTTGTCCGTGCCGACGCCCAGCGTGAGCGGGAAGCTCACGTGGTGGAAACGGGTGGTGACATTGTCGTCATGGACAGCCAGACCGATCGGATAGGTCTGGCCGGCAACGAGCGCAACGTCGTCCTTGTTGCCGGTGTCGAGCTTGCGCCACACGTACATCGTCCACATGCCGTCGGCCCAGGTGCCCTTGGCGTCCAGGTCGTCGGCCGAGCCCTCGGTCTTGGTGTTGAGGATGAAGCCGGGCAGGACGTCGCTGTCCTTCACCTTGGCCGGGTCGAAGGGGACGCTGTTGCTGTCGCTCAGCTTCGGCGCCTTCGGGTCGCGGAACTGCGCTTCGGTGAGCGCCACGCGGCCGCCGTTCTTCGCCGGGTCGAACATGAACTTGGGCTGCTTCTTCGCGCCATCCCAGTTGCTGTCGAAGGGTTTCTTGCCGGAGTCGAAGTTGCGATACTGGAAGACATGGGAGTCGTCGGCCTTACCCACGGGCAGCGAACGGTAGGCGCGCGCCTGCCACAGATCCAGGAAGGCGCCCTTGCCCATCAGGACGTCGAGCTCCGCTTTCGGCTTCACCTTGTCCCAGCCGCCCGCCTCATCCGTGGCGCTGCGCGTCGCCGGCAGGTACTTGCGGATGTCGGTGCGCTTCATCCCGTCCTTGCCCAGCATCGGGTGAGCCTCGACCTGCGCCTGGGTCGGCGCGTTGGGCATGTCGCGCATGGAGTTGTGACAGGTGACCCAGCAGCCCAGGTTGTTGAACTCCGGCACGCCCTTGCCGTCGCCGAGCAACACGTTGAAGCGATCCTCATACGACACCTTGGCCTTGCCGGCCTTGACATCCGTGTTGGTTCGGTTGCTGCCGTAGGTGACCCACTTGCCGTCCTTGAGCGCCTTGTAGTCGTGGAAGGCGCCGGCCTCCTTGAGAGACGTCGGCCAGCTCGCCTTGAGGTAGATCCGCTCCTTGTCATAGGCGGCCTGGATGGTCAGCTTCTTCGTGCCGTCCTTCCCGGCGATCGGGGTGGGCTCCAGCCGCTTGCCGGCGGCGAGCTTGTTGCCGATGTCGGCTTCCTCGTCCTCATGGCACTCCAGGCAGTTCTTCCCGTCCTTTATCCCCTTGGCACCGCCCTTCTTGTGCTCGGCACTGTGGATCCACTCGTAGGATGCCTGGCCCGGATAGAACAGCGTCACGGTCGCGGCCGGAACCTTCGACCAGTCGATGGTGGCGATGTCGGCGGCCAGCGCCGAACTCGTCGTCAGGGCCGCACCCAGCAGCACAGCATATCGCTTCATGATCGTTCCCCTCTTGTCATTGGACGGACTCGCCAAGGCAGCAGCAAACGGCGTACCACCTCTGCGGGATTGCTGATGGCGCGCGGAATGGGCGGGGATCCTGGCGCGATCCGAGCCGGGGCCGGGTGGTTGGAGTTGTCACCCGTTCGCGACAACTGTCACTTTTCATTGACGACTCTCCGACGCTTCATGTGCACGTGCGCGTCCTGCAGCCGGATGCCCGGCACACTCGTCGTCGCGAAGCGCTGCCGGGTTGCTCCGAGGCGGCCACTGGAGCAGCTGCGGGTATCGGGTCATCATCGACGGTGAGGACTCGGGCCCGCATCGGAGCCTGTCTCCGGAGAATGCTCCGGCAACCAGATTGCAAAGCGCGCGCCACCCTCGGAGCGGTTGGTGACATCCACCCGCCCTCCGTGCAGGAGGGCGACATGCAGGACCACCGGCAATCCCAGCCCGGTGCCTTCGGCGCGGGTGCTGAAGAACGGCGTGAATAAGTGATCCAGCACCTCGGGCGCAATCCCCGGCCCCTCGTCCTCGACGCTCAGGAGCCAGGCCGGGTCGCGGTCCGCGTCGGAGCAGGCCGGCAGCAGCGTGACCAGCACATGTCCCTCACCGCCCATTGCCTGGCCGGCGTTGGCCAGCAGGTTGAACAGGGCGTGGCGCAGCAAGATGGGGTCGATCACGAGGCGCACCTCGTACGGCAGCTCAACGTCGACGTCCACCCGGCGGCCAACGCTCTGGCGAAACAGCGAGACCGCTTCATTGACAAGTACGCCCATGTCGGTCGCTGTGCGCTGGAAGCGGGAAACCTTGCTGAAACCGAGCATGCGTTGGATGAAGCTGCTGCAGTCCTGCCCGGCACTGCGGATCTCTGCAAGCAGCTCGCGTACCCGCACCGGATCGTCGGCTTGCCGTTCGGCGAGTTGCGTCATGTTGACGACGCCCACAAGCGGATTGTTCAGCTGGTGGGCGATCTGGCCGATCATGGTGCCCACCGCCGAGAGCTTTTCCACCTGCACCATGCGCTGATGCTCGCTGCTCATGCGCAGCAGGCGCAGCTCGAGCTCGTACTGCCGCTCGTAGTCCCGCTCGACCTGCGCAAGCGAACCGCGGAAGAACAGGAAGACGACGAGGCCGGCAAGCATGCTGACGAGGGTCGCCACGATCAGGGAGCGCCGGAAGGTGCGCTCGAGCCTGGTCACGTCGCGCACCACCACCAGCCGGCCGATCTCGCGCCCGTCCGCCACGGTCAGGGGCACTCCGGCGAGGTAGAGGCTGCGCTCACCATCGGTCGCATTGCCCCCCGAAGTCCCGGCGAGGATCGCGGCAAGGCGCGTGCGCAGGCCCGCCGAGAACCGTTCCGGTGTCTGGCCGACGAGCGCGAACGCATCGAACGCTTCCCAGCGCCCCTCCCGGCCCAGGAGCGTCTGGCCCTTCTCCCACTGCGCTCGCGACATGAACCGCTTGTCGACGAAGGCGAACAGCTCCACGCCAAGGGTGCTCCGGATATCGACGAGCAGGTGCTCGATCTCCTCGCCCAGCTCGACGTAACCGACAGTGGCAGCGTCGCGGCGCCAGGGGGTGACGGTGCGAAGGGTAAGCGTGCCCAATGACCCGAGCTCGAGGCCGAAGCTGGTCTGGCCCCGCTCGCGCGCCTGCACGGTGGTGTAGCGGTCGATGGTGTCGCCAAACTGCTCGCGCTCATGGAGCCGCAACAGCGACACCAGATCGGGAGCGGTGAAATACAGGTGAGTCATGCCGTGCTCGGCGCGAATCGACTCGAACAGCGGCGCGACCAGGCGAAATAGCTCGTCCCGGTCCTGGTCGACGAGCGCCGCCTCGAGTTCGCGATTGCCGAACATCGCCATGACGATGCCGTGCATCACCTTCGCCTCCTTCTCCACCTTCTGTCGCAGCAGGGTATCCACGGCTGCGGCACTCTCGGTGAGGTCGGCTTCGAGGGTCTGGCGCTCGAGGAGATAGACGGTGACGAAAAAGGCGGCGACCACGAACAGGACGACTGCGGCAAAGGTGCCGAGGATCGAGGCCTTGACCTGCCTGCCCCGCCTGTCCCGCCTACCCTCGCTCATCGCCCCGCTCTCCTATTCAGCGCAGTGATGGCGGCGAGGGAGCCGCATGATCGCGCCGGGATACCCGGGCAAATGACGCGTATGACGCCCCCGCCCGGCTAGCCTCGAAGGCACACGATCCGCTACCGCGGATTCCCTCTGCCGCGGGGACCAATGGACGGGGACGCGTGCTGCGGGCAACGCCGCAAGGCGGGCACGAGGTACCCGCGCGCGGCGTTCCGGAGGCGCCGGCAGGCGCGAAATAACCTGCCCGCGCGAGCGATCAGCCCGCTGCAACCACCGCCGAACACTTCGAAGTCCTCCTGCCCTGGAATCAGAAACAGGCGCATCGACCACAGAGTAGCCCTCGCCGGAAAGACTGGGGTCTATGGATCGCTTACGGAATCTTCCAACGGTTGATTGTTGCCGGGTCCCCGGCGAGGGCCGAGCCCGCAGTGGGGACGACGACACATGCGATCACTACTGCGCTCTTGTTCATGACGGCCTCACGTTGTCGAAAGTCGGACAAGGGGGAGGCGCAATACCTGTGCCACTTCGAGGCTTGCCGATAGATCAAGGTGTTGCAGTCCGCGCAAAGACATCTCCTACGCATGAAGTTGTCACTGGGTAGTGACAACCGTCACTGATCGGTGACGAAGCCCCAACGCTTCATGCGCGTATAGAAATTCTGGCGCGGGATGCCGCTCATGCGCGCCGCCTCGGAGACATTGCCCCCCGCCGCCTCGATCATGCGCCGCATATACTCGCGCTCGAACTCGGCGCGGGCTTCCTGGTAGCCCACGGCCGCCCTGTGACTCGCGGCGGGCGCCACTGCGACGGCTTTGTCCGGACGGCAGGCGTTTCGCGCATCGCACGAGGGACACAAGTGAACGATGTCGATGGGGCCGCCCGGGTGGAGTGCCACCACGCGCTCGACGCAATGCTGCAGCTGACGCACGTTGCCCGGCCAGCGGCAGGACATCAGGGTGTCCACCGCGGCGGGGGTGAACGGGCCGCACTCCTTGCCGAACTTGGCGTTGAAATGGTCGAGGAAATGGGCGGCGAGGCGGATGACATCCCCCTCGCGCTCGCGCAGCGGGGGCAGGCGCAGCACCACCACGTTGACGCGGTAGTACAAGTCCTCGCGGAAGTTGCCGGCGGTGACCTCGCCGGCGAGCGGGCGGTTGGTGGCACAGATCAGGCGAAAGTCGGTGGCGCGCGACCGGGTGCTGCCGATGCGGGTGAAGTGGTGATCCTGCAGCACGCGCAACAGGCTGCTTTGCAGCTTGGGGCTCATGTCCGCGATCTCGTCGAGGAACAGGTTGCCGCCATCGGTCTTCTCGAAATAGCCGGGGCTGGTCACCGTGGCGCCGGTGAAGGCGCCCTTTTCGTGGCCGAACAACAGGCTCTCCAGCAACGTCTCGGCCAGCGCGCCGCAATTGACTTCC
Source organism: Aromatoleum bremense (assembly GCF_017894365.1). NCBI lineage: Bacteria > Pseudomonadati > Pseudomonadota > Betaproteobacteria > Rhodocyclales > Rhodocyclaceae > Aromatoleum > Aromatoleum bremense. The sequence goes on from NZ_CP059467.1 coordinate 1,750,256, forward strand.
AGGTACGGCTTCGCGCTGCGCGGGCTCCAGGCGTGGATCAGCTTGGCGACGAGATCCTTGCCGGTGCCGCTCTCGCCTTCCAGCAGCACTGTCGTGTCGAGCCCCGCCACCTGCCGGATCTGGCCGATCAGCCGCTCCATGGCCGGCGACTTGCCCACCAGCGCCGGGGCCCCCGCCTCGGCCGCCAACCGCGCGCGCAGACCGCCGATCTCGCGGTAGGCGGCATCGAGCTCAAGCGCCTTGCCGATCACCGCCTCGAGCGCTTCCAGGTCTTCGAACGGCTTGGTCAGGTAGTCGAACAGGCCTTCGCGCACCGCCGCCACCGCATCGCGCACGTCGGCGTAACCGGTCATCAGGATCGCCACCATCTTGGGGCGCCGCACGCGGAACTCACGCAGCAGTTCGATCCCGTTGGCCCCCGGCAGGCGCTGGTCCATCAGCACCAGGTTGAAGTCCCCCTCGGCAAACAGTTGCCGTGCCTGCGCCCCGTCGGCGGCGACCTGCACCTCGGCGCCGGTCTCCAGCATCCGCTCGAGCAGGGTCCGGGTGTAGCGGTCGTCGTCGACCACGAGAATTCTGGGCAGCATGTCCGTTCTAGTCCGTTGCGTCGTGCGGCAGCCACAGCGCGAATCGCGCGCCGCCGCCGGGTTGGTTGGCTGCGTCCACACGCCCGTCATGGAGCAGCGCCACGTGCTGCACCACCGGCAGGCCGAGGCCGGTGCCGTCGCTGCGGGTCGTGAAGAAGGGCACGAAGAGCTTGTCCATCGCCGCCGCCGCGATGCCCGTGCCATGGTCGGTGACCGACAGACACCAGCCCGGCGCACCGTTGTCGGGATTGGCCGCGGGTTCCAGCACGATCACGATGGCGTCATCGCCCGGAGTGGCCTGCGCCGCGTTGAGCAGCAGGTTGAAGAGCGCATGGCGGATCAGGATGGGGTCGACGTCGAGCACCACCGGCGCCGCAGGCAAGCGGACCTCCACCGGCAGGTGGCGCGTTTCGGCCTGGCGGAACAGGAGGACCGTCTCGTCGATCAGCGGCCCCATCGGCGTCGGCATGCGCTCGAACGACGACCCCTTGGAGAAGGCCAGCATACGCCGCAGAAAGGCGTGGCAATCCTTGCCCGCGCGCCGGATATCGTCCAGCAGCGCGCGCGTGCGCGGCGGATTCTCCGCTTCCCGCTGGGCGAGCTCGGCCATGTTGACGACGCCCACCAGCGGATTGTTGAGCTGGTGGGCGATGCCGCCCACCATCGTACCGAGGGCCGACAGCTTTTCCAGCTGCAGGATGCGATGCTGCTCGGTGTTGAGGCGCAGCAGCTGATGCTCGAGGTCGTGCTGGCGCAGGTAATCCCGCTCCACGCGCGCCAGCGCGACGCCGAAGGCCCCCAGCACGCTGGCGGCGGCCAGCAGGCTCAGCCCGATGACGGTCACCGTCGACCAGCGGAACATCGATTCCAGCGCGGTGATGTCGCGGATCACCACCAGCTCGCCGATGTGGCGTCCGCCGGCATCGTCGAGGGGCAGGAGTGCGACGTGCAGCTTGCGCGCCTGCTCCTGCAGGCCCACCGTGTCGCCGGCGAGCAACTTGCCGAAGGTCCGGTCATCAAGGGCTGCCGGCAGCCGGGCGGTCGTCTGCGCCAGGGCGACATGAGTGTCGAAGCGGTTCCAGTCGCCGTGACGTTCCATCAGCGACATGCCGCGTTGCCACTGTTCGGGCAGCAGGAAGCGCTTTTCCACCAGCACCGCGAGACCCACCGACAGGCTGTCGCCGATCTCGTCGAGCAGGTGCTCGATCTCCTCGCCGATCTCGAGATAGCCGAGCACCTTTGCGTCGCGCCGCCACGGCGCCACCAGGCGCAAGGTGAGCGTACCGAGGGGACCCAGCTCGAGCCCGCGCACGGTCTTCTCCTGCTCCCTGGCCCTCACCATGGTCATGCGGTTGATCTGGTCGCCGAACTCGCCGGGGCTGTGCAGCCGATACAAGTTCACCAGGTCGGCCCCGGTGAAATAGAGGTGCGTGATGCGGTGCTCGGTGCGCAGCGTCTCGAACAGGGCCCCCCCTTGCCGCGCGAGGCCCTTGCGATCGCCCTTGACGAACGCGCGCTCCACCGCCTCGTTGGACATCACCGCCTGCAGCACCGCCCGCATCAGGTTGGTGTCCTTGTCCAGCTTCTGTGCGAACAGTTTCGCCACCGACGCCGATCGCTCGGCCAGATCCTGATCGCGGATGCGGTTTTCGACGAAGAAGATGGCCGTCGCGAACACCCCTACGATGAACGCCAGCATGATGGCAAAGGGGCCGATGAAGGCCGCTCTGACACGCCTGGGTTCTTTAGGGTGGGGGCCGGGATTCATCGGGCGAAAGTGTGCGCCGCGCTTTCCCGGGAGGCAACCCATGACAAAGGCGGTGGCGCAGGCGGCCCACCGGCGCGCCCGCTCGCCCAAGCTACTGCCAGCCGCCGCCCAGCACCCGGCACAGCGCCACCCGGTTACTCGCTTCGGCGAGGCGCGCCGCGATCAGCTCCTGCTCGGCGGCGTAGAGCGTGCGCTGGGCGTCGAGCAGGCCAACGGCGCAACCGCATTGAGTGTTGATTTACGCCGGTGGCCGGTGTATCGCAACGAGCGCCACCGGCACACGCGGTGACGTTCGGCCGCACCGCTTCAATCGCGCGCGAGCCGCCGGTAGGCGCCGCTGTGGAAAATCAGCGGCGGGTGGTCCTCGCGGTCGAAGCGGACGACTTCCGACAGGAACAGGAGGTGGTCGCCGCCTTCGTGGCGCACGGTGTTGCGACATTCGAAGCGGGCGCAGCAGCCGCGCAGCAGCGGCACGCCGTACAGGCCTTCGTCGATGTCCAGGCCGGCGAACTTTTCGTCGGAGCGCGTCGCGAAGAGCTGCGACAGGTGCTGCTGGTCTTCCGACAGCACGTTGACCGCGTAGTATTCGCAGGCTTCGAACACCGGCAGGCTCTGCAGGTGGCGCGCAAGGCTCCAGACGATCAGCGGCGGGTCGAGCGAAACGGAGTTGAACGAATTGACCGTCAGCCCGATCGCTTCGCCGTTCGCTGCCCGGGTCGTGACCACCGCGATGCCGGTGGCGAACATGCCGAGCGTGTCGCGGAAGGCGCGGGTGAATTCCTGGTGGGTGACGGGCGGCTGGGACATGGGCGGGGGCTGGGCGGCGGATCGCAGGTTCTCGCCCGCCGCACCTGAAGTGAATGGATCCGAGGATTATCGCTGCGCAGGCGGCATCGGGCAACGCAGACGAATGGAACAGCGGGCAATGGATACAGGCACGACTTTCGCCGCACGGCTCATCGACTGGCATCGCCACCACGGCCGACACGACCTGCCCTGGCAGCACACGTCCGGCCGCCCCCCCGATCCGTATCGCATCTGGCTGTCGGAAATCATGCTGCAGCAGACGCAGGTCGACACGGTGATCCCGTACTACGCGCGCTTTCTGGCGCGCTTCCCGGACCTGGCGACGCTCGCCGCGGCGCCGGTCGATGATGTGCTCGCGCTGTGGAGCGGGCTCGGCTACTACGCTCGGGCGCGCAACCTGCACAAGGCGGCGCAGGTGGTGGTCGACCTTCACGGCAGCGACTTCCCGTCGCACGCCGCAGCAATCGCCCGACTACCCGGCATCGGCCGCTCGACCGCGGCGGCGATCGCGGCATTCGCGTTCGGCGAGCGCGCGGCGATCCTCGACGGCAACGTCAAGCGGGTGCTGTGCCGGGTGTTCGGCGTCGACGGCTTTCCCGGCGAGCGGGCGGTCGAGGCGCGGCTGTGGGCGCTGGCCGAATCGCTGCTGCCCGACTCCGGCGTCGGCACCTACATCCAGGCGCAGATGGACCTGGGCGCGACGGTGTGCAGGCGCAGCCGTCCGGCGTGCGCACGCTGCCCGCTCGCCGACTCGTGTGTCGCGCGCCGCGAGGACCGCATCGCCGAACTGCCGGCGGCGCGTCCGCGCAAGGCCGTGCCGCAGCGTCGGGTGCGCGTCGCGGTGATTCATGCGGCAGGCCGCGTGTTGCTCGAGCGGCGTCCACCCGCCGGCATCTGGGGCGGCCTGCTCGCGCTGCCGGAAATTCCCGACAGCGAGCCGGACGCCGGGCGCTGGCTGCAAACGCGCTTCGGCCTCGCGCCACGCGCGAGCCTCCCGCTCGCCCCGCTGAACCACGCGTTCACGCATTTCCGCCTGGAGATCACGCCGATCCGCTTCGAGGTCTGCGAGGCGGGGCGCAATCTCGCCGAAGCCGGACATCGCTGGCTCGCGCTCGCCGACCTGGACGCGGCCGGGCTGCCAACGCCGGTGCGGCGCATTCTCGACGCGCTCGCCACCGGAGCGTGAGTCAGTTGCGTTTGGCGAAAAACGAAGCTTCAGTGCAGCCAAAAGCGCGGCGCCTTCCGCCGGTAAAGGCGGCGGCGACGCTTCGCAGCGGCACCATCATCGCCTCGAACGCGTCGGCCGCCAGCGGCTTGCCGATCAGGTAGCCCTGCAGGTAATCGCAGCCCAGCGCGCGCAGGAATTCGCGCTGTTCGGCCGATTCGACGCCTTCGGCGGTCACGCGCAGCCCGAGGCTGTGCGCCATGTTGATGATCGCTTCGACGAGGCTCGCATCGTTGCGGTCGTCCGGGCAGTCGCGCACGAAGCTGCGGTCGATCTTGACGATATCGACGGGGAAGCGCTTGAGGTAGGACAGCGACGAGAAACCGGTGCCGAAATCGTCGAGCGCGAAGCAGATGCCCTGCTCCTTGATGTCGCGCATGCGGGCCTCGACGTTTTCGCTGCCGCCCATCAGCACCGATTCGGTGATTTCGAGGATCAGTGAGTCGCGTGCGGCGTCGCACTCCGCGAGCAGCGTGCGCAGCAGCTCCGGCAGGCCGGCTTCGCCGAACTGCACGCCCGACACGTTCACCGCGAGGCGCAGCGGCGGATAGCCGCGCGCCAGCCAGTCGCGGCGCTGGCGCATGGCTTCGCGCAACACCCATTCGCCGATTTGGACAATCAGCCCGCAGTCTTCCGCCACCGGGATGAATTCGATTGGCGAGATCATGCCGCGCTCGGGATGGTTCCAGCGGATCAGCGCCTCGGCACCGACCAGCGTGCCGCTCGCGCTGTCGACGATCGGCTGGTAATGCAGCTCGAATGCGCGCTGTTCGATGGCAATGCGCAGATCCGCTTCGAGGTGCACGCGCGCGAGCGCGTCGGCCTGCATGTGATGGGCATAGAACTGGGCGCGGTTCTTGCCCGCCTGCTTGGCCTTGTACATCGCGATGTCGGCGTTGCGCAGCAGCGTCTGGACATCGTCGCCGTCGTCGGGAAACACGGTGATGCCGATGCTGCCGGAAATATGGTGGCACGCACCGTGCAGCGCGAAAGGCTCGCGCAGCACGGCGACGAGTTTGTCTGCGATTGCGCCGAGGTCCGCAGGGTCGACAAGGTTGTGCACGACGACCGTGAACTCGTCGCCGCCCAGGCGCGCGACGGTGTCCTCGTCGCGCACGCAGGTGTTGAGACGGCGCGCGACATCCACCAGCAATTCGTCGCCGACGTCGTGGCCGAGCGAATCGTTGATCCACTTGAAGCCGTCGAGGTCGAGGAACAGCAGCCCGACCTTGCACGCATGACGACGGGCCTGGGCGAGCGCGCGACCGAGGCGGTCCTGCAGCAGGCTGCGGTTGGCCAGCCCGGTGAGCGGGTCAAAGTTGGCCTGGCGCCACATCGCGACTTCCTGCTGCTTGCGCTCGGTGATATCGCTGAACAGCGTGACGTACTCCGCGACCTTGCCGTCGGTGTCGCGCACGGCGGTGACAGTGACCCACTGCGGATAAGTGCCGCCGTCCTTGCGCCGGCTCCCCACTTCGCCTGCCCAGCTGCCGCTCTCGACGATCGACGTCCACATCGCATCGAAGAACGTGGCCTCATGGCGTTCGGGCTTGAACATCGACGACTTGCGGCCGATGACTTCGGCCGAGAGGTAGCCGGTAATGGTGCAGAACGCAGGGTTGACGGACGTGACCACGCCTCGCGCATCGGTCGTCATGATGCCCTGGCTGCAGGCATTGAACACCACCATCGCCTGGCGCATGCGCTCCTCGACGCGTTTGCGTTCGGTGACATCCTGAACGACTGAGTAGAGCAGCTTCCTGCCGGCAATCTCGATCGGGCCGCTGGCCACCTCGACATCGCGCAATTCACCGCTGGCGAGCCGGTGACGGAAGCGGAACGTGTCGGCCTCGCGCGCCTGCGCCTGCGCCATCTCGCGCTGGATCTGCTCTCGACCCAGCACGTTGATGCCCCAGATCCTCATGCGCGTGAGCGTGGCCAGGTCGTAGCCGTAATATTCGCAAGCCTTGGCGTTCGCATCGACGATACTGCCGTCGACGGGGTCGATGACCAGCATCACGACGCGGCTGTTCGCAAACAGCTCGCGGTAGCGCAGTTCGCTTTCGACCAGCGCCTGTTCCATGCGCACGCGCTCGGTGATGTCGCGCACCAGCACGATGAACCCCTCCGGGGCGAGGCCGGCGCCGGCGAGCCGGCTGATCGATGCGTTGAAATGATGCCTGCCGCGCGGCAGGTCGAGCGTGTATTCGACCTGCCGCGGCTCCCCCGTGGCGGAAATTTCCTCCAGCGCCGCGTCGAGCTTCACGACCACCGCCGGCGGCAGCGTTTCGGCATACGAACGGCCGAGAAACTGCGCCGGTGCAGTCAGCAGCAGTCCGGGATCGGGGGCATGGAATTCTGCGATGCGCCGGTTCCGGTCGATGACGAACATCAGGTCCGGCAACGACGCAATCAGCGCGGCAAGCTTCACTTCACGCTCGCGCAGCTCGCGCTCGGCCCGCTTCTGCAGCGTGATGTCTTCCTTGACCGCGACAAAGCCCGAAATCGTCCCGTCATCCGCCCGGATTGGAGCAATCGAGGCCGTCTCCCAGTAATGCGTACGGTCCTTGCGAATGTTCTCGAATTCACCGCGCCACACGTGGCCGTGAGTGATCGTCGCCCACAGCACCGCGTACTCCTCCGCCGAACGATTGCCCGACTTGAGCACGCGTGGATTTTTTCCCACTACCTCTTGCGCGGTATAGCCGGTGCAGCGTTCGAATTGCGGATTGACGTACTCGATGTTTCCGCTGCGATCGGTGATCACGATCGAGGCCGGGCTGCATTCGATCGCGGTCGACAACTTGCGCAGCTGCTGTTCGCCGACGTACGCCACCGACTGGGCACGATCCAGCTCCGCCTCGCGCGCCCGCACTTCGGCGCTGCGCGCCGCCACCAGGCGCTGCAGGTCGGCCCGGTGCGCGCGCAGCTGCACCATCTGGTTTGCCAGCCAGCCGAGCAGCAGGCTGAACAGCAGCGCCACGGCGGCGTTCAACGACAGCACCAGGTTGTCGCCCAGGCCGGCCCCCGGCTCGGCGCTCGACAGCCAGGTGCCGAGCCGGTGATCGAGGCCCAGCACGAGGAAGCCGGAAACCATCCCGGCGATGAGGAAAGCGACGATCCCGACCACGAGCGGACGGCGCTGCCGAACGTACTCCGACCAGTTCGCCATGATCACTCCGGCCCCCGTCCGGGCGGCGCATCAGACACCAAGAGTTCCCTCACGCCGGCGCACTCCCTGAATTGACATAGGCAGATCGCCACTTTAGCGCGATGCCGCGAAATTTCGATGCCAATCACTTCACCAATGTCCCCGATTCAGGACGAACTGCGCGATGCCCGACCTGCCAGGCCCCTCGGGACGCAGCACGATCACCGCGACGACGACCGCTCCGAACAGCATTGTCTCGAGGCCCGCCGCAGCGGCGGCGAGGTTCGGCGGCAACACCTCCTCGCTCGCGAGCGAAATGGCCTGCGGAATCGCGATCACCACCAGCGCGCCCCACAACGCGCCCGCAAGACGGCGCGCGGCGATGCTATTCTCGCGCCCCATGATTCCGATCGATATTCTCGTCTATGGCATCGGCCTCGCCGGCGTCGCCGCCCAGGCGGCCGCCGGGGTGCTCGAAGCCGGACGCAAGCCTTTCGACCTCTTCGGCGTGGTCATCGTCGCGCTCGCGGCAGCGCTCGGCGGTGGTTCGTTGCGCGACCTGCTGCTCGACCGCACGGTGTTCTGGATCGCCGATCAGAGCTATCTGATCACCGCATTGACGGCCGGGCTTGTGACTTTCGCGCTGGTGCGCTTCGTGCGCCTGCCAGGCAAACTCTTCCTGCTGCCGGACGCCGTCGGCCTCGCGCTGTTTACCGTCAGCGGCACGCAGGCGGCCCTTGCGCTCGGCGCGCCGTGGCTCGTCGCGAGCCTGATGGGCGTCGTCACCGGCGTATTCGGCGGCATCGTGCGCGACGTGCTGTGCAACGAGGTGCCGCTGGTGTTCAGCGGCGAACTGTATGCGACCGCGTCCTGGGCCGGCGCACTGCTGCTGATCGCGATGAAGGCATCCGGAGCGACGCCCGGCACGTCGGCACTCGCCGCCGGCGTTCTGGTGCTCGTGATCCGCCTTGGCGCGATGCGCTTCGGCTGGCGCCTGCCGGTGTTCAGCGCGCGCCTGTAGCCGTATTCGCGGAAACGGGGCGGTCGGTCAGCCGCAGGCGCGCATTCTCGCTCACGAGCCCGCCGACCATCAGCCGGCCGACCCGCAGATCCGCCTCGACCGGCCAGTTGCGCCACCCCGTCATGTCCGCCGGTGCGGGCTCTGCGTCCGGCGGCGGCAGATAGCGATCGAGATTCAGCCGGTCGAGCGACAGCGCGACGCCGAGCGGCGGCACCGCGTCCGGCTCGAAGCGCCAGCGGCCGTCGAAACGGCTGTCGTCGAAACTGCCGGCGACGGTGCCGCGGACGGACGATCCTGCCGGATCGAAGCGCAGGTCGCACGAAAACGAAACCTTCAGCGGCGCCGGCTCGCCCCCCGGGTGCGGCAGCTCGACCGTGCCGCCCGCGATGCTCACGTCGATCGCGGTGCCGCCGGGCGCGGTGCCGGCAGCCGCCCGACCGGCCGTGCCGCTGACCGCGGCCATCTCCAGCGTCGCGAGACTGCCCTGCACCGCCAGCGCACTTTCGCCCGCCGCCAGATCGAGGGCGAACCGGCTGTCGCCGAGCCGCACGGTGCCGTCACGTTCCCGGCGCAGCTGCGCGACGTGCGCTTCGCCACGCTCGACGCGCCACTGCGCCGCGCTGCCCTGGGCGCTGAACGACAGGTTTTCCACTGTCGCAGCGCCTTCGTCGAAGCGATAGTCTCCGCCCGACGCGATCCGCAGATCCGCGGCGAACGCGGCACCGGACGTGGCGCGAGCATGCAGCTCGAACGTACCGGCCATGCCCGGGGCGAGCGGGCCTGCCGTGAGGCGCAGGTCCGATAGTTCGGCGAGCAGCTCGCCGCGGGCGCCGACGAGGCGAAGCGCCGTGTTCGCGACCACGAGCCTGCCGATCGGCACGGCAGCGCCGTCGCCCCCTGCCGCCGCGTCGGGGCGCAGCCAGCCTGCGAGGTTCCAGTGCCCTTCGTCGCCGCGCCGCAAAACGATGTCGGCCCCTTCGAGCGTTAGCGACGCCAGCACGACGCGACCGTGCAGCAGCGGCGCCGGCTCGAGCTCGACCGCCAAAGCGCGGATTTCGAGCGCGTCAGCTTCGCCGTCGCCCGCGACCCGTATGCCGTTGACGACCAGCCCCGGAGCCGGCCACAGCCGCACGCGAACGGGACCGTCGACGTGCACGGCCGGCACGACGCGGGCCTGCAGGCGGCGTTCGAACTCGGCCCGCAGCCATTCCCCGCCGAGGCGCACGCCGGCCGCGATGACGATCGCTGCCAGGGCGAGGAACAGCGCGAAGAAAACCGGCACGCGGCGCGCGCGAATCGACCCGTTCATGTCACGGAAGTATTGTCGTGCGGCGAACGCGGGTCGGGCAGGGGTGCTGTGCAGCGCCATTGGCAGGCGCTAAGATGGCGCAGGCATCGGTTTCGCGGCGCCATCCCGGGGACAACAACGACAGGGGAGTATCCGGAATGAGCTTTATGCGTGAGTTCAAAGAGTTCGCCATGCGCGGCAACGTCATCGATCTGGCAGTCGGTGTCATCATCGGCGCCGCGTTCGGCAAGATCGTCGATTCCCTCGTCAAGGACATCGTGATGCCGGTGATCGGACGGCTGCTCGGCGGCGTCGATTTCCGGCACTTGTACATCAATCTCGGCGACCAGACCTACGAGACGATGGAAGCCGCCGAGAAGGCCGGAGCGCCGCTGGTGAAATACGGGCAGTTCATCAACACGACGATCGACTTCCTCATCATCGCGTTCGCGATCTTCGTCGCCGTCAAGGCGATCAACCGCCTCAAGCGCGCGGAACCGCCGCCCCCGCCCCCGCCGCCGGTCGAGCCCGAAGAGGTCAAGCTGCTGCGCGAAATCCGCGACGCGCTCAAGCGCGGCTGAACGGGCGAGGCCGTCGGCACACCCTTGCGGGAACGGCCTCGCCCGCGCGGCCTCAGGCGTGATCGCCGACGTACGGGTTGCTGCGGCGTTCCTCGCCGAACGTCGAGGTCGGCCCGTGACCAGGGACGAACGTGATGTCGTCGCCGAGCGGAAAGAGCTTCTGCCGGATCGAGCGGATCAGCGTCGCGTGGTCGCCCTGGGGGAAATCCGTGCGGCCGATCGAACCCGCGAACAGCACGTCGCCGACGATCGCCAGCCGCGCATCGGCGTGGAAGAACGCGACGTGGCCGGGCGTGTGGCCCGGCACGTGGATGACGCGGAGCGTCTCGTCGCCGACCGTCACCGTGTCGCCATCGTGCAGCCAGCGATCGGGCTCGAAGCTCTCGGCGCCGGGAAAGCCGAACGTCTTGGCCTGTTGCGGGATGCCGGCGATCCAGAAAAGGTCCGCCTCCTGCGGTCCTTCGACGGGCACGCCGAGTTCGCGCGCGAGCTGCGCGGTGCCGCCGGCGTGATCGATATGGCCGTGCGTGATCAGGATCTTCTCGATCGTGACGCCGAGCTCCTTCGCTTTCGCGAGGATGCGCTCGAGGTTGCCGCCGGGGTCGACGACGGCGGCCTTGCGCGTCTTGTCGCACCACACGATGCTGCAGTTCTGTTCGAAAGGGGTCACGGGGACGATGCGCAGGTCGATCATGGCAGGCGGGGATCCGGGTTGAGCAGCGCGACAGTTTAGCCGTAAATTTCACTGCGCTAGCGCAGCAGCGCGACGCCCTTGACCTGCGCATACACGTCGCGGCCCGGCACGATGCCGAGCTGCGCGGCCGAACGGCGCGTGATGCGCGCCAGCAGCGCCGTGCCGGCAACGTCGAGACGCACCAGCGTGCGCCCCGGATCGGCCTCGTCGAGCGACACGACGCGCGCCGGCAGCACGTTGAGGATGCTCGAATCGTGGCGCTCGGTGAGCGCCAGGCTGACGTCGCGGGCGAGCACGCGCGCCCTGACGCGGGACGCGAGCGGCATGTCGAGGCCGGTGATCCACAGCGGCAGTCCGGCGAATTCGAGCCGCGTCAGCGCGTAGGCCTCGTCATGCGCGGCAACGCGGGCATCGATGACGACGAACGCATCCTCGTCGTGCGCGAACGGTAGATCGAGACGCGCCATCACTTCGCCGATCGGCCCGACGGCGAGCGCACGCCCGTCAGCGAGCAGCACGACGTGGTCGGCCAGCCGCGCGACTTCCTCGGGCGCGTGGCTGACATAGACAACCGGGATGTCGAGCTCGGCGTGCAGGCGTTCGAGGTAGGGCAGTATTTCCTGCTTGCGCTTCACATCGAGTGCCGCGAGCGGCTCGTCCATCAGCAGCAGCCTCGGACTCGTCGCCAGCGCCCGCGCGATCGCGACGCGCTGGCGTTCGCCGCCGGACAGGCGCCCGGGCATGCGGTCGAGCAGCGGCTCGATGCCGAGCAGCGCGATCGCTTGGTCGAGCGGGATGCGGCGCGACGCGGCCGGGACGCGCTTCAGGCCGAATTCGAGGTTGCGCCGCACCGTCAGGTGCGCGAACAGGCTCGCTTCCTGGAACACGTAGCCGAGCGGGCGCCGGTGTGTCGGCACGAAGAGGCGCTGCGCCTCGTCCTGCCACAGCTCGCCGCGCACCGCGAGATACCCGTCCGCGGCGCGCTCCAGTCCCGCGAGACAGCGCAGCAGCGTGGTCTTGCCCGACCCCGAATGGCCGAACAGCGCGATCACGCCGCGCCCGGGCAAGGCGAGGTCGACGTCGAGCCGAAAACCCGGCCAGCCGAGGCCGAAGCGCGCGCGGATCGCGGCCTCGTCACCCGCCATCGCGCCGGTTCGCGCGGCGCCGGGGCCGAACGGCGCAGCGCCGCTCACCGCACCGCTCCCTTCTTCTGCCCGTACAGCGCGAGCAGCACGACGAAGCTGAACACCAGCATGCCCGCCGACAGCCAGTGCGCCTCGGCGTACTCGAGCGCCTCGACGTGGTCGTAGATCTGCACCGAGACGACGCGCGTCTTGTCCGGGATGTTGCCGCCGATCATCAGCACCACGCCGAATTCGCCGACGGTATGCGCGAAGCCGAGGATCGTCGCGGTGACGAAGCCGGGCCGCGCGAGCGGCAGCACGACGCTGAAGAACGTGTCGATCGCGCCGGCGCGCAGCGTCGCCGCGACTTCGAGCGGACGCTCGCCGATCGCCTCGAACGCGTTCTGCAGCGACTGCACGACGAACGGCAGCGAGTAGAACACCGAGCCGACGACGAGCCCGGCAAACGTGAACGGCAAGAGGCCGAGTCCGAGCGCCTGCGTGAGCTGGCCGACCGGACCGTGCGGCCCGAGCGCGACCAGCAGATAGAAACCGATCACCGTCGGCGGCAGCACCAGCGGCAGCGCGACGACCGCGCCGACGACGGCTTTCCAGCGCGAACCGGTGCGCGCGAGCCACCACGCGACCGGCGTGCCGACGACGAGCAGAATCGCCGTCGTCGTCGCGGCGAGTTCCAGCGTCAGGCGGATCGCGGCGAGATCGGCTGCAGTGATCATTGCCGCCCCTGCGTCACAGCCCGTAACCGTAGGACTTGATGATCGCGACCGCCTTGTCGCCGCGCAGGTAGTCGGCGAGCGCCCGCGCGGCCGGCTTGTCGCGGCCCGCGGCGAGGATCACCGCGTCCTGGCGGATCGGGTCGTACAGCCCGGCCGGCACCTGCCAGGCCGAGCCGCCGGTCAGCTTGCCGTCGACCATCACCTGCGACAACGCGACGAAGCCGAGCTCGGCGTTGCCGGTGGCGACGAACTGGTAGGTCTGGGAAATGTTCTCGCCGGTCACGAGCCGCGCGGCGATGCCATCGGCGAGACCGAGCCGGCGCAGCACTTCCATCGCGGCCGCGCCATACGGCGCGGTCTTCGGGTTCGCGATCGCGAGGTGGCGGAAATCGCCGCGCCCGAGCACCTCGCCTTGGTCATCGACGACACCGGGCTGCGCCGACCACAGCACCAGCCGGCCGATCGCGTACGTGAAGCGGCTGCCGGGCACCGTTACGCCCTCCTCGTCGAGCCGCGTCGGGGTCTTGTCGTCGGCGGCAAGGAAGACCTCGAACGGCGCGCCGTTCTTGATCTGCGCGTAGAACTTGCCGGTCGCGCCGAACGCGAGCAGCGCCGTGTGACCGGTGTCGCGCTCGAACTCGGCGGCAATCTTCTGCATCGGCGCGGTGAAGTTCGCGGCGACCGCGACCTGGACTTCGGCTGCGTGGGCGGCGACGGCGGACGCGATGCAACTCGCGGCAACGAGCAGTCGCACGAAACGGAATTTCATAAAACCTCCCTGTGGATTTTGGGATTTTTCACACTTCCAGGTTCAGATCGAATATGCCCGGAAAGAAGCCTTGATTTCGTAATATTCGTGTCTATATTACGGTTTATGTTCCAGCCCTGTAAAGAGGGCACATCTTCGACGAATCGGGCACGGCGCAGGGGAAACGCGGACTGCACTCCGGGGATGCGACAACTGCGACCGGTTCCCGATATGCTTTCCGCCTCAGCATCAAACGGACATTGAGCATATGGCGCCGAAAGACAAGCCCATCGAGTTGCACGGCTCGATATGGATGACGGTCGGAGGGGAGAACCTCGGGGGACCGGGCCGCGTCGCCCTGCTGGCCAAGATCGCCGAATGCGGTTCCATCACCCAGGCCGCCAAGGCGATCAAGATGAGCTACAAGGCCGCTTGGGATGCCATCGACAACATGAACAATCTCGCCGGCGAGCCCTTGGTGGAGCGGCTGACCGGGGGCAAGGGCGGCGGCGGCACCCGATTGACCCGGCGCGGCGAGCAACTGGTGAAGAACTTCAAACTTATCGAGCGGGAGCATCGCTGCTTCGTCGATCGGCTCAGCCGACAGGCCGAGGGGATCGCCGACGATTTCTTGCTGCTCAGGAGAATCGACATGAAAACCAGCGCACGCAACCAGTTTCTGGGCAAGGTGACTCAGGTCAGGCAAGGGGCCGTCAATGACGAGATCGAACTGGAGGTCGCCGGCGGACAGAAGATCGTCGCGATCGTCACGCATGAGAGCACCGACGGGCTTGGCTTGCACCCGGGGGCAGACGCCTTCGCACTCATCAAGTCCTCGTCGATCATCATCGTCACAGACGATGAAGGCGCCAGATTTTCTGCCCGCAACCGGCTGACCGGCACCGTCTCGCGCGTGCAGCCGGGCGCAGTCAACACCGAGGTGGTCGTCGAGTTGCCGGGGGGAGGTACCGTGGCAGCCATCATCACCAACGAAAGCAGCAATGCGCTCGGGCTTGCCGTTGGCGCCCGCGTCACCGCAATTTTCAAGGCATCCAGCGTGATTCTCGGCATCCCGGCGTGAGCGGAATCAGGACGGCGCGCCGAGAAACCACTCGCGCGCTCGTAGCCGCGAACGGGAGGGAAATGAACGCCGAACGCCGCTAAATTTGCCCGCCAGCTTCGACCAGGCGGTCGATCAGGCCGCTTTCGCGCACGGTCGGCGTGCCGCACGCGGCGAGCAGCACCGCTTCCGGCCCCGCGAGCACGACTTTGCGCGCAGCGCGGGTGACGCCGGTGTAGAGCAGTTCGCGCGTCATCACTTTCACCGGCGTCGCCGGCAGCAGCACCAGCACTTTCGCGAACTCCGAGCCTTGCGCCTTATGCACCGTCATCGCGAACGCGGTGTCGTGGGCGGGCAGGCGCAGCGGCGCGAGTTCGCGCCAGCCGCCGGCAGGGTCGGGGAACACGACGCGCAGCTCGCCGTGCGCGTCCGGCAGGCAGATGCCGACGTCGCCGTTGTAGAGCCGCAGCAGGTAATCGTTCTTCAGCACGATTACCGGCCGGCCCGGGTACCACGGCGACGCAGCGACGGCGCCGGGTGCATGCGCGAGCGCGGCGCGCGCGTGGCGCGACAGCCGCTCGTTGGTCGCATCGATGCCGCGCGGCCCGCCGTGCACCGCGCACAGCACGCGAAAACGGTCGAACGCGGCGAACACCGGCGCCGGATCGCCGCCGTACGTGCGCAACGCGTCGAGATAACCGGCATAGCCCTGCTCCAGCCGTGCGAGCACCGCGGCGGCGGGCGCATCGCCCTCGTCCGCGAGCCATTCGACCGACGAATCGGCGCCCTCGCGCAGCCAGGCGAGCACTTCGTCGCCGGCACCCGCGTTGATGCCGGCGGCGAGCCGGCCGATGCCGGAGTCGGCGGAAAAACGATGGCTCTCGACGAACCACACGACGCTGCCGGCGAGCGGCGTCGCGCGGCGCGGCGGCGGCGGCGCGATGCGCCCGGCCGGCGTGCCGGTCAGCGCGGCGAGCCGCGCGACGCATGAAGCCTCGAGCGACGCGTCGGCGCACAGCTCGGCGAACACCGCGCCGGCCTCGACCGCGGCGAGCTGATCCTTGTCGCCGAGCAGGATCAGGCGCGCGTGCGGCGGCAGCGCGTCGACGAGCCGCGTCGCGAGCGCGAGATCGAGCATCGACGCCTCGTCGACGACCAGCACGTCGAGCGCGAGCGGATTGCCGGCGTGGTGGCGGAAGCGGCCGGGCTGCGGCGTCACGCCGAGCAGGCGATGCAGCGTGTGCGAGGTCTGCGGCAGCCGCCCGCGGACCTCTTCCGGCACGGAGGCGCTGCGCGCGCGCAGCGCGTCGAGCATGCGCGCGGCGGCCTTGCCGGTCGGCGCGGCGAGCGCGACCCGCAGTTCCGGTTCGGCACTCAAGAGGCATGCGAGCAGCGCCGCGACGGTCGTCGTCTTGCCGGTGCCCGGCCCGCCGCTGATGACGGTCAGGCGCCGTTCGAGCGCGAGCGCGACGGCGAGCTTCTGCCAGTCGGCGCGCCCGCCGAGCCGCGCGGCGTTGGCGGCGAAAAGTTCGCCGAGGCGCTCAACGGTGGCCCGCGGCGGCGCCGGCAGCGGGCTTGCGGCGCGCGCGACGAGCGCGGTCGCGAGACGCCGTTCCCAGTCGTAATGGCGGCGCAGGTACAGGCGGTCGGCCGCGTCGAGCAGCAGCGGCCGCGGCTCGGGCGCCGCCGCGCGGCCGACGACGCCGCTCGCGAGCAGCGCCTCGCGCAGCCCGGCAACCGTCTCGTCCACGGCGACGAGCTCGGCGAGCGGCACGCACACGTGCCCGGCGGCGACGGCGAGGCTCGCGCGCATCGCCGCCGCGCGCAGCCGCGGCAGGCAGGCGTCCGGTGCCCCGGCGGCGCGCGCCCAGCTCACGACATGCGCGGCAAAACCGTGCGCGAGCTCGGCTTCGGCAGTCAGGTCGGGGCGCAGGTCGAGAGGGTTCATCGCACGGATTCCGGGGCGGGGACGCCGCCGATCAGGCGGTCGAGGCTAGCGAGGGTTGCGGCGTCCGGGCGGTGGACATACACGCCTGCCGGATGCTCGCCGAGCCGCCAGCCGGGCCGTACGCCGCGCACGAAAAGATACAGCGCGCCGCCGAAATGGCGCTCGAAGTCGTAGCCCGGCAGCGTGCGCCCGAGATGGCGGTGCAGCGCGAGGCTGTAGAGCAGGTGCTGGAGATGGTAGCCGTGCGCGCGCATCGCCTCTTCGAGGCGCGCCGGCGCATAGTCTTCGGGCGTGAAGCCGAGGTGGTTCGATTTCCAGTCGAGGACGTAGAAACGCCCGTCATGCTCGAAGACGAGGTCGATGTAGCCTTTCAGGTAGCCCGCGAGCGCGCCGAACGCGAGCCGCGGCACCGCGTAGCCCGCGCGCGCGAGCCAGTCGTTCAGCGCTTCGGCCGACAGCCGCGGCGCCGGCAGGTGGAAACCGAGTTCGACGAGCGTGCGGCTGCGGGCCACGCGACCGAGCACGATGCCGCCGGGCAGCCGGGTCGCGAGCACGTCATCGACGAGGCGCTCGAGCATGCGTGCGAGCGGCGCGCCGGCGCCGCGCTGCGGATGCTCGGCGAGCGCCGCCGCGATGGCCGGCGCGCGGCTCGCCGGAGCGGGGAAATCGAGCCGTTCGAACACCGCGTGGATGCAGTCGCCGGCCGCAGGGCCGCGCGGGAAGAACAGGATGTCGTCGTCGCCGGGCGCTATGGCCGGCGCGATCGATGTCGCGCCGTCGATCGGCGCCACCAGCAGGGCGCGGGCGTCATGGTCCTGCGCCGCCGCATCATTGCCCGCGCCGTGGTTCAGTGCGCTGAAACTGCCGATCCGCCACGCGGACGGCAGGCGCGCCGGGGGCGGCAGCACCTGCAGCGCATCCGCGGCCGGTTCGGCGATCGCCAGCCGCCCACCGCCGCCTGCCGGCAGGTTGACGATCGCCAGATCGGGTTCGGCACGCTCGAGCAGCCGTGCCCACGCGGCCTCGATATCGTCCGTCGTCAGCTTGTGCCGGAGCCATTCCGCGTGGCTTGTGCCGGCGCCGGCGACGAGCCAGTTCAGCAGGCTGCGCGTGCTCTCGGTCGGCGACGCCGTCTTGCCGTTCTTCTTCAGGTAACAGCCGGCGACGAGATAGCAGCGGTACACCGCGCGCGTCATCGCGACATAGACGAGGCGCAGGAACTCGGCGTCGCGCTCGCGGCGCATCAGCGCCTTGACGTCGTCGTCGTCGCGCGCGGCGGGGCGAAAGTCGAGCAGCAACCCGCCATCCGCGTCGTGATAGACGCAGCCTTCGCCGTCGTCGCCGCGGCCGGCGAAGCCGTCCCACAGGAAAGGGCAGAACACGACGCCGTATTCGAGGCCCTTCGAACGATGGATCGTCACGATCTGCACGAGGTTGCGGTCGGATTCGAGCCGCACTTGCGTCGCCTCGCTCGCCCCCGCGTCGCGCCGCCGGCTCGCGAACCAGCGCAGCAGCGCGTCCGGCGACGGGTGTTCGACGCCCGCCGCGTGCAGGCATTCGGCCAGATGCAGCAGATTCGTCAGCCGCCGCTCGCCATCGTCGCGCGCGAGCAGGCGCACGTTGACGCTCTCCTGCACGACCCAGCGCCGCAGCATCACGCCGAGGCCGCGCGCGAGCCACACTTCGCGCAGCTCGGCGAAGCGGGCGATCACGCGCAGCAGCGCACCTTCGTCGGCGGCGAGCGCGTCGAGCGCGGCGGCGTCGAAGCCCATCAGCGCGGTCGCGAGCGCGGCCGACAGCAACGGCAGGTGCGCCGGCTCGGCGATCGCGAGCAGCACGCGTTCGAGCTCCTCGGCGTCCGTGCTGTGGAAAACGCTCTGCTGCGACAGCTCGACGCTGCCGACGCCGAGCGCGGCGAGCGCTTCACGCATCCGCGCGCCCTGGCTGTGGCTCTTGACCAGCACCGCGATATCGCCCGGGGCGAGCGCGCGGGGGCCGATCGTGATGCGTCCTGCAGCCCCTTCGCCGACGAGCCGGACGATCTCCGCCGCGGTCGCTGCCGCCGCCCGGGCGACGACCGCGGCGCGCAGCGGCAGCACGCCGTCAGCATCCGGCGCAATCCACCACACGCGCAGCGACGCCGGATCGGCCGCGGCCGACGAGTCGACGAACCGCTGGCGCGGTTTCGCGCCTTCGCTGACCGTCTCGTACGCCAACCCGTCGAGCACGAAAGCCGCCGGGTTCGCCGTGAACAGCGCGTTGCAGGCGCCGATCAGGCCGCCGACCGAACGCTGGTTGCGGCTCAGCGTGTAGCGCGTGTCGGCTTCGCCGCGGGCGTGCAGGTATGTGTGCAGGTCGGCGTTGCGGAAGCTGTAGATCGCCTGCTTCGGGTCGCCGACGAGGAAGAGTCCCCCGTGCCGTCCGCCGTCGGCGTAGATGCGGCGGAAAATCTCGAACTGCAGCGGATCGGTGTCCTGGAATTCGTCGATCAGCGCGACCGGGTAGCGCCGATGCAGCGCCGCGGCGAGCCACGGGTTGTCGTCGCCGGCGAGCGCTTCATGGACGTTGAACAGGATGTCGTCGAACGCGATCTGGCGCCGCTCGCGTTTCGTCTCGCGCAAGCGCGCCGAGCCCGTTTCGAGAAAGCGGCGCAGCAGCGCGAGGCGCGCGGCGTCGAGCGCGGCAATGACCTCGTCGCGCAACGCGAGCACGCGCGCCGCGGCGTCGAAGAAAGGGTGCTGCGGCGCGCTGCAGTGCTTCTTCACGCATTCATTGAGGCGCGTCACTGAGAACAGCGCGAACTTGCCGTCCTGCACGTCGAGCGGCGCGAGCGGGTCGCCGCCGGCGAGCCAGCTCGTCCAGTTTTTCGCTGCCAGCGCGACGCCGTCGGCCTTGTAGCTCGTCGCGCTCAGGCCCGGCAGGCCGGCAAGCAGCGCGTCATGGGCCTCGCGCCCGTTGCCGTTCCACAGCGCGCAGGCGTCGGCAAACGCCGGGAAAATAGGGGACAGACCACGTTTTTCTCCGAAAAACGTGGTCTGTCCCCTATTTTCATTTTCCGGCCAGCGTTTTTGCGCGAGCGGGCGGGCGAGATAGCGCCCGAGCAGCGCGGCCCAGCGCTCCGGGCTGTCGCCGCGCGCGATCAGCAGTTCGCCGAGTTCGGCCGGACAGTCGTCGCTGGCGATTTCGCGGCGCCAGAAGTCGCGCGTCGCCTCCAGGCGCAGCTCGAGGTCGTCTTCGGCGAGTTCGAGCGCGAACGGCAGCGCGGCGGCGAACGGCGTGTCGGCCAGCGCGCGCTGGCAGTAGCCGTGGATCGTGAAAATCGCCGCTTCGTCGAACGTCTGCAGCGCCAGGTCGAGCCGCTCGCGGATCTGCGCGCGCGCGATCGCCCGCGACTCGAGCGCGGCGACGAGTTGCGCCACGAACGGGTCGCCGTCGGCGGCGGTGCCGTCGAGATACGCGAGCGTGCCGGCGATGCGCTCGCGCACGCGGCTTTTCAGTTCGGCGGTCGCGGCGCGCGTGAACGTCACGACGAGGATCGCGTCGACCGGCAGTTCGCGCTCGACGAGCAGGCGCAGGAACAGGCCGCAGATGTTCCACGTCTTGCCGGTGCCTGCCGACGCTTCGATCAGGCGGATGCCGTCGAGCGGGCATTCGAAGACGTCGAGCTCGTCGGCGCGGGGAGTTGCGGCAGCCGGCAGCGCGGCGGCATGCATCGTCATGTCACAGCCTCGGGTCGTCGAGATGCGCGACGAGCGGCTGCAGCACCGTCGCGGCGTGGTCGTAGAACGCGTCACCGAGCGGGTCGGGCAGCCCGCGGAACGCGAGCCGGATCGCCGCGTCGCGGCATTCGCCAAACTCGGGCCGGCCGCCACCGCTCCATTTCTGCTCCGCCTTGTAGCGGTTGCAGTCATTGACGACCCAGGCCCACGCCGATTTCGGGAAGAACGGCAGCGGCCGCATCAGCCCTTCGCGGTACAGCGCAACCAGCGCTGCGAGCTGTCTGCGCGCGTCGTCGCAGTGCCGCAGGCGATAGACGCCATCGCGCGAATGCCATTCGGTGCACAGCTCCGCAGCGTCGGGGGCGGCCGCGCACAGCGCGAGATGCGCGATCCAGCCGGCGACATAGTCGTTCGCGCGCGCCTCGTCGTAGCGGTGGCGCACGAGGCCGGCCGGGCGCAGGTCGCCGAACGCGGCGTCGAGCGTCCAGCGTTCGCCACCGAGGTCGAAGTCGAGGTGCGCCTGCAGCGGCGGCAGCGGGTCGGGCGCGAGCGCCGTGCGCAGGCCGCCGGCATAGGCCTGGAGGACGCCGAGTTCGCGCTCGAGCAGGCGCTCGCCGAGCGGCCCGGCCGGGAATTCGCCGCCGGCGGGCGCGAGATTGCGCACCGCGTCCGGGTTGCGCCCCGCGAGCAGCGCCGGCAGCAGCCGCTCGGCGAGCGCCTGGCGCTCCGGCCACGCCGGCAGGAACGCTTCGTCGTCGATGAGCTCCTCGTCGCCTTCGGACACCCTCACGCCGAGCCGTTCGCGCAGCAGGAAGCGGACCGGATTGCGGAAGAAGCGGATCAGCCGGTCGAGCCCGACCGTTCGCCATTCGTCGGGCGGCGGCGGCAGCGACGCGACGAAGAACGGCGCCTCGCCGGCGTCGTCGGGTTCGCAGCCGTCTTCCTCGTCGCGCTCGCTGCCGCTATCACCGCAGACCGAACGTGCAGCGGGCAGCCCGCGCGCCGCCGCCTGCAGGCGGGCACGCAGCGCGTCGCAGTATTCGGCGTTGAAGCTCGCGAGCCGCGCGTCGCGCTGCGGGTCGGCGATGAAATAGTTGCGCGAGAACGCCTGCAGCGGATGGACGACCGTCAGCCGGCGCCGCGCAGCAACGTGCGACGCCGCGTCGAGCGGATCGGCGGCGCACGCGCGTGCGGCGTAGTCGAGCAGCTCGTCCACCAGCACCGAAGGCGGTTTTTCGCTGTTGTCGCGCACGCTGCGGCCTGCGTACGACAGATGCAGGCATTCGCGCGCGGCAAGCAGCAGGTCGAGGAACA
The DNA here is from genome assembly GCF_017894365.1 of Aromatoleum bremense. Taxonomy (NCBI): domain Bacteria; kingdom Pseudomonadati; phylum Pseudomonadota; class Betaproteobacteria; order Rhodocyclales; family Rhodocyclaceae; genus Aromatoleum; species Aromatoleum bremense. The sequence goes on from NZ_CP059467.1 coordinate 1,772,028, forward strand.
GGTTGCGCTCGTCGTCGCGGCGCTGGCGGTCGCCGCGCGCGCCGTGCTTCGCCATCAAGTCGAACTCCACGGCCCGGTCGGCGCCGGGGAACGCGCCGTCGTCGAGGCCGATCGCGCACACCACGCGGTACGGCAGGCTGCGCAGGCTCGTCATCGCCGAAAACGTCACCGCGCCGCCGGGCACGCCGCCGCGCGCCGGATCATCGAGCAGCGCGGCGAGCGCGTCATGCACGAGCGCGAGCGGCACCGGGCTGCGCAGCCCGCCGGCCTGCATGTTCGCGTGCAGCTCGGCGCTCGCCGCGAGCACGGCGCCCCGGTCGTCGGCCCACTCGGCGTCGGGCGGGATCAGGCGGTCGAGCAGTTCGACGAGCAGCGCGCGCCAGCCGTCGGCGTCGTGCGGCCGGCGCGCCGCCGCCTCGAGCCACTGCAGCGTCTCGACGTAGCGCCACAAGCGACCCAATGCGAGCGCCTCGCCGCCTTCGGGATTGCCGGCGCCGAGGCGCCCGCCGAACAGCACCGGGCCACCGACATCGCCCTCCTCGCCGGGGCTTGCGCCTCCATCGCCGAGCGCATAGGCGAGAAACAGCCGGTGCAGGCCTTCGGCGAGGCTGTGGCGGTCGACGCCCGGCAGGCCGAGCCGGCGGCGATGCGCGCCATCGAGCCCCCAGCGCACGCCGGCCGCGCGCAGCCATTCATGCACCTGCTCCAGATCCGCGCCATCGAGGCCGAAACGGCGCGCGACCGGCGGCTGCTGCAGCAGGTCGAACACGCGGCTCGCCGGGAAGCGGCTCGCGGCGAGCGCGAGCGCGGCATCGAGCACGCGCGCGACCGGATTGATGCGCGTCTGGCCGAGGCCGGTGATCGTCCAGGGAATGCGGCGCGACGCCGGCGCGGTGCCGAACACCGCTTCGATCAGCGGCGCCGCGGCGTCGAGATCGGGCGTGACGACGAGGATGTCGTCGGGCCGCGGCGCGTCCGGGGCGGCGAGCAGCGCGAGCAGCCGGTCGTGCAGCACTTCGAGTTCGCGCGTAGCCGAATGGCACACATGCACCTCGACGCTGCGGTCGTCGTCGGCGAGCACGATGCTGCCGGGCGCGAGATCGACGAGGTCGAGCACCGCATCGTGCAGCTGCGCGAGCAGGCTCGCGCCGCCGGCCGGGACGAACAGGCTGTCCTCGATTTCCGGCGCCCCTTCGCCTTCGAACAGCAAATCGATGTGCGCCTGCGTCTGCCGTCCCCACGCGGCGAGCAGCCGGTTGCCGGATTCGAAATAGAGATCCTGTTGTTGGCCGGCGAGCCAGGCGAGACGTCGCGGCTCGACGATCTCGAACCAGTATTCGCGGCACGGATTGAGCACGTACAGGCGCACATCGACCCGCTGCGACAGTTCGCGCAGCACGTCACGGTACAGCGGCGGCATCGCCGGCAGGCAGAATACGTGCACCGACTCCGGCAGGATGCCGGGCAATGCATCGCCGGCTGCGGCGATCACGCGGAAAAAAGTTTCCGCCGGGTGCTCGCTGCGCGTCCCCAGTTCCGCCGTCAGCCGGCGCCACAGCCCGGCTTGCCAGGCTTCATCGGCGCGCGCGTCTTCCGGCAGGCCGGCGACCATCCTCCCTGCGGACCATTCGGCGAGCCAGCGCGGGCGGTACGTGAGGTAGTGGTCGAAGACACGTGCGACGCGTTCGGCGAGCTCGAAGCGCATCGTCGCGTCGGCTGTCCCGAGGTAACGCGCGAGCCGCGGGTGCGTGCCGGTCCAGGCGGCATCCTGGAACTGCTCGAAAATCCGCCACACGAGCAGCGCCGGTGCGAACGGCGATTGCTCCCCGACCGCGACCACCTTGCCGATCTGGCTCCACAGCCATTGCGCGAGGTACGAGAAGCGCAGGTTCGCCGCGACGCCTTCGCGCCGCGCGACCGCAAGCTCGACGCTGCGCCGCAGCGCTGCGCTCGGCACGACGATCTCGCGCATGCCGAACGGCCCCGGCTGCTCGTCGGCGAGGCGCGCGAGCAGCGTTTCGAGGAGCACTTCGTAGCGGTTCGAGAAGGCGAGCGAGAGCATCGGCACGGAGGCGAGGCGGATCAGGGCGTCATGTTACCCGCTCCGCGCGCTGCGGCGTCGCGCCGGCGGTGCGCGCGGCACCGCCGGGAGCTTCAGGGGTGTTCGCGCAGCTTCCCGATGCCGACCGCCTTCAGCACGACTTTTTCATAGATCGGCTCGGTCGTGCCCTTGCGCATCTTGTGCAGGAAATATTTCTCGAAGCCGACTTTCGCCAGGTGCACCCACTTGCCGTGCGCGACCCAGTTCACGTTGCGCGGCGGGATCTGAGGCAGTGCGACGAAAGCAGCGCCCGTGTCGCCGAAATCGGCGAGGCAGATCGCGTTCCACGTCGCCGTCTCGACCGGTTCGCGGCCGTCGATCAGCGCCCGGATGTTCTGCGCCGTCGCGGTCACCATCGACTCGATCATGTAGCCGGTCTTTGGCGTGCCGGTCGGGACCGGCGTCACCTCGACGGGCGGGATGGCGACGCAGACGCCGATCGCGAACACGTTCGGATACTTCGGGTTGCGCTGATGCCTGTCGATCAGCACGAAGCCGCGCGGATTGACGAGCCCTTCGATGCCGAACACCGCCTCCACGCCCCGGGCAGTTCGTGGCGGCGTTTCTCCTTGCCGTCCTCGTCATGCTCGATGACGTGCATCCTGCCGTCCTCGACGCGCTCGACCTTCGCGTTGCAGATCCACTTGATATGGCGGTCGCGGAAGATCGATTCCATCAGCCCTTTCGAATCGCCGACGCCGCCGAGACCGAGATGGCCGATGTACGGTTCAGAGGTGACGAACGTCATCGGCACGCGATCACGTATCTTGCGGCGGCGCAGGTCCGCGTCGAGGATCATCGAGAACTCGTAGGCCGGCCCGAAGCATGACGCGCCCTGCACCGCGCCGACGACGATCGGCCCGGGATCCTGCACGAACGCCTGCCACGCGTGCTCCGCGCGCACCGCATGATCGACATGGCATATCGACTGCGTGAAACCGCCGTGCGGACCGAGCCCGGGGATCTCGTCGAACGCGAGTTTCGGCCCGGTAGCGATGACGAGAAAGTCGTAGTCGAGGCGCCGCCCGTCATCGAGCTCGACGGCGTTCGCCGCCGGCTCGACGCGGCGAACGCCGACCGGGATGAAGTCGATATGCTTCTTCGCGAGCACCGCCGCGGGGTCGACCTCGATATCCTCGCGCTTGCGCCAGTTGACGGCGATCCACGGATTCGACGGCACGAAGTGGAAGCGCGGATCCTTCGCGACGACGGTGATCCGGTCCTGCGTGCGCGCGGCTTCGCGCATTTCGTAAGCCATCGGCAAGCCACCGAGTCCGGCGCCGATAATGACGATGTGAGCCATGTCTCCTCCCTGAGTACGCGGATCGGCCGACGAGCGGCGCCCGAACCCGCCGATCCGGTGGGGGCGCACGAGTGGCCATGCGCGCTGCGACACGACGCGGAGGCGGCATCCGGCGGCAACCCATGAAGTATATTAGGAACATCTAATTAATTAAGCAATGCGCGACTGCGCTCCGTGCGAGCGCCTCCGCAGCGCGCGAGTTGGTTCGGTGTCGAGCGTCAGCGCCGCCCCGTCGAGCAGCAGGCCGGTGAGGGGACGCCCTGTCGGCTCGTCGCTCAGCCTCCCAGACCCTGGCGCGGGTTGAACGCGAGCTCGCGCGCCATCCGCTCGTAGAACTGCCGCGCCGCTTCGGTGTCGGCTGGCGGCAGCACGATGTCGAGGACGAGGTACAGGTCACCCGGCTCGGTCCCCGGAATGCCGCGCCCCTTCAGCCGCAGCTTGCGACCGTTCTGCGAGCCCGGCGGAATCCGCACCGAAACCGTGCCGGCTGGCGTCGGCACGTCCACCGACGCGCCGAGCGCCGCCTCCCACGGCGCGACCGGCACCGTCTCGAAGACGTCCCGACCGTCGACGCGGTAACGCGGGTGCGGGCGAAAATGGACTTCGAGAAACAGGTCGCCCGCCGGGCCGCCCCCGGCGCCCGGGCGTCCCTGTCCGGCGAGCCGGATCTGCTGGCCGTCGCGCACACCCTTCGGGATGCGCACCTGCAGCGTGCGCTCTCGCGTCGTCACATGGCCCTGCGGGTCGAGCTCGGGCGCCCGCAGCCGGATCTCGCGCGTCGCACCGTGGAACGCGTCGTCGAGGTCGATGACGACCTTCGCATGGTGGTCCTCGCCGCGTGCGTGGAAGCCGCGCGAGTGGAACTGCGCGCCGCGACCGCCCTGCCCCATCTGGCCGAACAGGCTCGAGAAGAAATCGCTGAAGTCGCCCGCGTCGCCTCCCCTCCCGCCGCGCGTGAACTCGAAGCCGGCGTCCCAGTCCGGCGGCGGCCGGAAATCCTGGCCGGCGCGGAAGCCGCGGCCGAGCTGGTCGTACGCCGCGCGCTTTTCCGGATCGGACAGCACCGCGTTCGCCTCGTTGACCTCCTTCATGCGCAGCTCTGCGTCCGCCGCCTTGCTGACGTCGGGATGGTACTTGCGCGCGAGCTTGCGGTACGCGCGCTTGATCTCGTCGGCCGACGCATCGCGCCCGACGCCGAGCACCTGGTAGTAGTCCCTGAATTCCATGCGTTCCGATCTCCCAGATCATTTTCTGCGTGGCAATCGCCCCGCATATTGACTACAAGATAGGGGTGCCGGCACGGCTTGAAAAGGCTCTTGAACTCCGTCGCTCCGAACTCATATGGGGAGTGCAGGGCGACGGAGACGCCGCCCGGTTGCGGCGGATCGCAAAGTCCGCGACAAGTTGAACCTGGATGGATCAAGGAGGTTGCCATGTATGAGTCGCTTCTGAACTTCCCCGGCGGACTGTTCGCCGATTTCGACCGCCTGCAGCGCGAATTGCAGCAGGCGTTCGGCGCAGTTGGCCAGCCGAGCAGCATCCGCGCCGTCGCGAGCGGCACCTTTCCCTCGATCAACGTCGGCAGCACGCCCGGCTCGGTCGAGATTTACGCGTTCGCTCCCGGCATCGACCCGTCGAAGCTCGACGTGCAGATCGACCGCGGCGTGCTGACGCTATCGGGCGAGCGCCCGAGCGCGCTGCCTTCGGGCGACGAGCGCCAGGCGGTGTATGCGTCCGAGCGCTTCTCCGGGCGCTTCCGGCGCACCGTGAGCCTGCCCGAGGACATCGACCCGGACCGCGTCACCGCGAACTATCGCGACGGCGTGCTGCACATCTCGGTTTCGCGGCGCGAATCGGCGCAGCCGAAGCGCGTCGAGATCAAGTAAGCGATCGAACGGACGGAGGACATTGAGATGAACGACAAGCAGGAAGTCACGAAAGCGGAACGCCAGAGCGACACGCCCGCGCTGCTGCCACGCGTCGACGTCTTCGAGGACGGCACCGGCATCACGCTGCTCGCCGACCTGCCCGGTGTCGCGAAGGACAAGCTGACGCTGCGCGTCGAAGGCGACACGCTGCAGCTCGAAGGCGAGATTTCGCCGGAGACGCCCGCGAACATGGAAGCGGTCTATGCCGAGCTGCGCCTGCCGCGCTACCGCCGCGCCTTCACACTGAGTTCGGAGCTCGACACGGACAAGGTCAACGCGCAGTTCAAGGATGGTGTGCTGACGCTGCGCATCCCGAAGCACGCTCACGCGCAGCCCCGCAAGATCGAGGTCAAGATCGTATGAGCGCGGGCCGCGACGATCGACAGGAGGTGTCACGATGAACAGGATGGCCGAGTTCAAGCACGGTCTCGAGGAGGCATGGCAGTCGGTCGCCGACGGATGGCGGCAGCTGCGCGATCGCGCTGCCGGCGCGCTGACGCATTTCGGCCCGGGAAAGGCCGCGTCCGCCGCCGACGCGCGCGCGCCAGAATCTGCCCAGTTCCCGGCGGCGACCTGGGCGCTGCTCGCCGGCGACGTTTTCGAGGACGACGACAAGCTCGTCGTGCGCGTCGAGGCGCCCGGCCTCGAGAAGGACGACTTCGACCTCGAGGTGCGCAGCGACGTGCTCATCGTTCGCGGCGAAAAGCGCTACGAGCACGAGGCGACCGAAGGCCGCTACCGCGTACGCCAGTGCGCATACGGCAGCTTCCACCGCGCGATCCCGCTGCCGTCGCCGGTCGAGGCCGGCGGCGCGAAGGCAACTTACCGCAACGGGGTGCTCAGGATCGAGCTGCCGAAGGCCGCCCGCGCGAAAACGCGGCGCATCGAGATCCGCAGCGGCTGACGCGCACGGGCGGCGGGCCGGAGTACCATGCCCGCTGCCCGACACGCGACGGATCGAGCGGATGGCACGCATTTACCCGGAGGGATGGCGACAGATGCCCGCGAGCGGCAGGCTCGCGCGTGAGCTCGACACGCTCGCGACGCTCGCCGCCGGCCTGCCGGACGACCACGCGGTCTATCACGGCGTGCATTGGACGCGTGTCGAGCGCGAGCATGCGCTGTTCGGCGCGATCGACTTCGTCGTCCTCGGGCCGACCGGGCGGCTGCTGCTGATCGAGCAAAAATCCGGCTTCCTCGACGAGACGCCGCAAGGACTCGTCAAGACCTACGCGAAGGAAAAGAGCCACGTCGGCGTGGCGATGGCGCGCAGCGCCGGGCAGTTGCGCGAACGCCTCGCCGCTTTCCTCAAGGGCCACCAGGCGGACGTCGAGACGCTGCTGTACTGTCCCGACTACACCGTCCGCCAGCCCGGCAGCGCCGGCGTCGATCCGGCACGGATCGTCGACGCCGGCCGGCGCGAACATCTCGCCGCGATCGTGCAGAGCCTGTTGCGCGAAGGGCCGCGCGACCGCGTCGTGCTCGACAACGTCCACCGCTTCCTCGCGGACCAGCTCGAACTCGTGCCGGACGTCAATGCGTTCATCGGCCAGGCCGAGGCGCTGTACACGCGGCTCGCCGGCGGCCTCGCCGAATGGGCGCGGCGCATCGACATGGAACCGTTCCGGCTGCGCGTGACCGGCACCGCCGGCAGCGGCAAGACGCAGCTCGCGATGGCGGTGTTGCGCGACGCGCTCGCAGCCGGACGCCGGCCGCTGTACGTCTGCTACAACCGCCCGCTCGCCGACCACATCGCGCTGATCGCGCCGTCCGGCGGCGTCGTCGCGACGTACCATCAGCTGTGCGACCGCGTGCTGCGCGCGCACGGGAAAGTGCCGGACTTCTCGCAGCCGGACGCGTTCGCGCGTCTCGAACAGGCGTTCCGCGAACTCGAGCCCGGCGAGGACTGGCGGTTCGACGAGCTGATCGTCGACGAAGGCCAGGACTTCCGCGACGAGTGGCGCGACGCGCTGCTGCGCCTGCTGCGCCCCGGCGGGCGCGCGTGGTGGCTCGAAGATCCGCTGCAGAACCTCTACGGCCGATCCGAGGCCGCGCTGCCGGGCTGGGTGCGCATCACGAGCGAGCGCAATTACCGCAGCCCGTCGGACATCATCGATACGCTGAACCGCGCGCTGCCGCTGCCGCACGCGCTCGAAGCCGCCAGCCCGCTCGGCGGCTCGGGGGTCGAGATCCTGACGTGGAAAGACGAGACCGCGCTCGTCGAGCAGACCAAGCGCGCGATAACCCGCGCGATCGGCCTCGGCTTTCGCCGCGGCATGATCGCGACGCTCACGTTCCGCGGTCGCGAGCACTCGCTGTTCACGCCATACGAGCGGCTCGGCGCCCACCGCCTGAAAGCTTTCACCGGCAGCTACGACCTGCTCGGCAACCCGGTCTACTCGGAAGGCGACTTCCTGATCGACTCGGTGTACCGCTTCAAGGGCCAGGCCGCGCCGTGCGTGATCTTCACCGAGATCGACTTCGACGCGCTCGACGAACTGACGGTGCGCAAGCTCTTCGTCGGCGCGACGCGGGCGAGCATGAAGCTGATCCTGGTCACGTCGGAGAGGGCAGCGCGGCTGCTCGCGCAGCGGACGGAGTGACCCTGGCCCGGCCGCCATCAACCCGTCCGACGGGCGCTCCACGCGCGCGATCTCGCAGTATCCTTGCGGGCGCGCCGAAGGGCTCGCGACCACAAATCGATAGAACGTCATGGCCATCAAGAAATCCGAGCTTTACTCTTCCCTGTGGGCGTCCTGCGACGAGCTGCGCGGCGGCATGGATGCCAGCCAGTACAAGGACTATGTGCTGGTGATGCTGTTCATCAAGTACGTCAGCGACAAGTACGCCGAAGTCCCCTTCGCGCCGATCCAGATCCCGCCCGGCGCGTCATTCCGCGACATGGTCGCGCTCAAAGGGCAGGCCGACATCGGCGACCAGATCAACAAGAAGATCATTGCCCCGCTCGCGAACGCCAACAAGCTCGCCGACATGCCGGACTTCAACGATGCCGCCAAGCTCGGCAGCGGCAAGGAGATGGTCGATCGGCTCACCAACCTGATCGCCATCTTCGAGAACAAGGCGCTGGATTTCTCGAAGAACCGCGCCGACGGCGACGACATCCTCGGCGACGCCTACGAATACCTGATGCGCCACTTCGCCACCGAAAGCGGCAAGAGCAAGGGCCAGTTCTACACCCCGGCCGAAGTCAGCCGCATCATGGCCAAGATCATCGGCATCGGCGGCGCCGGCACGACCAACGACACCACCGTGTACGACCCGACCTGCGGCTCGGGCTCGCTGCTGCTGAAAGTGGGCGACGCCGCCAAGGCCGACGTCACGCTCTACGGCCAGGAGAAGGATGCGGCGACCAGCGGCCTGGCGCGCATGAACATGATCCTGCACGACAACCCCGGCGCGCTGATCATGCAGGGCAACACCCTGGCCGATCCCAAGTTCAAGGATGGCGAAGCGCTCAAGACCTTCGACTACGTCGTCGCCAATCCGCCGTTTTCCGACAAGCGCTGGGGCACGGGACTCGATCCGCTGCACGACCCCTTCGGCCGCTTCCAGACCTTCGGTGCGCCGCCGGCCAAGCAGGGCGACTATGCCTACCTGCTGCACATCGTCCGTTCGCTCAAGAGCACCGGCAAGGGCGCCTGCATCCTGCCCCATGGCGTGCTGTTCCGCGGCAACGCCGAGGCCGACATCCGCCGCAACCTGGTCAGGCGCGGCTACCTCAAGGGCATCATCGGCCTGCCGGCCAACCTCTTCTATGGCACCGGCATTCCCGCCTGCATCGTCGTGATCGACAAGGAAGATGCCCAGGCCAGGCGCGGCATCTTCATGGTCGACGCGAGCGGCGGCTACATCAAGGATGGCCCCAAGAACCGCCTGCGTGAGCAGGACATCCACAAGATCGTGGATGTGTTTACGCGCCAGGACGGCAGCGACCCCAAGTACGCGCGCATGGTCGGCCTGGCCGAGATCGAGAAGAACGACTACAACCTCAACCTGCCGCGCTACATCGACAGCAGCGAAGCCGAAGACCGGCAGGACATCGAAGGCCACCTGAAGGGCGGCATCCCGGTCGCGGACGTCGAAGCGCTGTCGCGCTACTGGGCGGTCTGCCCGCGGCTCAAGGCGAGCTTGTTCAAGGCTCGACGCCCGGGCTACCTCGACCTCGCGGTGGAGAAATCCGCCATCAAGTCCACCATCCACGGCCATGCCGAGTTCGCGGCCTTCATGGCCGGCATCGATGTGCACTTCGCGACGTGGTGCGCGCAAAGCGCCGCCGTGCTCAAGACCCTGGAGCCGGGCTTTCACCCGAAAGACCTGATCGAAGAGATGTCGGAGAGCCTGCTCTACGCGTTCGCCGACCGACCGCTGCTCGACCCCTACGACATCTACCAGCACCTGCTGGACTACTGGGCCGAGACCATGCAGGACGACTGTTACCTGATCGCCGCCGACGGCTGGCGGGCGGAAACTTACCGCGTGATCGAGACCGACAAGAAAGGCAAGCAGAAGGACAAGGGCTGGGCCTGCGACCTCGTGCCCAAGCGCTACCTCGTCGCCCGCTACTTCGCCGCCGAGCAGGTTGCAATCGAGCAACTGGGCGCCGACCTCGAAGCGGCTGCCGCCGAGCTCGCCGAACTCGAAGAGGAACACGGCGGCGAGGACGGCGTGTTCGCCGGCTTCGACAAGATCAACGCCGCCGGCGTCAAGGAACGCATCAGGGAAATCGGGAAACTGGGCGGCAAGGACGCCGACGCCGCCGACGAACTCGCCGTGCTCGAGCAATGGCTGCAACTCGCGGCGAACGAGGCCGCGCTCAAGAAGCGCCTCAGGGACGCCGAGGCCGAGCTCGATGCGCTGGCCTACGCCCACTATCCCAGGCTCGGCGAGGCCGAGATCAAGAGCTTCGTGGTCGATGACAAATGGCTGGCCGCGCTGGATGCAGCGATTCACGGCGAGATGGATCGCGTCAGCCAGTCGCTGACCCGGCGCGTCAAGGAACTCGCCGAACGCTATGAGACGCCGCTGCCGCAGATGGCCGGGCGCGTCGCGGAACTGGAAGCCCGTGTGGGCCGCCACCTCGAGAAAATGGGGTTCGCATGGAAGTGATGGAACCCAGCGCCAAATATTTGGCGAAGCCTGCCTACAAGCAGACTGAGGTGGGGGTGATTCCCGAGGAATGGGAAGTGAAAACCATTGGTGAATCCTTGCGGTTAATCAATGGCCGCGCATTTCGGCCAGATGAATGGCAACAAAGTGGCCTGCCAATCATCCGGATTCAGAATTTGAACGATACGGAATCCGCCTTCAACTATTTCGCCGGTCCAATAGAAGAACGACATCGAATTGAGCCTGGAGACCTGCTTTTTGCTTGGTCGGGCACAACAGGAACATCCTTCGGAGCCCGTCTTTGGGGTGGTCCGACTGGGGTACTAAATCAGCACATATTCAAGGTAGTTCCGAATCTCAAAAACTTGACAATGAGCTATGCGTTTCTCGTACTTCGCAAGGTTCAGGAGCAGATTGAAAAACAGGCGCACGGCTTTAAGGCATCGTTCGTACATGTCAAGAAGTCCGATTTGGTGGGTGTGCTCCTTCCGGTTCCCCCCTCTAAGGCCGAACAACAAGCCATCGCCGAAGCCCTGAGCGATGCGGATGCGCTGATCGAATCGCTGGAACAACTGCTCGCCAAGAAGCGCCAGATCAAGCAAGGCGCGATGCAGGAACTGCTCACCGGCCAAAAGCGCCTGCCGGGGTTTGCGGGAGGGTGGGCGGTGAAGCGGTTGGGGGAACTTGCGAGCATCCAGCGCGGGGCATCTCCACGCCCTATCGACAGCCCAGTTTGGTTCGATGAAAACTCGTCAGTGGGCTGGGTGAGAATTTCCGATGTAACACAGGCCGGCATGCACCTCACGGAAACCACCCAGCGTTTGTCGGCTCAAGGAATTCAGCATAGTCGTCCCGTTGCTAAAGACAGTCTGATCATGAGCATCTGCGCGACGGTAGGTCGACCAATCATTACGAAAATCGACACCTGCATTCACGATGGCTTCGTCGTGTTTGACAAGCTCTTGGCCGATCAGAAATTCTTGTACTACATGCTGAGTTCCATAGAAGACGATTGGTCGCGCCATGGTCAGACGGGGTCGCAGATGAACCTCAACACTGGGCTGATCAATTCCACTGCAGTGCCCATGCCGCCAACCGTTGAAGAACAAACCGCCATTGCCACCGTCCTCTCCGACATGGATGCCGAGATCGCCGCGCTCGAAACCAAGCTCGCCAAGGCCCGCAGCCTCAAGCAGGGCATGATGCAGGAATTGCTGACGGGGAGAATTCGCTTGGTATGAAGGAGAACCAGCACATCGAGTGGAAGGAGTCCTGGCGCGACGAATACCTGAAATGGATCTGCGGCTTCGCCAACGCCGAAGGCGGCGTGCTGGTGATCGGGCGCGACGACAAGGGCATGGCGGTCGGCGTCAAGGAGGCGAAGAAACTGCTCGAAGACATCCCGAACAAGGTGCGCGACGTGCTGGGCATCATGGTCGATGTGAACCTGCTGGTGGAGGCGGGCAAGGAGTTGATCGAAATCCGCGTCGATCCCTACCCGAGCCCGGTCAGCTACAAGGGCGAGTATCACTACCGCAGCGGCAGCACGAAGCAGGAGTTGAAGGGTGCGGCCTTGAGTCGCTTCCTGATGCGCAAGCAGGGCCTGCATTGGGATGGGGTGCCGCTGCCCGGCCTGTCGCTCGACGATTGCCAGGCTTCTGCGCTGCAATGGTTCAGAGGCAAGGCTGCCAAGAGCGGGCGGGTGGATGAGGCCGTGCTTTCTGACACCGACGCGGCGCTGCTGGCCAGCTTGCAGCTGCAGGAAGGCGCGTATCTGAAACGGGCAACCGCGCTGTTGTTCGGCCGGCAGCCGGAGCGTTTTGTGCTTGGCGCCTGGATCAAGATCGGCTTTTTCGTCACCGATGACGACCTGCGTTATCAGGACGAAATCCACGGCGACCTGTTTGCGCAAGTGGAAAAGACGCTGGAGCTTCTGCACACCAAGTACCTGAAGGCCTATATCAGCTACGAGGGCTTGCAGCGTCTGGAGACTTTCCTGTTTCCCCGGCAGGCCTTGCGCGAGGCGCTGCTCAATGCCGTGATCCACAAGGACTACAGCAGCGGCATCCCGATCCAGATCAGCGTGTATGAACATCAGATCGTGATCTGGAATTCGGGCCAGTTGCCCGAGCGCTGGACACTGGACAAGCTGCTGGGGAAGCACCCGTCCAATCCGTTCAACCCCTTGCTGGCATCGGCCTTTTTTCGCGCGGGTTATATCGAGTCCTGGGGCCGTGGCATCGAGAAAATCGCCAGCGAATGTCGCGCGCACGGCATCGATCCTCCAAACTATGATTTCGACATGTCCGGCCTGATGCTGACCTTTCGGGCGAATCCGGCACATTTGGCGGCGGCTTTGGGCGACCATACGGCGAAGGCGCTGTTGGAGCAGACCGGGGAAGCCACCGGGAAAGTTGTGACTGGGTCGGTAACTGGGTCGGTAACTGGGTCGGTAACTAGGTCGGTGACTGGGTCGGTGACTGGGTCGGCGGGTGATTCCCTGCATCGCGTGGTCCTGGCGATTGGTACTGCCGCCCTCGCGCCTTCGGAAATCCAGCATCGGCTGGGGCTCAGGCACCGGCCAACATTCCGCGAGAATTACCTGCGTCCGGCCTTGCAGCAAGGTTTGATCGAAATGACCCTGCCCGATAAACCTGGCAGCCGCTTGCAGCAATATCGACTAACAGACGCCGGCAAAGCCTTGTGGGCGGGCTTGACGCAGAAGGAACGGTCATGAGCGACATCGGCAAACCCGAACGCGCCACGCAGAACCGCGTCACCGCCCTGTTCCAGGACGAGTTGCAGTATCGCTACCTGGGCGACTGGAGCGACCGGGCGGGCAACAGCAACATCGAGGAAGGCCTGCTGACGGCCTGGCTGAGCGGCGCCGGCTACGCGCCCGCCCAGATCAGCCGGGCGCTCGACATCTTGCGCCGCGAGGCCGACAACCACGGCCGCACGCTCTACGGCAACAACCAGGCGGTGTACGGCCTGCTGCGCTACGGCGTGCCGGTGAAGACCGAAGCCGGCAAGCCGACCGAGACGGTGCACCTGATCGACTGGCGCGAACCGCAGAAGAACGACTTCGCGCTGGCCGAAGAGGTGACGCTGAAAGGCGGCCATGAACGCCGGCCGGATGTCGTGCTCTATCTGAACGGCATCGCGATCGGCGTGCTCGAGCTGAAGAGCAGCCGGGTCAGCATCGGCGACGGCATCCGCCAGAGCCTCTCCAACCAGCTGCCCGAATTCAACGCGTGGTTTTTCAGCACGGTGCAGTTCGTCTTCGCCGGCAACGATTCCGAGGGCTTGCAGTACGGCACCATCAAGACCGAGGAAAAGTACTTCCTGAAGTGGAAGGAAGACGAGGGCGACAACAGCCGCTTCAAGCTCGACAAGTACCTGCTGAAGATGTGCGAAAAGAAGCGGCTGATCGAGCTGCTGCACGATTTCGTGCTGTTCGACGGCGGCGTGAAGAAGCTGCCGCGCGTGCATCAGTACTTCGGCATCAAGGCCGCGCAGCAACATGTGCGGCAGAAGAAGGGCGGCATCATCTGGCACACCCAAGGCGCGGGCAAGAGCATCCTGATGGTGCTGCTGGCGAAGTGGATTCTAGAGACCAACCCGCATGCGCGCGTGGCGATCATTACCGACCGCGACGAGCTGGACAAGCAGATCGAGCGCGTGTTCACCGAGGCCGGCGAGACCATCTGCCGCAGCAGCAGCGGACGCGACCTGATGCGCCAGCTCGGGCAGGCGACGCCGCGGCTGCTGTGCTCGCTGGTGCACAAGTTCGGGCCGGATGCGCGCGGCAGGAAGGATCGCGAGTTCGACGCCTTCATCAAGGAGCTCGAGGCGCAGCCCAGCCCGACGGTGGGCGAGGTGTTCGTGTTCGTGGATGAATGCCACCGCACCCAGAGCGGCAGGCTGAATCGGGTGATGAAGGCGATGATGCCCCATGCCGTCTTCATCGGTTTCACCGGCACGCCGCTGTTGAAGCAGGACAAGGCGACGAGCCTGGAAGTGTTCGGCGGCTACATCCACACCTACAAGTTCAGCGAGGCGGTGGAGGATGGCGTGGTGCTGGACCTGGTGTACGAGGCCCGCGACATCGACCAGAAGCTGGGCGCCAGCGAGCAGATCGACCAATGGTTCGAGACCAAGACCAAGGGGCTGAACGACTGGCAGAAGGACGAGCTGAAGAAGCAGTGGGGCACGATGCAGAACGTGCTCAGTTCGAAGGCGCGCATGGACCGCGTGGTGGCCGACGTCATCTTCGACTTCGCCGTCAAGCCGCGCCTGTCGAGCGAGCGCGGCAACGCGATCCTGGTGGCCTCCAGCATCTACGAGGCATGCAAGTACTTCGCGCTATTCCGGAAGACGCCGTTCAAGGGGCGCTGCGCGGTGGTGACCTCGTACAACCCGCAGGCGAAGGATGTGACGCTGGAGGAAATCGGCGCCAACACCGAGACCGACAAGCAGTTCATCTACAACACCTACACCGAGCTGCTGAAGGACGTCGAGGCCAGTTCCGGCATGACCAGGACCGAGACCTACGAAGAGAAGGTCAAGGCGCTGTTCATCAAGGAGCCGGCCAACATGAAGCTCCTGATCGTGGTGGACAAGCTGCTGACCGGCTTCGACGCGCCGCCGTGCACCTATCTCTACATCGACAAGTCGATGCAGGACCATGGGCTGTTCCAGGCCATCTGCCGTACCAACCGTCTCGACGGCGAGGACAAGGACTTCGGCTACATCGTCGATTACAAGGATCTGTTCAACAAGGTCGAGAACGCGATTGCGGTCTACACGTCCGAGCTGGACCACAGCGCGGGCGGCGCCGACCCCGAGGTGATGGTGAAGGATCGCCTGAAGCTGGGCCGCGAGCGACTGGATGCGGCGCTCGAAGCCCTGGCGCTGCTGTGTGAACCGGTCGAGCCGCCCAGGACCGAGCTGGAGTACATCCACTACTTCTGCGGCAACACCGAGATGCCCTCCGATCTGGCCGAGCGCGGGCCGCGCCGTGCGGCGCTCTACAAGGGCGTGGTGGCGCTGATCCGCGCCTATGCGAACATCGCCGACGAACTGGAGCCGGCGGGCTATGGCGCCGCTGACATCGAACGCCTCAAGCGCATGCAAAAGCACTATCTCGACCTGCGCGAGATCGTGCGCAAGGCCGCCGGGGAAACGCTCGACCTCAAGCCCTTCGAGGCCGACATGCGCCACCTGATCGACACCTACATCGAGGCCTCGGCGCCGCGCAAGATTTCGCCTTTCGACAACATGGGCCTGCTCGACCTGATCGTGAACACGGGCATCGCGAGCGCCATCGCCAGCCAGCTCGGCGGGCTCAAGGGCAACAAGGACGCGATTGCGGAGAGCATCGAGAACAATGTCCGCAGCAAGGTCATCAAGGAGCACCTGACCGACCCCGCGTACTACGAGAAGATGTCCGCGCTGCTCGACGAGATCATCAAGCTGCGCAAGGAAAAGGCTATCGAGTACGAGGAATACCTGAAGCGCATCGCCGAACTGGCCGCCAAGGTGCAGGCCGGCAAGGCGCACGATGCCCCTGAGCAGCTCAATACGCCGGGGCGGTTGGCGCTCTACAACAACTTGAAGGATCACGCGCCGGCGAACAACGCAGCCCAATGTCGTGCGTCCTACGGCGACCAGGACCCCGCACTTGGACTGGCCCTGAGGATCGACGAGGTGGTGAAGCAGAAGCGGCCAGACGGCTGGCGCGGCGTGTCTGCGCGCGAGCAGATGGTGAAACAGGCCCTCTACGAAGTGCTCAGAGACATCGACGTCGTGAATCGCCTCTACCCGATCATCTTTGCGCAGAAGGAGTACTGATGGCGGCGCGAGTCGATCTGGGCGACATGCAGATCGAAGTGATCAGGAAGGACATCAAGAACCTGCACTTGAGCGTGCTGCCACCGCAGGGCAAGGTCCGCATTGCCGCGCCGTTGCACATGAACCTGGACACGATCCGTGTCTTCGCAATCTCGAAGCTCGCCTGGATCAGGAGCCAGCAGCGCAAGATGCAGGCGCAGGAGCGGGAAGCACCGCGCGAATACCTCGATCGCGAAAGCCACTACGTCTGGGGCAGGCGCTACCTGCTCGAGCGCGTCGAGAAGGACGGTGCGCCCTCCATCGAGCTCGAGCACAGCAAGTTGGTGATGCAAGTGCGCCCCGGCACGGACGAGGCGCACTGCCAGGCGATTCTGGAGGCTTGGTATCGCGAGCAGATCCGCGCTGCCGTGCCCGAGCTGATTGCCAAGTGGGAGCCCGTGATGGGCGTAAAGGTCGGGCGCGTATTCGTGCAGCGCATGAAGACCAAGTGGGGAAGCTGCAACCCGGCGTCGCGCGCGATCCGCCTCAATACCGACCTCGCCAGGAAACCAGCGCAGTGCCTCGAATACATCCTGGTGCACGAGATGACGCACCTGCTGGAGCCGACTCACAACGCCCGTTTCACGGCGTTGATGGCACTCTTCCTGCCGCAATGGGAGCACCTGCGCAAGCAGCTAAACCAGCTGCCGGTGCGGCATGAGGAATGGGGATATTAGAGCGTGTTATGAACTTGCTTCCAGTGCCAGCCAGAACGCGGCCTTGGGCAGCATGAGGATGCAGAAGACGACGAAATGCAATCCGGCCAGCACTTGCGGCATCCGCTCGAAATCCCGACTCAGTCGTCTGAATCGGGACAGCCACCCGAAACTGCGCTCGACGACCCAGCGTCGGGGCAGCAATACAAATCCCTTCTTCGCCTCGGGAAGTTTGACGATTTGAAGATCGATACCCGCCGCCTTGGCCGCTTTCCGAGCTTCGTCGCCCGTGTAGCCCTGGTCGGCCCACGCCACTTTGACCGTTTCGCCCGTGGCTTGCTGCACCGCCTCGCACAGGTCCTTGACCTGCGCGCGCTCCTGTTCATTGGCCGGCGTGACGGTCAGCGCAATGAGTTGCCCCAGCGTATCCACGGCCATATGTACTTTGCTGCCCCGACGCCGCTTGTAGCCGTCGTAGCCGGCACGCGGCCCGCTTTCGCAGCTGCTTTGCAGCGTTCGCCCATCGAGAATCACGGCACTGGGCTGGGCCTTGCGACCGTCGCCGACTCGGATGATCGAACGCATGTCGCTCACCATCGCCTCGAAACAGCCCGCATCGTTCCAGCGGCGAAACTGCTGATACACCATCTGCCAGGGCGGAAAATCATTCGGCAAGAGTCGCCATGGCGCGCCGGCCCGAGCCAGCCAGCGCAACGCGTTGAACACTTCGCGCAAGGGGTAGCTGCGCTGCGGCGCCTGCTCGGTCATCAGCGTCAGATACGGCGCCACGAAATGCCATTCCTCTTCACTGACATCGCTCGGGTAGGGTTTTCTGCTCACAGTGATCAAAAAACATCAACTATATCAGCTGCATAAGTTCATAACACGCTCTAGACAACCGGGAACGAGGATCCTTGGCGCTGTAGTATTCAGAGATGACCAGACTCAGTCCGAGTCAAGATTATGCGCGCGTATTGGCGCAGGATCAGAACCTTGGACTACAGCGGGATGCGCTGATCAAGGCCGGCGGATGCAAGGCGTCCTTTGAGGACAAGGGGAGTGGCACACGAGCCGACCGTCTCGGCTTGGCCAAGGCGCAAGCCGCAGCAGTTCATCGAACTGGCCGCACCCCTGCACCGACACGCGCCGGGCACGGTGCGCGAAATCGACTCATCCCCCTTCCCCGGTCCGCTTCCAGCAGCGGATCGTGCGTTGGAAGAAAAGGCTGTTCGGCACTCGCAGGACCGTTTCGGTCTGTTCGACGGGGATTTCCTGCAATGTCGTGTAGATCAGGTTGATATCGATCACGCGGCCCTTGAGGCCGGGTTTTTCGCCGTTTTCCAGCACCTCGATCTGATCGAAAAGACGAAACGGCCGGACGGTGAGGATCAGCAGCGCGCAGAAGATGTTGGACAGCACGCTCCACGCGGCGAAGAAGGCCACCGCTGCAACGGCGGCGAAGCCCGTCAGCGCCGTCCACAGGACGGTGGCCGATACGCCGACGCGATCAAGGATCAGCAGCAGCGCGCCGGAGTAGATGAGGAACGTGCTCCCTCTGCGGGCGCCGATGACCATTTCTGCCGGCAGGCTGTAACGCTCGCCGATCTGCCGGATCAGGCGTTTCACTACCATGCGCAGCACGCCCGCGCCGACGAAGATCAGAACGACCTGCAGGCCGAGGGTGATGGTGGCGAGCCAGGGAAGGACCCATTGGGGAAGAATTTCGGTCATCGGCGTCGGAAGGATCTGAACTGCGACCCGGGCACCGGCCGCGAGGCGCAGATTGTAGTCGACCGGCTCCGGGCGCTGCCGCGCGGGCACGGATCAACCTCATTAGGGAGGCACCGCGCCCTACCCCCGAGATTGGCAGCTAGGCTGCGCCCCGGGCGCAGCGGAAAGCGACGCGCCCGGCTTTAGCCCTTTTTCGCGAACTTCCCCAGCAACTGCTGCAGCTTCTCGGCCTTGCGGCGTTCGGCCTCCTCGGCCTCGCGCTTCGCCTTTTCGGCGTCGAGCGCGTCCTTCTTGCGCTTCGCGGACTCGGCGAAGCGCTCCTTCAGCGTCTGCTTCGCGTGCACGCGCTGCTCTTCGGTGACTTCGCCTTCCGGCTTGCCGTCGAGGTCGAAGCGCGCCGTCGCCTTCTCCATGACTTTCAGGTAGCGCGTCGAGGCAGTGTGCAGGCGCATCGCGCTGCGGATCACCTTGCGGTCGAGGTCGGGGAAGCGGGCGGCGATGGCCTTGTCGATGCGCAGCGCGAGCGGCTTGACGTCGCGGAAAGTCGGCGAGGCTTCCTGCAGCTTCAGCAGCAGGCCGCGTGCGTCGATCTGCGAGCGCTTCGTCGCGGCCGGCGGTGCCGCTTGCGCTTCGCTTTCGACGGTTCGCGCTTCGGCTTGGGCGGTTTGCGCCTCGGTTCCGACGGTCGGTGCCTCGGTTTCGGCGGTTTGCGTTTCGATATCGGCGGGTTGCGCGTCAAGCTGCGCTTCGGGATGGGTTTCGGTAGTCATGCGGGCACAGGGATGCTTCGGCGGCGGAAGGAGTCACGCATGATCTCATGAAACGTCCGCCGCTCGTGCCAGCGGATATGCAATCGCAGGCAGGGTGCACCCGGAAAGGCGGCCACTTCACGCGTCCAGGCCAAGGAAGTCACAGTGCGGCGCGGCGCGGACCGATACGCTGTCCGCTCGTCCATTGCGGGAAGTCCACATCCATGCCCGTGCTCCGATCCGGTCTTTTGCGCCATGCCCTGCTGGCGACGATCTGCGGTGTCTTTGCCGGCGCAGTGCTCGCGGACCCGGCCGCAGCCAGCCGTTTCTACGAGGATGGCCTGCTCAGATTCGAGCGCAACGACCTGCCGGGCGCGGTCATCCAGCTCAAGAACGCGCTGCAGCAGGATCGCAGTCTCCTTGCGGCGCAGCTGCTGCTCGCTCGCGTGCATTTACGTGCGGGCGAACTCGGGCCGGCCGAAGTCGCGTTCAACGAGGCCCTGCGGCTGGGTGTCGATCGCGCCGAAGTTGCCGTGCCGCTCGCCAGCATCTTCCTCGCACAAGGCCAGTCCGCGAAGCTGATCCGGGACGTGCCCGCCGAGGAGGGGCTGCCGCTCCCCGTCCGGGTGGAACTGCTGGCGCTGCGGGGTTCGGCCTACGCGCAGCTCGGCAAGGCGGCCGAGGCGCAGGCGAGCTTCGCGCTGGCGCGGCAGATCGATCCTGCTTCGGCGCTGCCGCTGCTCGCCGAAGTGCCGGTACTGCTCGCGAGCGGAGACGAGAAACGCGCCCGGGAAACCGCCGCGCGGGCGGTCGAGCTCGCGCCCGCGAACCCCCGCGCGTGGAACGCGCAAGCGTCGGTCGCGCACGCCGGCGGGGATCTTGATGGCGCGCTGCGCGGCTACCGCCGTGCGCTCGAACTGCAGCCCGGCCTCATCGACGCTCGCGTCGCACGGGCGGCTATTCTCGTCGATCTCGGCAGCGACGACGACGCCACGCGCGATCTCGCGCAGCTCGCGACCGACGCCCCGGCGGAGCCCCGCGCCGCGTACCTGCGCGCGCTGCTGGCGGGACGCCGGGGAGACGGGCGGGCGATGGCCGACGGCCTCAGCGCCGCCGCGAGCGCGATCGACGCCCTGCCCGCCGAGTGGATCACCGGCCAGGAGCAGATCCTCATGGTCGGCGCCCTGGTGCATCACGGGCAGGGACAGGTGCAGAAGGCGCGGACCTTTCTCGATACGCTGATCAAGCGCTATCCGCGCAATCCCGGCGCGCTCAAGCTGATGGCGAGTCTCGAGATCGACGCCAACAACCCGGCGCGCGCGATCTCCCTGCTCGAAAATGCGCTGCGGCTGCAGCCCGACGACGCGCAGGCGCTGTACCTGATGGGCAGGGCCTATCTGGCGAGGAAGCGTTACCTGCGGGCGACCGAATATCTCGAACGGGCCGCAGCGAGCGGCGCCGCAGATCCCCGGCTGCAGCTGCAGGCCTCGCTGGGCCTCGGGCAGATCGGCCTGGGCCAGGCGAGCCGCGGCCTGCAGAACCTCGAGGAGGCCTTCGGCGCGGCCCCGGCCGATCTCGGACTGGGCACCTACCTCGCCAGTCTGCACCTGGGCCGTGGCGAGACGGCGAAGGCGCTCAAGGTGGCCGGCGCGCTCGCGGCAGCGCTTCCCGCGGACGTCGCGGCGCGCAATCTCCTCGGCGTCGTACAGGCGGCGGGCGGCAACCGGACGGGCGCGCGGCAGTCCTATCAGGCGGCACTGCGCCTCGATGGCGGCTTCGTCCCGGCGCGGCTCAACCTCGTCCGGCTCGACATCGCCGAGGGGCACCACGCCGAGGCCCGGCAGGTGCTCCAGGGGATGCTCGCGACGAACCGCAACGATGCCGTGGCGATGTACGAACTGGGGTTGCTCGAACGTCGGACGGGCCGGCACGACGAGGCCGTGCGCTGGCTCGAGAAAGCCTCCGCAATCCGGCCCAGCGACCTGAAGATTGCGCAGGCATTGATCGAGATGCTGCAGGAGGCGGGCGACGTCGCGGCCGCACTGGAATGCGCCAAGGCGCTCGCAGCCCACCGCAACGGCGATGCCGCAACGCTGGAACTGCTCGGACGCGCGCAACTGCGGTCGGGCAACACGCAGGCGGCCCGTCAGACTTTCCGCGAGATATCCCGGCTCGCAGCCTTCGATCCGGCGGGCCAGCTACGCGCCGGCTATCTGCAGCTGGCCGCGAACAACCCGGACGACGCCGCGTACAGCAGCGAGAAGATCCTCGCGGGCGATCCCGACGAGCCCGCCGCGCTCGTGCTTGCGGCCGAGGCCGCGATCGCACAGGGCGACCCGGCGAAGGCCGACGGGCACGTGCGGCACCTGCGCGCGCGCCACCCCGAAAGGGTCGAAGGGTTTCGTCTCGCCGGCGACGTCGCGATGGCCAAACGGCAGTTCGCCGTCGCGGCGGATTTCTACCGCCAGGCCCTCGCCCGCCAGCAGGCGCCGGCGCTGGTGCTGCGTCATGGCAGGGCATTGCTCGAAGACAAGCGCGTCGACCGCGCGATCGCGCTTCTCGCGCAATGGCTCGTGGATCACGCCGCCGATGTTGCGGTGCGCCGGGCGCTCGCCGAATTGTTCGTGCTGGCGGGCGACCTGCCGGCGGCGCGGCGGGAGTTCGAGCGCCTTGCCGCCGAATCGAGTGGGGACGCGGCGGCGCTCAACAATCTCGCCAACGTGCTGCTGAAGCTCCGGGATCCGGCCGCCGTGGAGACGGCGCGGCGGGCGCACGCGCTGGCGCCCGACAATCCGGCCGTCATCGACACCCTGGGGTGGGTGCTGGCCGAGAGCGGACAGACCGACGAGGGGCTGCGCTACCTGCGGGACGCCCGCCTGCGGCAACCCGGCAATCCCGAAATCCGCTTCCACCTCGCGCGCGCGCTGATGGCGAACGGGCGCATCGACGAGGCCCGCAGCGAGATGCAGGCCGCCGTCGCCGCGCAGGGTGGCGCGGCGCTGCCCGAACCGGCGCGCGAACTGGCGCGCGAACTGGGGCTGTGACAACGGGCAACGTGTCGGCCGCCTTTACACCGGCACCGCAAACGTTTTTCCGCGTGAAATGTAACTCATTGTTTAATGCAACAAAATGATTTTTGGCCTGTTTATTGCTTGACAATTGCACGATCATCGGCAATTCGCCCGCAGGGAGAAAAAATGTCTTGCAAACAATTCATCGCGGCCGGCGCGGTCATCGGTACGCTGGTTTCGGCGACGGCGCACGCAAGCATGGTGTGGAGCCTGGGGTCGTCGAACGGCGGAAGCGCCAGCACCTGGGTCACCCAGCGGAACTATTCGACCGGTGGCGTCGATCTCGCCGCGACGGCGTGGGCCAACACCGGCGGCGCGGACGGTGGAGCGGGAGCAGTGCCCGCCGACCAGCAGACGATCCAGTCGGCCTACCTCGGCTGGTGGAGCGGCAATGGACTGGGCGTCGGGAACGCCGACGCCGGCACGGCTTCTTCCAAGGATCAGAATGAAGGCAATAACCCGGAGCACGCGACCGACAACAACCAGCGCTACGACAGCATCCTGTTGAGCTTCACGGAGGCGGTGAAGCTCGAAACGCTCAAGCTCGGCTGGTTCAACACCGACTCCGACGTCAGCGTGCTCGCCTATACCGGCAGCGCCAGCCCGCTGCCGCTCGCCGGCCTGAAATACCAGTCGCTGACGTCGAACGGCTGGAGTCTCATCGGCCATCATTCGAACGTCGGCAGCACCGACCCCGTCAGCATCAACGCCGCCGGCATCGTATCGTCGTTCTGGCTGATTGGTGCCTTCAATCCGCTGGTCGGTGCGGCGCAATCCTGGACGGTCGGCAACGATTACGTGAAGCTCGCCGCGGTGTCGGGCTCGACCGTGCCGACCCCACCGGCCGGCGTTCCCGAACCCGGTTCGCTGACGCTCGCCGCGCTCGCGCTCGGGCTCATCGCGCTAACGGGCTCGCGCCGCCCCGGGGCGCTGGACTTTGGCCCCCTGAACCGGACCGCCTGAACCGGACCGCAGCGCCGGCGCGCCCGGACCGGGCACGCCGTGGTCTCGCCGACGTCATCCCGCCGCGGCCTGCAGCCTGACCGCGCAGTACTTGAACTCCGGAATCTTGCCGAACGGGTCGAGCGCCGGCTGCGTCAGCAGGTTCGCCGCCGCTTCGACGTAGCAGAACGGCATGAACACCGAGCCGCGCTGCACCGCCTCGTCGGCGCGCGCTTCGAGCACGATCGCGCCGCGCCGCGTCTCGAGGCGGACACGTGCGCCGGACGCAAGCGCCTGCGCGGCGAGGTCGTCCGGATGCACCGAGCACCACGGCAGCGGTTCGAGCGCGTCGAGGACATCGGCGCGGCGCGTCATCGAGCCGGTGTGCCAGTGTTCGAGCACGCGCCCGGTCGTCAGCACCATCGGGTAATCGGCGTCGGGCAGTTCGGCCGCCGGCAGCGGCCCGACCGCGACAAAGCGCGCGCGGCCGTTCGAAGTCGGGAAATCGGCCTCGAACAGCACCGGCTGCGACGGCTCGTCCACGGCGAACTTCGGCGCGACGATGGCCTCTTCGATTTCGAGCGCCGCCCACGTGATGCCGGCGTAGCTCGGCAGCGCCCGGCGCAGTTCGTCGAAAATCTCCGCCGGGCCGGCGTAGTCCCACGCGAGGCCGAGGCGCTGCGCGATCTGCTGGATGATCCACCAGTCGGGGCGCGCATCGCCGGGCAGCGGCAGCACCGGGCGCGACAGCTGCACGAGGCGGTCGGTGTTCGTGAAGCTGCCGGTCTTCTCCATCAGGCTCGAGGCCGGCAGGATCACGTCGGCGAGCATCGCCGTCTCGGTAAGGAACAGATCCTGCACGACGAGGTGCTCGAGCCCGGCGAGCGCGGCGCGCGCGTGCGCGAGGTCGGGGTCGGACATCGCCGGGTTCTCGCCTTCGATGAACATGCCGCGGATTCTGCCTTCGAGCGCGGCGTCCATGATCTCGACGACGGTGAGGCCCGGCACGTCGGACAAGGGCGTCTCCCACAGCGCCTCGAACTGCGCGCGGATCGCCGGGTCGGCGACGCGCTGGTAGTCCGGGAACATCATCGGGATCAGGCCGGCGTCGGAGGCGCCCTGCACGTTGTTCTGGCCGCGCAGCGGATGGAGTCCCGTGCCGCGGCGGCCGATCTGGCCGGTCATCAGCGCGAGCGCGATCAGGCAGCGCGAGTTGTCAGTGCCGTGGATATGCTGCGAGATGCCCATGCCCCAGAAGATCATGCTGTTCGGGCCGCGCGCGTAGAGGCGGGCGACCTCGCGCACGGTCTCGGCGGCGATGCCGGTGATCGCCTCGACCCGCTCGGGCGGGTAGGCGAGCGCCGCAGCGCGGAACGCGTCGAAGCCGGTCGTGCGCGCCGCGATGAAGGCCTCGTCGGTGAGCCCTTCCTCGATGATCACGCACGCGAGCGACAACAGTAGCGTCACGTCGGCATCGGGGCGGAACTGCAGGTAACGGTACGCATGGCGCGCGAGCGGGGTTTCGCGCGGGTCCATCAGGACGAGCTTCGCACCCCGCTCGACAGCGTTCTTCATGAACGACGCCGCGACCGGGTGGTTCGACGCCGGGTTCGCGCCGATGACGATCATCACGTCGGCGAATTCGACGTCGCGCACCGGGTTCGACACCGCGCCCGAGCCGATGCCTTCGAGCAGCGCCGCGACCGAGGATGCGTGGCACAGCCGCGTGCAGTGGTCGACGTTGTGCGTGCCGAAGCCGGTGCGCACGAGCTTCTGGAACAGATACGCTTCCTCGTTGCTGCCTTTCGCCGAGCCGAAGCCGGCGAGCGCGTGCGGGCCGTGGGCGGCCTTGATGCGCGCCAGACCCGTGGCAGCGAAGTCGAGCGCCTCGTCCCACGTCGCCTCGCGGAACGCGGCGAGCGGGGCCGCCGGGTCGAGATCGACCGATTTCGGCATACCGGGCCTGCGGATCAGTGGCGTGGTCAGGCGGTGCGCGTGGCGCGGGTAGCCGAAGCCGTAGCGTCCTTTCACGCACAGCCGCCCGGCGTTCGCGGGACCGTCACGGCCTTCGACGTGGACGATCTTCGCGGCCGGGCCGTCGCCGGCGACGTGGTAGGTCATCTGGCAGCCGACGCCGCAGTACGGGCACAGGGAATCGATCGCGCGCATCGCGGGCTCGCCAACCAGCGCTGCCGGCTCGGCGGGCGCGGGGACCGGCGCCGGCTTCCCGGCGAAGGCACCGTGCACCGCGACGGGTTCGCCGGCGGTCTGCCCCGGAAAATCCGCGAGTGCCGCCGGCAGCAGCGCGCCGGTCGGGCAGGCCTGCACGCATTCGCCGCAGCCCACGCACGAGGACGTGCCCATCGGATCGTCGAAGTCGAACACGATCGCAGTAGCCGCGCCGCGCCGGGCGAGGCCGATGACGTCATTGACCTGCACTTCGCGACACGCGCGCACGCAACGCGTGCACTGGATGCATGCGGCGAGGTCGACCGCGATGCCGGGGTGGCTGCGATCGGGCAGCGGCTGCGCGCGCGGCGCGAAGCGCGAGCCGACGACGCCCAGTTCGTCGCACCAGTGCGCGAGCTCGGAGTCGGGTTTCTCGGCCGCGGCGGGCACATCGGCGCGCAGCAGTTCGAGCACGATGCGCTGCGACGCGCGGGCGCGGTCGCTTTGCGCGCTGACTTTCATGCCCGGCTTGGGGGCGCGGCAACAGGACGGCGCGAGCACGCGCTCGCCGTCGATCTCGACGACGCACGCGCGGCAGTTGCCGTCAGCGCGCATGCCGTCCGTGTAGCACAGGTGCGGGATATCGACGCCGGCACGGCGCGCTGCGAGCAGGATCGTCTCGCCGGGTTGCGCATCGATTTCGCGGCCGTCGAGTTCGAAGCGGACCGGGTTCGTCGGAGCGTTCATGCCGCGCCCTCCTTGTTCTCGCCGGCGACGCCGACTTCGTGCGGGAAAAAGCGCAGCACGGATTGCATCGGGTTCGGCGCAGCCTGGCCGAGGCCGCAGATCGAAGCGTCCATCATCGTCGTTCCGAGTTCGGTCAGCAGCGCGGCGTCCCACGCCGGCTGTTTCATCAGTTCGGCCGCTTTCGCGGTGCCGACGCGGCACGGCGTGCATTGGCCGCAGGATTCGTGCGCGAAGAATTCCATCGCGTTTTCGGCGAGCACGCGCGCGCGATCGAACTGCGAGAACACGACGATCGCCGCCGAGCCGATGAAGCAGCCGTAAGCGCCAAGGGTGTCGAAGTCGAGCGGCACGTCGGCGAGGCGCGCCGGCAGCATGCCGCCGGATGCGCCGCCGGGGAAATAGCCGTACAGCTCGTGGCCCGGCAGCATGCCGCCGCAGTGTTCATCGACGAGTTCGCGCAGCGTGATGCCGGCGTCGGTGACGACAACGCCGGGCCTCAAAACGCGGCCGCTGACGGAGAAGCTGCGCAGCCCCTTGCGACCGTTGCGGCCACGGCTCGCGAACGGGTCGGGTCCGCCCGCAAGCGCGGGTGCGACGATATCGCGCACCCACCACAGGGTCTCGAGGTTGTGTTCGAGCGTCGGGCGACCGAACAGGCCCACTTCGGCAACGTACGGCGGGCGCAGCCGCGGCATGCCGCGCTTGCCTTCGATCGACTCGATCATCGCCGACTCTTCGCCGCAGACATACGCGCCGGCGCCGCGGCGCAGCTCGATCGGCGACAGATCGGGCCACGCGGCGCGCACGCGGTCGAGCTCCCCGGCGAGCAACCGGCGCAGCGCCGGGTATTCGTCGCGGATGTAGATCCAGATGCCGTCGATGCCGACGACGTGCGCGGCGATCAGCATGCCTTCGATGAAGCGGTGCGGATCGGTCTCGAGGTAATGGCGGTCCTTGAACGTGCCCGGCTCGCCTTCGTCGATATTCACCGCCATGAGCCGCGGCGCGGGCTGCGCAGCCACCGTGCGCCACTTGCGCGCGGCCGGGAAGCCCGCGCCGCCGAGGCCGCGCAGGCCGGCGGCGTCGAGTGCGGCGATCACCGTATCACCTGCGATTTCACCGCTGCGCACGGCCTGCCACAGCCGGTAGCCGCCGGCCGCGCGGTACGCGTCGAAACGGATCGCGTCGGGCAGCGGCTCGTCGCGCTCGCCGCCCGCAACCGCCGCGGCGACGCTGTCGGCATCGGCGTGCAGCACCGGCTTCTGCCCGACGACCGCGACCGGCGCCGAGTCGCAGCGCCCGACACAGGGCACACGCTGCACGCGCACGTCGGCGCCGAGCCGGGTCGCGAGCGACGCGGCAAGTTCGACGCCCCCCGCCATCGCACAGCCGAGCGACTCGCACACGCGCACCGTCAGCGCCGGCGGCGCGGCTTCGCCGGCGCGGACGATGTCGAAATGGTGATAGAAGCTCGCGACTTCATAGACTTCGGCGCGTGCGAGCTGCAGCGCCTCGGCGAGCGCGGCGAGATGGTCGGCGAACAGCGCGCCATGCTCGTCCTGCAGGCGATGCAGGTATTCGATCAGGCGGTCGGCGCGAGGCGTCTCGCCGGCGAGCGCGGCCGATGCGGCGAGCCGTGCCGACGGCGGCAGCGGCTCGCGCCGTCGCGGCCGGTCCGCCGATCGTTCGCGGGATCCCTTGCCCGGGCGTGCGCCCGCGCTGCGCTGCTTCTCATCGATCATGCTCGTGCTCACGATTGCGCCTCATCCGGTCCTTCATTCGTGTGAAACCGTCCCGGGCTTTCAATCCTCGACGACGGTAAAGTTGTCCTTCGGCGTGCCGCAGTCCGGGCACACCCAGTCGGCGGGCACGTCTTCCCACTTCGTGCCGGGCGCAATGCCCTCGTCGGGCAGGCCGTCGGCTTCGTTGTACGGGAAATAGCACGCGGTGCATTGATACGTGGCCATGATGTCGGTCCTTGTCTCTGTCGTTCCAGGGGCGGGGGCGGGGGCGGGGGCGGGTCTGTTTCTGGTGTTGCTGATTTGTCTGCTTTGCGTTCGGGCTCAGGACGACGCGAGGAAGCGGCTGAAGCGCTCGCGCCATTCGCCTTCGATCGGCGTCGCGCGCGGCGCACCGCCGAGGTCGGCCCAGACGACGGTCTGCTTGGCGCGGAAGCGCACTTCGTCGCCCATCGCGGCGGTCGTCGTGATGTCCATCGACGTGTTGCCGATGCGGTTCACGACCAGCGTGAATGTCAGGTCGTCGCCGTGCATGCTCGGCGCGATGAAATCGACTTCGAGGTGGCGCATCGGCACGCCGCGCCGGATGTCGGCATGGAGCTTGTAGAAGTCGACGCCGATGCCTTCATCGAACCAGTCCTCGATGACTTCGTTGCACAGCACCAGGCACTGCGGATAGAAGACGATTCCGGCCGGGTCGCAGTGGTGGAAGCGGATGGATTTCTTGCATACAAATTCCATGTTCAGTCCTCGAGGATGCGGGAAACGAATTCGCCGACCGCGTCGATCACGGCGGCCGGCTGGTCCTTGTGCGGTGAATGGCGGCAATCGGCGAGCTTGACGAGTTCCACGTCGGGCGCCTGCGCGGCGATGCGCTCAATCTGCGCCATCGTGCCGTATTCGTCGTCCTCGCCCTGGATCGCGAACACCGGGCAGAGGATGCGCGGGACATATTCCTCGATGTTCCACGCGCGAAAATCCGGGTGCAGCCAGATGTCGTTCCAGCCCCAGAAGGCTGCCTCGACATCGGCGTGGTGCTTGGCCAAGCGCGTGCGCAGGTCGGTGGTGTGCCACGCGACTTTCGCCTGCGCGATGCTCGACACCGAGATGTCCTCGACGATCACGTGCGGCGCCATGACGATGACGGCGGTCAAAGGCGTCGCGGTGCCGCCGGCGCAGATCAGCGCGATCGAGGCACCGTCGGAATGGCCGAACAGGATCGGCCGCTCGAGCCCCAGCGCGGCGAGCAGCGCCGGCAATACGTGGAGGCCTTCGTCGTGCATGTAGCGCGTGTCGCGCGGTAGCCGGGCCGGATCGGAGCGGCCGTAGCCAGCGCGCGAATAGACGACCGCTTCGCAGCCGGTCGCGTCCGCGACTTTCTGCGGGAAGTCGCGCCACATCGCGACCGAACCGAGGCCTTCGTGCAGGAACACGATCGCCGGGGCGCCCTCGCGCGGATGCGCCGACGGCAGGCGGACATACTCGAGGCGCGTATCGCCGACTTGTACCTGTTTCACTTCAAACTCCCGATGTTTCCTGAACCTGTGATTATTGCCTGCCGCGCCGGGCAGCACGCGACATGCGTCGGGCCACCCCGCCCGGGGCCGCGTCGGACACCCGGAACATGCGGACCGGCGGGGATGAAAAAACGGGCGGCGCTTCTTACATGGAGCAGCCGCGCGCGGGATCGGCGAGCGCCTTCTGGGCGACGCCGACGAGCTTGTTCTCGCGGCCTTCGACCTTGCGCAGGTAGATGTCCTGCACCGGGTTGTGCGCCTTCGACATCGTGAACGCGCCACGCGGGCTGTCGATCTTCGCCGACTCCATCGCGGTGATCATCGCCGCTTGGTCGAGCTTGCCGCCCTTGACCGCCTCGAGGCCCGCGCGCAGCAGCTGCGCCGCGTCATAGCCGTGCACCGCATAGACGTCCGGCTGTGTGCTGTACGCCGCGGCATACGCCGTACGGAAGCTCTTATCCTTCGCGTTCGGCAGGTCGTCGGCATAGTGCAGCGTCGTCAGCACGCCTTCGCCGGCACCGTTCATCGCCTCGAGCGTGCCCTCGGTGAGGTAGCCCGTGCCGTACAGCGGAATCTTCGCCTTCAGCCCGGCTGCGTCGTAGTCCTTGACGAACTTCGCCGCGCCGCTGCCGACGAAGGACGCGAACACCGCATCGGGGCGCAACGACGCGACCTCGTCGAGCAGGTGCTGGAAGTCGACGCTCGGGAACGGCACGAAGAGCTCCTTCGCGACCTTGCCGCCGGCCTGCTCGAACGCTTCCTTGAAGCCGGCGGCCGACTGCTCGCCGAAGGAATACTTCCACGACACCGTGACCACGTTCCGGTGGCCGCGCTCGGCAGCGAGCTTGCCCATCGCATACGCCGGCTGCCACGTCGACATCGAGGTGCGGAACACGGTCGGCGCGCACAGCGACCCGGTCA
This sequence comes from Aromatoleum bremense, assembly GCF_017894365.1. NCBI lineage: Bacteria > Pseudomonadati > Pseudomonadota > Betaproteobacteria > Rhodocyclales > Rhodocyclaceae > Aromatoleum > Aromatoleum bremense. The sequence goes on from NZ_CP059467.1 coordinate 1,802,621, forward strand.
GCTCGTCGCTGCCGGCGGTCGGGATGATCAGCAGCGTCTTCGTGTCGCGGGCGACTTTCGCCATCGCCAGCGCGGCGCCCGAATGCGCCGTGCCGACGAGCACATCGACGCCGTCGCGCTTGATCAGCTTGCTCGCGTTCTCCGTCGCCGTCGCCGGGTCCGACTTGTCGTCGGCGAGGAAGTACTCGACCTCGCGCCCGCCGAGCTTGCCGTCATGCTCGGCCACATGCTGCCTGAAGCCGTTCGCGATGGCGTTGCCGAGCGCCGCGTACGTGCCGGTGTACGGCAGCAGCAGTCCAACCTTCACCTTGTCGGCGCCCTGCGCGAGCGCCGGCAGCAATGCCACGGCGGCCAGGCTGGCTGCGGCGACTGCGCCGGCAAGGCCGCGCCACTGTCGTTGCGAATGCTTCACTGATCGTTCCTCCTGTCATCGGGATAATGGGACTATGCGGTCCCATTATCCTTTACGACCCGGTCGACGCGCCATCAACGCCCCGCGCCCTGCGCGCGCAGCTTGAAGCGCTGGATCTTGCCGGTGGCGGTTTTCGGCAGCTCGTCGACGAACTCCATCCAGCGCGGATACTTGTAGGGCGCCAGATGCGCCTTGACGTGCTGCTTGATCGATTCGGCGAGCGCCGGCGTGCCGCGCACGCCCGGCTTGAGGACGATGAAGGCCTTCGGCTTGATCAGCTGGTCGTCGTCCTCGTGCCCGACGACCGCCGCTTCGAGTACCGCCTCGTGCTCGATCAGGCACGACTCGACCTCGATCGGCGACACGTAGATGCCGCTCACCTTGAGCATATCGTCGTTGCGTCCGGCGTAGATGTAGTAGCCATCGGCGTTGCGCGAGTACTTGTCGCCGCTCCTCGTCCACGGTCCCTGGAACGTGTCGCGGCTCTTCGCGCGGTTGTTCCAGTACATCGCGGCGCTGGTCGGCCCGGCGATCTGCAGTTCGCCGGGTTCGTTCGCGCCCTCGATGACAAAGCCGGCGTCGTCGACGAGGCGCAGCTCGTAGCCCGGCACGGCCTTGCCGGTCGTGCCATAGCGGACTTCACCCGGGCGGTTCGACAGGAAAATGTGCAGCATCTCGGTCGAGCCGATGCCGTCGAGGATCTCGACGCCAAAGCGCTCGGTCCAGCGCCGGCCGATATCTTCGGGCAGCGCTTCGCCGGCCGAGGTGCAGACGCGGATCGCAAGCTCGCCCCCTTTCGGGCAGTCCGGGCTCGCGAGCATCGACGCGTACAGCGTCGGTACACCGTAGAAGATCGTCGGGCGGTGCTCACGCAGGCGCCTGAAAGCTGCCTCGGGCGTTGGCCGCTCACCCATCAGCACCGCGGTGGCGCCGGCCGCGAGCGGGAAAGTCAGGCCGTTGCCGAGACCGTAGGCGAAGAACAGCTTCGCCGCCGAGAACACGACGTCGTCCTCGCGGATGCCGAGGATCGGCTTCGCGTACAGCTCGAAAGTCTGGATCAGGCTCGAATGCACATGCACGGTGCCTTTCGGCGCGCCGGTCGAGCCGGACGAGTAGAGCCAGAAGCACGGCTCGTCGCAGGTCGTGGGCGCGGTGCGGAACTGGTCGGAGGCGCCATCCATCAGCGCGGCGAGCGAGTCGTCGCGCTGCTGCGCAGGGTCGACGCCGGCGATGACGAGGCGCTCGAGTGTCGGCACGCGGTCGAGCAGCGGCACGAACGTCTCGGCGAGCGGCGCGGACACGACGGCGATGCGCGCGCGGCTGTCGCCGAGCATGTATTCGTAGTCGGATGCGGTCAGCAACGTGTTGACCGCGACCGGCACGACGCCGGCCTTGATCGCGCCGAGGAACACCGTCGGGAAATCGATCGTGTCATGGACGCACACGAGGATGCGCTGCTCGCGCATGATGCCGAGCGCGCCGAGCGTGTTGGCGAAGCGGTTCACGCGCGCCGCGAGTTCATCATAGGTATAGCTGCCGCTGTCGTCGATGAACGCGACCTTGCTGCCGCGACCGGCGGCCAGGTTGCGTCCGATCAGGTCGTCAGCCGCGTTGTAGTCGCGGGGCAGGGTGACTTTCGGCGAACCCGCGCCGGGCTGCGCCGCACTGAGCGTGTGCATTCTGTCTTTCCTCCGTTTGCCCGGCTCGTGCCGGGTCGTGTCGTCCGTTACCAGTCCTGGCGCCGGTGCTTTCCCTGGTTTGAAGCCCTCGCCGGAAGCGATCCCGGCGGGCGTGGATGCGGTGCGGTTGCCGATCGGTCGCGCGGGTTCAGGCCGCCGCGCGGGTGAACTCGATCGCGCCCTGCGGCAGCAGGTACAGCACATACGCGCGGCCACCGCTGACGGTCGGGCGATGCACGCTGCCGGGGCCATAGACGAACCAGCCGACGCCGTGGCCGTCGAACTTCGCGTCGCCTTGGAGCGGCATGATCATGTCGATCTCGCCGTTCGGGTGCGCGTGCTGCGGCCCGACGACGTCCGACATCTCGACGACGTCGACGCTGAAGTCGTGGATCTCCGGGCACGGCTTGACGACACGGCCGAACTTGATGCCGCCGTGCTCGCGCTCGCACATCCAGCCGGCGGCGACGGCGTCGCGGCAGGCGGCGGCAATCGCCTCGAACTCCGCACCGCCGGGCGGAAAGCGTTCGTTGAGGAATGCTTCGAGTTGCTTGTCGAGCGGCCGGTCCTGGATCTGTGCGGTCACGTTCGCGATCAGCGCCCGGAAGTTTTCGGCTGTCATCGTCGGTATCTCCTGTCGGGATTGGAGGTGCAATTTATTATTTATAGCTGGTTTCAGCTGCCGAGCAGCGCGGCGTCGGCCGCGTCGCGCGACAGCGCTTCGAGCAGCGCCGGGCCGCCCTGGACGACACAGCGGCGGTGGTACGTCGCCAGCGCACGCAGGCCGCCGAGCTCCTCGCCGCCACCGGCGCGCCCCGGCCCGCCATGCAGGCAACTCGGCATGACGTTGCCGTGGCCGGTGTGGTTCGCGCCAACCGCCGCATCGACGACCATCACGCGCCCATGCAGGTCGGCGATGCCGGGGACGAGCTCGGCGAGGAACGCCGCGTCGCCCGAATACACCGACGCGACGAGCGAGCCGCGGCCACGGCGCGCAAGTGCGATCGCCTCTGCCGTGTCGGCGTACGGCACGATCGTCGCGACCGGCCCGAACACTTCGACGTCATGGACGTAGCGGGCGTCGAGTCCCTTGTCGCAGTACAGCAGCGTTGGCTGCACGAACGCCGAGACTGCCGGATCGGCATCGACCGGCGCGAAATCCGCGCCGCCGCCACCGAACACCGTCTCGCATTCCTCGCGCAGCTTCGCCAGTCCTTCGAGCGCCGCGGCCTGCTGCGCGCGGCTGACGAGCGGCCCGACGCGCACGCCTTCGCTCTTCGGATTGCCGACGCGGTACGAGGCGAGCTTCGCGGCGACCGCGTCGGCGAGCGGCCGGCTTGCCGCCGTGGGCACGAGGACGCGGCGGATCGCGGTGCATTTCTGCCCGGTCTTGATCGTCATCTCGCGCACGATCTCCTTCACCGCGAGATCGAACTCGGGCGTTCCGGGCTGCGCATCGGGCCCCAGGATCGCGGAATTGATGCTGTCGGCTTCGATGTTGAGGCGCACCGAGCGGGCGACGATGTTCGGATGCGTGCGCATGCGCGCCGCGGTGTCGGCCGAGCCGGTGAAGGAAACCACGTCGCATTCGCCGACGTGGTCGAGCAGGTCGCGCGCCGAGCCGCACACGATCGACAGCGCGCCCGCGGGCAGGATGCCGGCGCGCACGACGTCCTCGACCATGCGCTGCGTCAGCCACGCGGTCGGCGTCGCCGGCTTGACGAGCACCGGCACGCCGGCGAGCAGCGCCGGGGCGGCTTTTTCCCACAGGCCCCACGCGGGGAAGTTGAACGCGTTGATGAACACCGCGACGCCGGAGAGCGGCATCAGGAAATGCTGGCCCTGGAACGCGTCGGTCTTCGCCAGCGCGACGCGCGCGCCTTCCTTCAGATGGCGGGCGGGACCGAGCGCCTTGCCGGCGCGCGCGTAGCTTTTCAGCGTGAAGATCGCGCCATCGACGTCGAACGCGGCGTCCGCTTCCGTCGAGCCGGAGTTGCGCAGCGCAATGTCGAAATATTCTGCACGTTTCGCGCTCAGGACTTCGACGATCGCGCCGAGCAGCGCCGCGCGGCCTTCGTAGCCGAGCGCCCGCAACGCAGGTCCGCCGGTGTTCCGGGCGAATTCCAGCGCACGCGCGGTATCGATACCTTCGGATGAGACCCGCACCAGTTCTTCGCCGGTCACCGGGTCCTGCAGCGCGATGCCGTCGCCGGCCCCTTCGAGCCATTGCCCGTATACGTAATTAGCCAGTTTCACGTTGTCTCCTCGTCCTCTTGTTTCTGCATCGCACCCGGACGCTCAAGGGTCGATGACCGGTTGGGTGGTCGCGCGCCGGGCGCAACTCGTGGAAATAGAATACACGCGCCTTATCTTCCGTCAAGAACTTTACTGCATCATTTTGCTCGATAGCTCACTTCATACTGCACTTTTTATCGTCAAAGCAGCGCCATTTCCTGGCTCTTGCTATAGTTTCTGCAATCCACTTCATTATCGTGTAAAACAAAATGCACTTTACCTCTTGACGTCGCTTAACGCCTGCACTATTGTTCAACACAACAGCACAGGCAACCGCGCAACAGGAACCAATATGAGCTTCAAGACCGACCCTGATGCGAACCCAGTGGATCACCGTGACGACACCGTCGTCGGCGCCTCCACGCTGCTGCCGACGCTGGGCCGGCGGGTGCGCGAAATCCGGGACCGGCGCGGCATGACCCGCAAGCTCGTGGCCCGCGAGGCCGGCGTCTCCGAACGCCACCTCGCGCACCTTGAAGGCGGCGAAGGCAACGTGTCGATCGTGCTGCTCGACAACATCGCCCGTGCGCTGGACGTGTCGCTGACCGACCTGCTCGCGCCGGAAACCGAAGACACGGTCGAACGCCGCCTGATCCGCCGCTTTCTCGAGCGCCTGCCGCAGCACCGCCTCGAAGAAGTGGTGTTCCGGCTGATGCGCGACTTCGGCCACGACGAAGCGGTGCGCCGCAAGCGCATCGCGCTGATCGGCCTGCGCGGGGCCGGCAAGTCGACGCTCGGCGGACGGCTGGCGCGCGAGGAAGGCATGCCGTTCATCGAACTCGACCGCGAGATCGAGAAGGAAACCGGCATCCCGGGACGCGAGATTTTCGCGCTGTACGGCCAGTCGGGGTATCGCCGCATCGAGAAACGCACGCTCGAACGCGTCATCCGCGAGCATCCCCGCGCGGTGATCTCGATCGGCGGCGGCGTCGTATCACAGCCCGAGACCTTCGAGCTGCTGCTGTCGAACTGCCTGACGATCTGGGTCAAGGCACAGCCGGAAGAACACATGGCGCGCGTCATGGCACAGGGCGACCTGCGGCCGATGGCGGGCAACGACGAGGCGATGGATGACCTCAAGCGCATCCTCGAGGCCCGCGAGCCGCTGTATGCGAAGGCCGACACCGTCCTCGACACGGCGGGCGAGACGGTCGATCAAAGTTTCATGAAGTTGCGCCAGCTCGTAATGAGCTGACCCCCCCACGAGAGAAGAGGAGACAGAGATGGAAGCAGTCGCGAAGAACCAGGAAACCGCCGTCGAGCGCGTCGATTACCGTACCGAGCCGTCGAAGTACCGCCACTGGTCGCTGTCGACCGACGGCGCCATCGCCACGCTGACGCTCAACATCGACGAGGACGGCGGCATCCGCCCGGGCTACAAGCTGAAGCTCAACTCGTACGACCTCGGTGTCGACATCGAGCTGCACGACGCGCTGCAGCGCGTGCGCTTCGAGCACCCGGAAGTGCGCACCGTCGTCGTCACCTCGGGCAAGCCGAAGATCTTCTGCTCCGGCGCGAACATCTACATGCTGGGCCTGTCGTCCCACGCGTGGAAAGTGAACTTCTGCAAATTCACCAACGAGACGCGCAATGGCATCGAGGACTCCAGCCAGTACTCCGGCCTGAAGTTCCTCGCCGCGTGCAACGGCACGACCGCCGGCGGCGGCTACGAGCTGGCGCTCGCCTGCGACGAGATCGTGCTCGTCGATGACCGCAACTCGTCGGTGTCGCTGCCGGAAGTGCCGCTCTTGGGCGTGCTGCCCGGCACCGGCGGCCTGACGCGCGTGACCGACAAGCGCCGCGTGCGCCGCGATCACGCCGACATCTTCTGCACGATCTCGGAAGGCGTGCGCGGCAACCGCGCCAAGGAATGGCGCCTCGTCGATGACGTCGTCAAGCAGCAGCAGTTCGCCGACCACATCAAGGCGCGCGCCGAAGCGCTCGCCGCGCAGTCCGACCGCCCGGCCAACGCGAAAGGCGTGCAGCTCACCCGCCTCGAGCGCACTGACGACGAAAACGGCTACCACTACGAGTTCGTCGATGCCGCGATCGATGCGGCCGCGCGCACCGTGACGCTTACCGTGCGCGCTCCGTCCGCCGTCACCGCGAAGACCGCCGCCGAAATCGAGGCCGAAGGCATCAACTGGTGGCCGCTGCAGATGGCGCGCGAACTCGACGACGCGATCCTGAACCTGCGCACCAACCACCTCGACATCGGCCTGTGGCAGCTGCGCACGACGGGCGACGCCCAGGTCGTGCTCGACCTCGACGCGACGATAGTCGCGAACCAGGACAACTGGTTCGTCCGCGAGACCCTCGGCATGCTGCGCCGCACGCTGTCCCGGATCGACGTGTCGTCGCGCAGCCTGTACGCGCTGATCGAGCCGGGTTCGTGCTTCGCCGGCACGCTGCTCGAGATCGCGCTCGCCGCCGACCGCAGCTACATGCGTGACGCGGCCGACGCCGAAAACCGCATCGGCCTGTCGGCGATGAACTTCGGCCCGCTGCCGATGGCCAACGGCCTGTCGCGCATCGACGCGCGCTTCTACCAGGAAGAAGCGCCGGTCGCGGCCGCGAAGGCGAAAGAAGGCAGCCTGCTGACGCCGGCTGAAGCGCTGGAACTTGGCCTCGTGACCGCGATCCCCGACGACCTCGACTGGGCCGACGAGATCCGCATCGCGATCGAGGAACGCGCCGCGCTGTCGCCGGACGCGCTGACCGGCCTGGAAGCGAACCTGCGCTTCGGCCCGGTCGAGACGATGAACACGAGAATTTTCGGCCGCCTGTCGGCGTGGCAGAACTGGATCTTCAACCGCCCGAACGCGGTCGGCCCGACCGGCGCGCTGAAGCTCTTCGGTTCCGGCAAGAAGGCGCAGTTCGACTGGAACCGCGTGTAAACACAACGCAGCCCTATACGTACAAAATACCCTGAGGAGCACAGAGATGATCAACTACAGCGAACGGATCCCGAACAACGTCAACCTGTCGGAAAACAAGACGCTTCAGCGCGCACTCGAGCAGTGGCAGCCGTCGTTCCTGAACTGGTGGGACGACATGGGCCCGGAGAACTCGACGAACTACGAGGTCTACCTGCGCACCGCAGTCAGCGTCGACCCGAAGGGCTGGGCGGACTTCGGCCACGTCAAGATGCACGACTACCGCTGGGGGATTTTCCTCGCGCCGCAGGACGGCCAGAAGAAGATCACCTTCGGCGAGCACAAGGGCCAGGACGTGTGGCAGGACGTGCCGGGCGAATACCGCTCGACGCTGCGCCGCATCATCGTGACCCAGGGCGACACCGAGCCGGCCTCGGTCGAGCAGCAGCGTCATCTGGGGCTCACCGCGCCGTCGCTGTACGACCTCCGGAACCTGTTCCAGGTGAACGTCGAGGAAGGCCGCCACCTGTGGGCGATGGTCTACCTGCTGCACGCCCACTTCGGCCGCGACGGCCGCGAGGAAGGCGAAGCGCTGCTCGAGCGCCGTTCGGGCGATGCGGACAACCCGCGCATCCTCACCGCGTTCAACGAGAAGACCCCGGACTGGCTGTCGTTCTTCATGTTCACGTTCATCACCGACCGTGACGGCAAGTTCCAGCTCGCCTCCTTGGCCGAATCCGCGTTCGACCCGCTCGCGCGCACCTGCAAGTTCATGCTGACCGAGGAAGCGCACCACCTCTTCGTCGGCGAATCGGGTGTCGCCCGCGTGATCCAGCGCACCTGCGAGATGATGAAGGAGCTCGGCACCGACGATCCCGCGAAGCTGCGCGCCGCCGGCGTCATCGACCTGCCGACGCTGCAGAAGTACTTGAACTTCCACTACAGCGTCACCAGCGACCTGTACGGCGCCGAAGTGTCGTCGAACGCCGCGACCTACTACACGAACGGCCTGAAGGGCCGCTTCGAGGAAGAGAAGATCAGCGACGACCACCAGCTGCAGAACTCGGAATACGAAGTCATGGACGTCGCCGGCGACCAGATCCTGACCCGCCACGTGCCGGCGCTGTCGGCGCTGAACGAGCGCCTGCGCGACGACTGGATCGCGGACGTGCAGGCCGGCATCGACCGCTGGAACCGCATCCCGGCAAAATTCGGCTTCAACTTCCGCTTCACGCTGCCGCACAAGGGCTTCAACCGCCGCATCGGCATGTTCGCCGGCTCGCATGTCAGCCCGGAAGGCCGCCTGCTGTCCGAAGCCGAATGGACGCATCAGCACAGCAACTGGCTGCCGACCGAGAGCGACCGCCTGTACGTGCATTCGCTGATGGGCCAGTGCGTCGAGCGCGGCAAGTTCGCGAACTGGATCGCGGCGCCGGGTCGCGGCATCAACAACCAGCCGATCGACTTCGAGTACGTGCGTTTCAACTAAGCCATCGAAAAAACGGGGGACGGGCGCAGGCCCGCCCCCGCCCCAGTGGAGAGAGACAGTCATGAACGCGCCCGTAGAGCACGCAATCGCCAAGCAGCATCTGATCGACCCGGAAATCTGCATTCGCTGCAACACCTGCGAGGAGACCTGCCCGGTCGATGCGATCACGCACGACAACCTGAACTACGTCGTCAATTTCGATATCTGCAACGGTTGCCTCGCCTGCGTGCCGCCGTGCCCCACCGGCGCGATCGATTCATGGCGCAACGTCGAACGCGTCAAGCCATACAGCCTCGAAGAACAGTTCAAGTGGGACGTGCTGCCCGACACCACCGAGCTCGACAACGTCGACGCGCCGTTCGCCGTCGCGCGCCCCGACGAAGAGCTGCCGGCCGAAGTGCAGCACATCACCGACGTCGCCACCGCCGGCCAGGGCGGCCCGGCGCTCGCGCCGTGGTCCGCGTCGCATCCGTACGTGAACCTGTACGCGCCGACGCGCCCGATCACCGCGACCGTCACCGGCAATTACCGGCTCACCGACGCGGACGCTTCGAGCGACATCCATCACGTCGTGCTCGATTTCGGCTCGACGCCGTTCCCGGTGCTCGAAGGCCAGTCGATCGGCATCATCCCGCCCGGCACCGACGACAAGGGCCGCCCGCACCTGCTGCGCATGTACTCGGTCGCGAGCCCGCGCAACGGCGAGCGTCCGCACTACAACAACCTCGCACTGACGGTCAAACGCGTCACCGAGGACCATGAAGGCAAGCCCGCGCGCGGCGTCGCGTCGAACTACATCTGCGACCTGAAGAAAGGCGACAAGGTGCAGGTCACGGGGCCCTACGGCTCGACCTACCTGATGCCGAACCACCCCGGTTCGTCGATCATGATGATCTGCACCGGCACCGGCTCGGCGCCGATGCGCGCCATGACCGAGCGCCGCCGTCGCCGCCTCGCGCAGCAGGAAGGCGGCGAGCTGGTGCTGTTCTTCGGCGCGCGCGCGCCGTCCGAGCTGCCGTACTTCGGCCCGCTGCAGAAGCTGCCGAAGGACTTCATCGACATCAACTTCGCGTTCTCGCGCGTGCCCGGCGAGCCGAAGAAATACGTGCAGGATTCGATCCGCGAGCGCGCCGACAAGGTGTTCCGGATGCTCAACGACGACAACTGCTACATTTACATCTGCGGCCTGAAAGGCATGGAATCGGGCGTGCTCGAAGCGTTCCGCGACATCTGTCGCGCGAACGGCGCGGACTGGGAGGCGCTGCGGCCGAAGCTGCTGGCCAACGCACGCTTCCACGTCGAAACCTACTGACCATCAACGCAGAAGGAAAAGGAAAAGCCGCCATGACCCGCCCCGTCTATATCTGCGACGCGATCCGCACCCCGTTCGGCCGCTACGGCGGCACGCTGTCCGGCGTGCGCGCCGACGACCTCGCCGCGCTGCCGATCAAGGCGCTCGTCGAGCGCAACTCCGCCGTCGACTGGCAGGCCGTCGACGACGTGCTCTACGGCTGCGCCAACCAGGCCGGCGAAGACAACCGCAACGTCGCGCGCATGGCCGCGCTGCTCGCCGGCCTGCCGGTCGAAGTGCCCGGCAGCACGATCAACCGCCTGTGCGGCTCCAGCCTCGACGCGATCGGCATGGCCGCGCGCGCGATCGCTGCGGGCGAGGCCGAGCTGATGATCGCCGGCGGCGTCGAGAGCATGAGCCGGGCGCCGTTCGTGCTCGGCAAGGCGGACAGCGCGTTCTCGCGCACGGCGAAAATCGAGGACACGACGATCGGCTGGCGCTTCGTAAACCCGCTGATGAAAGCGCAATACGGCATCGACTCGATGCCCGAGACCGCCGAGAACGTCGCCACCGACTTCGGCGTCAGCCGCGCCGACCAGGACGCATTCGCGCTGCGCAGCCAGCAGCGCTGGGCCGCCGCTGCCGAGCGCGGCTTCTTCGAGCGCGAGATCGTGAAGGTCGAAGTGCCGCGCAAGAAAGGCGAGCCGCTCGTGCTGGCAGCCGACGAGCATCCGCGTCCGGACACGACGCTGGCGACGCTCGCAAAGCTCAAGGGCGTCGTGCGCCCCGACGGCAGCGTCACCGCCGGCAACGCGTCCGGCGTCAATGACGGCGCATGTGCGCTGCTGCTGGCTTCCGAAGCGGCGGTCAAGCGCCACGGCCTCACGCCGCGCGCCCGCGTCCTCGGCAGCGCCGCGGCCGGTGTGGCGCCGCGCATCATGGGCATCGGCCCGGCGCCGGCAACGCAGAAACTGCTTGCGCGGCTCGGCATGTCGGTGCGCGACTTCGACACGATCGAGCTCAACGAAGCGTTCGCCGCGCAGGGACTGGCGGTGCTGCGCCAGCTCGGTCTGCCGGACGACGGCACGAATGTGAACCCGAATGGCGGCGCGATCGCGATCGGCCATCCGCTCGGCGCGTCCGGCGCACGGCTTGTGACGACCGCGCTGAACCAGCTCGAAACCACCGGCGGGCGGTTCGGCCTGGCGACGATGTGCATCGGCGTCGGCCAGGGTATCGCGCTCGCGATCGAGCGGGTGTAATCCGTCCCGCCCGGGAAAAAAGGTCCAGCCGTGAAACCGGAAGCCATCCAGATCATCAGGGACGAGCACCTCGCGATCAGCGCGGTGCTGTATTCGCTGCGCTACCTCGTCAAGGAGATGCGCCGGGGAGCGGCGCCGAATTTCGCGGTGCTGCGCGCGATCCTCGACTACATCGTGTCCTATCCCGACCGCTGGCACCATCCCAAGGAAGACAAGTACCTGTTCGCTGCGGTGCGGCACCGCACGCGCGAAGCCGACGGCCTGATCGCGCGGCTCGAGCGCGAGCATGCGCTCGGCTATCCGATGGTCGACGAGTTGAAGAAGCAGCTCGTCGCTTTCCAGGGTGGCGACAGCGAGGCGCGCGACGCGTTCTTCGCTGCCGCCGACCGCTACGCGGAACTGGAATGGGAGCACCTGCGCACCGAGGAAGACGTCTTTCTGCCGATCGCCGAACGGGTGCTCGATGCCGAGCAGTGGGCCCAGATCGCGGCCGCGTTCCGCGAGAACGACAACCCGCTGTTCGGCATCAAGCCGCGGGAAGAAGCCGAAGCGTTATACCAACGGATCCTGAAGCTGGCGCCGGCGCCGATCGGTTTCGGCAGCAACGCCTGAACCGGTACTTCGTTAACAAATGTTGCAATGCACAAAACATCTTGACCCGTCGCGACTTGCGACTACAATGGAATTGTGCACTGCAGCAGGATGAGCCGCCCCGACGTCGGGCCTGCCTGCGATTGCCGAATGTTTCGACCCCTCCAGGAGCCTGCCATGACCAAGACCCCCGACCAGCTCAGCGCCCTCGCCAAGCCCGCGCTCGACACGTACCTGAAATCCGCGACCACCGCCTTCGAGTCCGTCGAACGCCTGATTGCCCTGAACCTGAACACGGCGCGTTCCGCGCTGGAAGACGGCAGCGGATTCGTCCGCGCACTGCTTGCGGCGAAGAATCCGAAGGAAATTCTGGACCTGCAGTCGTCGTTCGCCCAGCCGTTCGCGCAAAAATCGCTCGCGTACTATCGCAGCGGCTACGAGATCGTCGCGCAGAGTCTCGAAGAGTGCCTCAAGCCTTACGAATTGCAGTTCGCGGAAGCGAACAAGCTTGCGATCATTGCCATCGAGAAAGCGGCCCAGGCCGTGCCGGGGGGTGGCGAGGTGGCAGTTGCCGCGATGCGCTCGGCAATTGCCGCGGCGAACTCGACCTATGACAGCGTGACGAAGGCCACCCGGCAGGCGGTCGAAATCACCGAAGCCAACGTCGCCGCGACGGCCGACGCGGCGATCAAGGCGATCGAAACGAACGCTGCCGCGACGCACAAAAAGAGCGCCTGATTTTTCCGCGACGGCGGCCTCGCGGCCGTCGTCCTCAGCTGCGTTCGCACCTGCGTTCGACCCTCCGGCGCCTTCGGGCGCCGGAGCTTTTTCCGGCCGGATAATCATCGGCCGGAACCTCCCCGCTTCCGCCTGCGTCAAAACTGGTCGGGCTCGTTGCCCGGTGTTGCCTCGTCAGGAGCGCGACCGTGACCCAGCAGACCGCATCGGCGCACTCCGCGCCCAGCAACACCGCCCACGTCGTGCACAGGCCGGAGCACCGTCCGTGTCCCGCAGGGGAACGTGCGCCGGGTGTTTCTGCCCGGCGGCACGGGTGCTGAGCGACGCTGCGAGCCGCCGACGAATGTTTCACGCCCTTTCACTGCTGATCATGCTGCCGCTTCCGGTGATCCTGAATCCCGCCTCGGCGCAGATGCCGCCGATCGGGGCGGCTGCGGCCAGCGAACCGGCCGCCTCCTACCGGCTCGCCGTGCGCCTCGACCCCGCCCGGCAGGAACTGTCCGGCGAGGCCGAGATCACGATCGACAGCGAAGCCGCGTTCGAACTGCTGCTGAACCCCCGCTTCGAGGCGGGCCCGCTGCGCATCGACGGGGAGCCTGTCGAGCTTCGGCCGCACCGTCACGGCGCGCTGCAGCGGTGGTCGGTTCCCGCGGGAGTGGCCGGACGCACCCTTGCATTGTCCTGGCACGGCACGCTCGCGGGCCTTGCGCCCGACGTCGAACACCGCGACACGCTCGGCACGCAGGAACCCGTTGCGGATCCTCGCGGGAGCTTCCTGCCGTCATCCAGCGCCTGGTATCCGCTGGTCGCACGCGAAGGTCGCGCCCTGCTGCACGCGTTCACGCTGAGCCTCGACCTTCCCGCAGGGCAGCAGGGCCTCGTCGCGGGCCACCTGCAGTCGGAGTCCGCGCGCGGCGGGCGGGTTGTCGCCCGGTTCGATTTCCCGCACCCCGCCGAAGGCATCGACCTGATCGCCGGGCCGTACCGGATCAGCGAACAGCACGTGCGTTCGAGCGACGGGCGGCCGATCGTGCTGCGCACTTATTTCCATGGCGAGCTCGCGCCGCTGGCCGCCGGCTATCTCGACGCCGTGCGCGACTATCTCGCGCTGTACGAAAGCTGGATCGGCCCCTATCCCTTCACCAGCTTCGCCGTCGTGTCGAGCCCGACGCCGACCGGCTTCGGCATGCCGACGCTGACCTATCTCGGCATCGAGGTGCTGAAACTGCCGTTCATCAAGGACACGTCGCTCGGCCACGAGGTGCTGCACAACTGGTGGGGCAACGGCGTCTATCCCGACTACGCGAGCGGCAACTGGAGCGAAGGGCTGACGACCTTCATGGCCGACTACCATTACGCCGAGCGCGCCGGCGCCGACAAGGCGCGCGCGATGCGCCAGGGCTGGCTGAGGGACCTGTCGGGTATTCCATCGGGCGCCGACCGGCCTCTGGCGGCCTTCACCTCGCGCATGCACGGCCTCGACCAGGCGGTCGGCTACGGCAAGGCGGCAATGATGTTCGTGATGCTGCGCGACCGCATCGGCGAGCCGGCGTTCGATCGCGCCATCCGGCGCTTCTGGCAGACGCAGCGCTTCCGTGTCGCCGACTGGGACGACCTGCGCGTCGCGTTCGAAGCGGCCTCCGGCCAGTTGCTCGAACCTTTCTTCACCCAATGGCTCGATCGCACCGGCCTCGCCGAAATCGCGCTGAGCGGCGGACGCGATGCGGGCGACGGCGTCGGCGTGACGCTCGCGCAAAACGTCCCGCCGTACGTGCTCGAGGTTCCGCTGCGAATCGACACCCGCGCCGGGCCGACGCTGCGCCGCGTGCGTCTCGAGCAGGCACGGCAGGACTTCGAGATCGAGCTCGATCCGGGCGACAGCGCGACGCGCGTCACGCTCGACCCCGACAGCCTGATCCTGCGGCGCCTCCATCGCCGCGAAACGCCGCCGACCCTGCGCGAACTGCAGTTCGACCGGCGCACCGAACTGCTGACGCTCGGCGACGACGCGTTCACGTCGGCGGCACGCACACTCGCGGCCCGGCTGCTCGACCATGCCGCCGCCCCGCACGCGGCCGACGTCGCGCCCGGCCCCGACCCGCTGCTCGTGATCGGGGACGAAGCCCGGATCGGCCGCTGGCTGGCGCGCCACGATCTGCCGCTCGCGCCGCCTGAAGTCGCGCACCGCGGTACGGTCCGCGCCTGGACGCTGCGCCTGCCATCCGGCACCCCGCTGGGAATCGTCGCCGCCGACAGCGCGCAGGCACTCGCCAACGCGACCCGGCCGCTGCCCCATTACCGCCAGCAGAGCTGGCTGGTGCTGCAGGATGCCCGCACGATCGCACGCGGCGTGTGGCCGGCCGAACCGCTGTCGGTGCCGGTCACCCGGCACTGACGGAGAGCGCCGGCGCGCAGGCGCCCGTCGTGGCGCTGCGCCCCCCGCTGGCGGGCCCCGGAGCGTTCAGGGTCGGAGCGCCGATTTCCGTCATGCCTGCGGACCACTAGAATGCCGGTTTGCCAGACGCCCAAACCATGACCGCCAGCCCCCCGTTACGCCCGTCCCCCGAACTCCTTGCTCCCGCCGGTTCGCTGCAGATGATGCGCACCGCTTTCGCGTTCGGCGCGGATGCCGTGTACGCCGGCCAGCCGCGCTATTCGCTGCGCGTACGCAACAACAGCTTCGGCAAGATCGAGGCGCTCGCGCAGGGCATCGACGAGGCGCACGCCGCGGGCAAGGCCTTCTACCTCGTCAACAACATCTACCCGCACAACACCAAGGTCCGCAGCTTTCTCGCCGACCTCGAACCGGTCGTCGCGCTCGGTCCCGACGCGCTGATCATGGCCGACCCCGGCCTGATGATGATGGTGCGCGAGCGCTGGCCGGACGTCGCCATCCACCTGTCGGTGCAGGCGAACACGACGAACTACGCGGCGGTGCGCTTCTGGGCCTCGATCGGCGTCAAGCGGATCATCCTGTCGCGCGAACTGTCGCTCGACGAAGTGGCCGAGATCCGCGACGCCTGCCCGGAGGTCGAGCTCGAGCTGTTCGTGCATGGCGCGCTGTGCGTCGCCTACTCGGGCCGCTGCCTGCTGTCAGGCTACTTCAACCACCGCGACCCGAACCAGGGCAGCTGCACGAACTCCTGCCGCTGGGACTACAAAGTCCACGACGCGGCCGAGGACGACAGCGGCGACGTGCACCGCGTGCCGCAGGCCGCGGGACTCGGCGGCGGCCCGCGGCACGCGGCGAGCGAGCGCGTGTGGCTGATCGAGGAAGGCACGCGGCCCGGCGAGCTGATGCCGGTCGAGGAGGACGAGCACGGCACCTACATCCTGAACTCGAAGGACTTGCGCGCGGTCGAGCACGTCGCGCGGCTCGTCGCAATCGGCGTCGATTCGCTGAAGATCGAGGGCCGCACGAAAAGCCCGTACTACGTCGCGCGCGCGAGCCAGGCGTACCGCCGCGCGATCGACGACGCCGTCGCCGGCCGGCCGTTCGACCTGCGCCTGCTCGGCGAACTCGAAGGACTGGCGAACCGTGGCTACACCGACGGGTTCTACGAGCGCCATCACACGCCCGACCACCAGAACTACCTGCGCGGCCACTCCGAATCCGGGCGCAGCCTGCTGGTCGGCGAAGTGCTCGGCTTCGATACGGCGCGCGGCCTCGCCGAAGTCGAGGTGAAAAACGCTTTCGGCGTCGGCGACCGGATCGAGTTCGTGCATCCGGGCGGCAACGACACGGTGCGCCTCGAACGTCTCGAGGATGCTGCCGGCGCACCTGTCGGGCGCGTCCCCGGCGCCGGGCGGCGCGTATGGCTGCCGCTGCCGGCTGCTGTCCGCGGCGCGGCACCGTGCTTCATCGCCCGTTTTTTGTAGCGTACTCGCACGGCTAAGGCTGGTCGGGCTTGCCCGGCCGCCAGCCGGGCTTCGCCTGGCTCCACGCGAGCATGCCGGCAAAAAGCATCAGCGCGCCCACCAGCGCGAGTGCGAGCGCCGGGAACGTGAAGAGGAACACCGCCCACCGCAGTTCCCGGAACACCATCGCATCGCCCGGATCGGCGGGATTCACCCACACCGTGATTCTCGGCGAAGCCTGCAGATCGGCGACGATCGACTGGCTCGAGTCGTGCGCGTACTGCCCGTCGTGCGGGTCGTAGTGGACGCCGTCATGGTCGGTGTCCCCGACGCGGTAGCGATAGCGGATGTGCACCGAATCGAGCGGCGGATGCAGACTCGACGGCGGCCCATGCAGGCTCACCGATTCGATCGATGCCTCGACCGGCTGCCAGTCGCGACTGCGCAGCGACTCTACCGAGGGCAGGACGCCATATGACACGACCCCGAGCAGCCCCGCCATCAGCAATCCGACGCCGAACAGGGGCAGCCCGATGCCCAGGGCCACCGTGCGAAAGGCGGCAAGCGGGGAGGGCGGCAGCTGGCGGATCGGCGACATGCTGGAAGTTTGACGCCGACAACGCCGCGGCACCAGATCCGTATGCAAAAAATGGGCTCAGATTCCACACTGCGGCGGCGGCCCCGGCACGTCGCAACCTTCTGCGCTATAATGCAAAGCTTTGTTTTATCTGAAAATCAGGATTCGCCGTGCTCGTTGCAGCCAACATCACCATGCAGTTCGGGGCCAAGCCCCTGTTCGAGAATGTCTCCGTCAAATTCGGCGGGGGCAACCGCTACGGCCTGATCGGCGCCAACGGCGCGGGCAAGTCGACGTTCATGAAGATCCTGTGCGGCGAACTCGAGTCGTCCGCCGGCAACGTGTCGAAGGATCCGCATGAGCGCATGGCCTACCTCAGGCAGGACCAGTTCGGCTTCGAGGACGTGCGCGTGCTCGACGTGGTGCTGATGGGCCACGAGCAGATGTGGGCCTGCATGGTCGAGAAGGACGCGATCTACGCGAACCCCGAGGCGACCGAAGACGACTACATGCACGCCGCCGAGCTCGAAGGCAAGTTCGCCGAGTACGACGGCTATACCGCCGAGGCGCGCGCCGGCGAGCTGCTGCTCGGGGTGGGCATCGACACCGAGCTGCACAACGGCCCGATGAAGAACGTCGCGCCGGGCTGGAAGCTGCGCGTGCTGCTGTGCCAGGCGTTGTTCGCGAACCCGGACATCCTGCTGCTCGACGAACCGACCAACAACCTCGACATCAACACCATCCGCTGGCTCGAGGACGTGTTGAACCAGCGCGACAGCACGATGGTGATCATCTCGCACGACCGCCACTTCCTGAACCAGGTGTGCACGCACATGGCGGACCTCGACTACGGCACGATCACCGTGTACGCCGGCAACTACGACGACTACATGGAGGCGGCGACCCTCGCGCGCCAGCGCCAGCAGTCCGCCAATGCCCGCGCGAAGGAAAAGATCCAGGATCTGCAGGAATTCGTGCGCCGCTTCTCGGCCAACAAGTCGAAGGCCAAACAGGCGACGAGCCGCCTCAAGCTCATCGACAAGCTCAGGCCCGAGGACGTCAAGCCCTCGAGCCGCCAGTACCCGTGGATCCGCTTCGACTACGACGACAAGGACAAGCTGCACCGCCTCGCCTGCGAAGTGCAGAACCTGTCGTTCGCGTACGAAGGCATGGCAAAGCCGCTGATCGACAAGTTCTCGATCGCGATCGAGGCCGGCGAGAAGGTCGCGATCATCGGCGAGAACGGCGTCGGCAAGACGACGCTGATGAAGCTGCTCGTCGGCGGCGAGGCGGGGGGCCTCACTCCGCAGAAAGGCGCCGTGAAATGGGCCGAAAAGGCGAAGCCCGGCTACTACGCGCAGGACCATGCATCCGAATTCGCCGGCACGCAGAGCCTGACCGAATGGATCGCCGACTACGCGCGCGTCACCATCGACTCGCAGGGCGGCGATCTCGAGACGCTGATCCGCGGCACGCTCGGCCGGTTGCTGTTTTCCGGCGACGACGTGAGAAAGCCGGTCAACGTCATTTCGGGCGGCGAACAGGGCCGCATGCTGTTCGGCAAGCTGATGCTGTCGCGGCCGAACGTGCTGCTGATGGACGAGCCGACGAACCACCTCGACATGGAATCGATCGAGTCGCTGAACACCGGCCTCGAGAAGTTCTCCGGCACGCTGATCTTCATCTCGCACGACCGCGAGTTCGTGTCCTCGCTCGCGACCCGCATCATCGAGATCCGGCTCGACGGCACGATCACCGACTACCGCGGCACGTACGAGGAATACCTCGCGAGCCAGGGCCTCGAGTAAGACTCGGGACGGCAGCGGGCTGCGATCCGCTCCGCATTTCCGCTTGCGCTGAATAATCACATTCGTATATTCGCGGATGACGGACGGACCGCGCCAGCGACGAGCGGCGGCCGGTGTCGTGCCGGTCATGAAGACTTCGAATTCTGCTGCTCGCGCTGTCGGCCGTGCTCGCGCCACAGGCGGCGAGCACGGCACGAGCGCGACGGTGACCGGTCACCCGCCCGAGTACGTCCGCGGCGCGGGGGGTCGCGGCCTACCTCGGCGCAACCTGTCACAGCCTCTGACCCGCCCGCGGCGCTGCGCTCCTCAGAGGACCGATCCGGGTGGGCCCGCCTTCCCACCGATCGCGCGTATACATTTGTCGGAATACGTTCGATACAATTTCGCCTCGCGCAATTTCCCGAGCCGCTCGTCCGACGCGTCGGACTGCGGCGGTCCACACGTTCGCTCGAGCCCCGGTCCGGCGTGCGGCACCGGTCCCTACGCCCGCAGAGGAAAAAGGCCATGGCAGACAGTTCCACTCGCGCCGGCGCCCCCCCGCGCGTCCTGATCAATCCTCCGGTGTTCTTCGCGTCGAGCCTGTTGACGCTCGCGTTCGTCGGCTTCTGCGTCGCGGCGCCGGAGGTTGCGACCGAAATGTTCGGCGCGATGCGCGACTGGACGCTCGAGTCGGCCGGCTGGTTCTACGTGCTCGCCGTCGCCGGCTTCCTGATGTTCGTCGTCGTCCTCGCGCTGACGAACTTCGGCCGCATCAAGCTCGGCCCGGACCACAGCACGCCCGACTACAGCTACGTATCGTGGTTCGCGATGCTGTTCTCTGCCGGGATGGGCATCGGCCTGATGTTCTTCGGCGTCGCCGAGCCGATCATGCACTACACGACGCCGCCCGTCGGAGATCCCCAGACCGCCGCCGCGGCGCGTCAGGCGATGCGCATCACGTTCTTCCACTGGGGGATGCACGCGTGGGCGATCTATGCGGTCGTCGCGCTGTCGCTCGCATATTTCGCGTACCGCCACGACCTGCCGCTGACGATCCGCTCGTCGCTGTATCCGCTCGTCGGCGAGCGCATCCACGGCACGATCGGCCACGTCGTCGACATCTTCGCCGTGCTCGGCACGCTGTTCGGCGTCGCGACCTCGCTCGGCTTCGGGGTGATCCAGGTCAACGCCGGCCTCAGCTATCTGTTCGACGTGCCGACGTCGATCGGCGTGCAGGTCGTGCTGATCGCCGCGATCACCGCAATCGCGACGCTGTCGGTCGGGCTCGGCCTCGACAGCGGGATTCGCCGCATATCCGAGCTGAACATGGTCCTCGCGGTGTTGCTCGTCGCGTTCGTGCTCGTCGCGGGGCCGACGGTGTTCCTGCTGCAGACGCTCGTCCAGAACACTGGCATGTACCTGTCGAACCTGTTCGCGATGACTTTCAACCTGTACGCGTACGAGCCGACGGGCTGGATTGGCGGCTGGACGCTGTTCTACTGGGCGTGGTGGATCGCGTGGTCGCCGTTCGTCGGGATGTTCATCGCGCGCGTGTCGCGCGGGCGCACGATCCGCGAGTTCATCATCGGCGTGCTGCTCGTGCCGGTGGGCTTCACGTTCATGTGGATGACGTTCTTCGGCGACACCGCGATCCATCTCGTGATGATGCAGGGCGTCACGCAGCTCGCCGACGCGGTGGCCGCGGACACGTCGGTGGCGCTGTTCCAGTTCTTCGAGCACTTGCCGCTGTCCGGCGTCACGTCGCTGCTCGCGACGATTCTCGTCGTGACCTTCTTCGTGACGTCGTCCGATTCGGGTTCGCTCGTCGTCGACATGCTGACGAACGGCGGCCACGACACGTCGCCGCTTTGGCAGCGCGTGTTCTGGTCGGTCATCGAGGGCGTGATCGCCGCGGCGCTGCTGATCGCGGGCGGCCTCGGCGCATTGCAGACCGCGACCATCGCCGCCGCGCTGCCGTTCGCGATCGTGATGATCCTGATGTGCTGGGGCCTCGTGCGCGCGCTGCGCATCGAGATGGTCAAGCGGATGTCGCTGCGCGACGCGCGCGTGACGCCGCACGGTCCGCACTCGCCGCTCGGCTGGCAGCAGCGGCTGCGCACGATCGTGCATCAGCCGGGGCGCCAGGAAGTACGCCGCTTCCTTGCCGAGACGGTCCAGCCCGCGCTTGAGGAGGTCGCGGCGGAACTGCGCAAGCAGGGTCGGGACGCGCGCACGAGCGAGGACGACGCCGACGGTGGCCGGGTGTGGCTCGAGATCTTACACGGCGACGAGGTCGATTTCTTCTACTCGATCCACCCGCGCGCGTACGATCCCCCGTCGTTCGTGCTGCGCGACACCCGCGCGGACCGTGCCGAGGCGCTCAAGTACTACCACGCCGAGGTGCACCTGCGCGAGGGCGGCCAGGACTACGACATCATGGGCTGGAGCCGGCCGAGCATCATCAACGACGTGCTCGACCAGTACGAGCGCCACCTGCACTTCCTGCACGCGGTCCGCTGAACGCCTGCGCCGCTGGCCCGCGGGGAGTTGCACCGCGCGGGCCAGCACGCGTTCGTGGACGCGGTTCGCGGAATCGCCATCGTCGTCGGCTACAATCGTCGGAACCTATCGAGCGACGACCCATGATCGGCATCTTCCTCATCACGCACGGCACGCTCGGCGAATCGCTGATCCAGTGCGCGAGCCACGTGCTCAACAAACGCCCCAGGCAAACCGTACAGCTCGGCGTCTCCGCCCAGGACGATCCCGTCGACATGCTGCCGCTCGCGCGCCAGATGCTCGCGTGGGCCGACAGCGGCAACGGCGTACTGGTGCTGACCGACGTGTTCGGCGCGACGCCATCGAACATCGCGGCAAAGCTGGCGGTGCCGGGGAGCATCGAAGTCATCGCCGGGGTCAACGTGCCGATGTTGCTGCGCGTGCTGACCTACCGCGAACGGGACATGGACACGCTGGTGCAGCGCGCCGTCTCGGGCGGCTGCGACGGCGTAGTGCACATCCAGTGACCAGGCGGATCCGCGATGCCGAGAGCTGAAGCCGAAATCATCAACAAACTGGGCCTGCACGCGCGCGCGTCGGCGAAACTCACGCAGACGGCGAGCAGCTACGGCGCGGACATCTGGCTCGAGCGCAACGGCCGCCGCGTCAATGCCAAAAGCATCATGGGGGTGATGATGCTGGCCGCCGCGCAAGGATCGCGGATCGTCGTCGATACCTCGGGACGGGATGCGGACGCCGCCCTCGAGGCAATCCTGGAGCTGATTGCGGACCGATTCGGCGAGGGAGAGTAAGCCATGCCGTTCACGATCCACGGCCTGCCGGTTTCACAGGGCATCGCGATCGGCCACGTCCATCTCGTCTCGCACGCGATGCTCGAGGTCAATCACTACCACGTCGCGAGCAAATACCTGCCCGAGGAAATGGACCGCCTCGACGAAGCGGTGGCGACGGTGCAGGGCGAGCTGATCGGCCTCAAGGCCGCCGCGACCGCGGGCCAGTCGCACAGCGAGGTCGGCGCCTTCGTCGATCTGCAGCTGATGATGCTGTCCGATCCAATGCTTGTCGACGCCGCGCGCGAACTGATCGAAGCGCGTCGCTGCAACGCCGAGTGGGCACTCGTTCAGCAGATGGAGCACGTCGTCGAGCAGTTCGAGCAGATCGAGGATCCCTATCTGCGCGAACGCAAGGCCGACGTCGTGCAGGTCGTCGAGCGCCTCGTCAAGGTGCTGCTCGGTCATCCGGGTCACCTGCCGCCGAAACGCCGCGACGGGCTCGGCACGATCGTCGTCGCGCACGACCTGTCGCCGGCCGACACGATCGGTTTTCGCGACCACAACATCGGCGGCTTCGTCACCGACGTCGGCGGCCCGACCAGCCACACTGCGATCGTCGCGCGCAGCCTCCGCATCCCGGCGGTCGTCGGCCTGCACCACATCCGCCAGCTCGTCGAGGAGGACGAGCTCCTGATCATCGACGGCACGCGCGGCGTCGTCATCGTCGGACCCGACGAGCATATCGTCGAGGAATACCGGCTGCGCCGCACCGAGCTCGAAGTCGAGCGCTCGAAGCTCAACCGGCTCAAGGACACGCGCGCGACGACGCTCGACGGCGAGAACGTCAACCTGCTGGCGAACATCGAGGGGCCGAAGGACCTCAACCAGGTCAAGGCCGTCAATGCCGACGGCGTCGGCCTGTACCGCACCGAGTTCCTGTTCATCGGCCGCGACGCGCTGCCCGACGAGGAGGAACAGTACGAAGCCTATCGCGCCGTGCTGAAGTCGATGCCCGGCAAGCCGGTGACGATTCGCACGTTCGACGTCGGCGCGGACAAGGCGCTCAACGGCGTCGGCGCGCGCTTCGAACCGAATCCGGCCCTCGGATTGCGCGCGATCCGCTATTCGCTCGCCGAACCGCAGATGTTCAAGACGCAGTTGCGTGCGCTGCTGCGGGCCTCCGTCCACGGCCAGCTGCAGATCATGATCCCGATGCTCGCGCATGCGCACGAAATCGACCAGACGCTGATGCTGATCGACAAGGCCAAGGCCGAACTGCGCGCCGAACAGATCAACTTCGACGAACGGATGGCCGTGGGCGGCATGATCGAAGTGCCGGCGGCCGCGCTCGCCCTCGGCATGTTCATCCGGCGCCTGTCGTTCCTGTCGATCGGCACGAACGACCTGATCCAGTACACGCTCGCGATCGACCGCTCGGACGAGGCCGTGGTGCATCTGTACGACCCGCTCCACCCGGCAGTGCTGAAGCTGATCAGCGGCACGATCCAGGCTGGCGCACGCTTCGGCCTGCCGGTATCGGTATGCGGCGAGATGGCAGGCGACCCGGCCTACACGCTGCTGCTGCTCGGCATGGGCCTGCGCAATTTCTCGATGCATCCCGGCAACATCCTCGAGATCAAGCAGCAGGTGCTGCGCGCCGACGTCGGCGAACTCGCGCCGCGGGTGCAGCGCATCCTGAAGATGGACGAGCAGTCGAAGATACGCGAGGCGGTGCTGCGACTGCCAGGGTAAGGCGGCGCACTACCGCGACAACAGGGGGGAGCGGATTTGGGATTGCGGTGGAAATCGGGCCTGTGGCTCGCGGCGCTGCTCGCGCTGCTGTTGCTGTTCGCGCTGCTGGCCGGACGGGCTGGCCTCGACGCCTTCCGCGATCATTTCGGCGCCGGCTTCGCGCGCAACCACGCGCTGCTGCAGGCGCAGAAGCTGGTCACGCTGATCACGCGCGAATTGAGCCTGTCGCAGCGGCTCGCCGAACTCGAAAGCGTGCGGCGCTTCCTGCGCGGCGGAGACGCCTCGGGGCAGGCGGGCGTCGATGCGGAACGGTTCCGGCGCGCGTTCACCGACGCTTCGGTGTTCCTCATCGCCCATGACAGCGGGCACTACTACTTCAGCGACGGCACCGCGCCCGATGCCTGGGTGAAGCCGAGCTACACGCTGCAGCGCGGCGACCCCAAGGACGGGTGGTATTTCGCCACCGTCCGCGACGCACGCCCGTATGCACTGAACGTCAACGTCGACGAAAAGCTCAAGGTCACGAAAGTCTGGTTCAACGTGCTGGTGCGCGAAGACGAAGGCGGGCGCATTCTCGGCCTGGCCGGCTCCGGCCTCGACCTCACGCGCTTTCTCGCCACCTTCGTCGGCACCGTCGATTCGGGCGTCACGAACTTCATCATCAACGGCGACGGCGCGATCCTCGCCCACCCCGACGAGTCCCTGATCGAGTACGCGGCGCTGACCAAGGCGGCCCCCCGGCGCACGCTGCACGGGCTCGTCGAGGACGGCGCGGACCGCAAAGCGCTGGACGGCATGCTCGCGGGCCTGCGCGAGGCGCCGGGCAGCGGCGGCGGCGTCCTGCGCGTCGATCTGCAGGGCCAGCCGCGCGTCCTCGGTGCAGCCTACGTGCCGGAGCTCGACTGGTACGTGATCACCGCCGTCGACCTGGGCGCCGCGCAGGTCATCGACGAAACCGTGCTGTGGCCGCTCGCGCTCGGCGCGATCGCGCTGCTGCTGCTGTTCGCGGCCGCCGTCAGCATGGGCGTCGACCGGCTGATCCTGCGGCCCCTGGTGCGCCTGACCGACTCCGCGCGGCGCATCGCCGCGGGCGATTACCGCCAGCGCCTGCGTACGCGCCGCAGCGACGAACTCGGCTCCCTGACGCGCGCCTTCGACGACATGGCGCGCCAGATCGACGCCCACACCAGCGAGTTGGAAAGCCGGGTCGCCGAACGCACCCGCGACCTCGCGCAGGCGCACGACCGCATTGCCGCGACGCACCGGCAGATCCAGGACAGCATTCGCTACGCCGGCCTGATCCAGCACGCGATGCTGCCGCACCGTGAGCTGCTGCGCGCGCTGCCCGACGACCACTTTGTGCTGTGGCAGCCGCGCGACACCGTCGGCGGAGATTTCTACCTGTTCCGCGAGGCGCCGGGGCAGTTCCTCATCGGCATCGTCGATTGCGCAGGGCACGGCGTGCCCGGCGCGTTCATGACGATGATCGCGCACGCCGGCTTCGACCTGGCCGTCCAGGAACTCGGACTGTCGGATCCCGCGGCCCTGCTGAGGCGCATGGACAGCGCGACGCGTACGCTGCTGCCGGGCGACGCCGCGAGCCGCCACCTCGCGACCAACATGGACGTGGGCCTGTGCCACGTCGACCTCGCGACCGGCCGCGTAACCTTCGCCGGCGCGCACGCCGAGCTCTACCGCTGCGAGGGCACGCGGTGCGAGCAGATTCGCGGCAGCCGACGCAGCATCGGCGAGCGGCGGCGCGCGATTTACGAGAATGTCATCCTCGCCGACGGCCCCAGCTGCACGTATTATCTGACTACCGACGGGTTCCTGGACCAGGCCGGGGGCGAACGCGGCTACGGCTTCGGCAATCGCCGCTTCGCAGACGCGCTGGGCGGGATCGCGGCGCAGCCGATGAAGAGCCAGGAAGAAGCGCTGCGGCGACGCCTGGCCGATCACCAGGGAAGCTGTCCGCAGCGCGATGACATCGCGGTGATCGGTTTTCGTGTTCCCGGTCGGGCCGCCGCGCCCGACCCCGTTTCCGGGGGGTGAGAATGGAAGAGGTGGATGTGTTGTCCCTGCGCGAAGCGTTCTCGCGCCAGGGAATCATGCTGGGCTTCAACGGCCCGTTCTCGGCCACGCTGATGGAGGAGATCGGCAAGGCCCTGCGCAAGCACATGGAGGGGCTCGCCGAATCCCCCTCGGCGATCACCGACGTTTTTTCGGCATATATCGAGCTGAGCCAGAACATCCGCCACTACGCCGCGTCGAGCGGCGTGAGCGGGGCCGCGGCCGAAGCGACGATCATCGTTTCCCGCGACGAGGCGGGGCATTACGTGGTCAGTGCCGGCAATGTCGTGCTCCATGACGATGGCGAGGCGCTGGTCGCGCGCATCGGCGAACTCGCCGCACTCGACAAGGCCGCGCTGAAAGCCGCGTTCAAGACCCAGATGCGCAAACCCCGCGACCCGGAGGCGAAGACCGGCGCCGGACTCGGGCTGATCGACCTGGCGCGCCGCGCGAGCCAGCCGCTCGCCTGCGGCGTAAAACCCCTTGACTCCCAACACGCCTTCTTCAGCCTGCGCGTGGTGATTTGAACTGAGGTCCGAAGTGAACGATTTCGAGATTCCCGCCACCGAATCAACTCCCCTCATCCGCACCGACCGCGCAGCCGGGCGGCTGGAAATGAGCGGCGATTCCTATCCGGAAAATTCCTTCGAACTGTTCCAGCCGGTCCTCGACTGGATCGCCGGCTTTCTCGGCCAGCTCCTGCAGCCACTGACGCTCGAGCTGAAACTGCTGTATCTCAACACGAGCAGCGTGCGTGCGATGATGGACATCTTCGACGCCCTCCAGGACGCGCACGATCGGGGGCAGCCGGTCGAGGTGAATTGGCGCTACGACCGTGACAACGAGCGCGTCGCCGATCTGGCTGCCGAATTCAAGGAAGACTACAGCTTCCCCTTCGAGATCATTCCCGGTTCCTAGCGATGAGTTCAGGATTTCCCCTGCCGCCCGGCGAGCGCCCGCTGACCGAACGCATCGATGCGCTGCTGACCGATGCCGAACACCGGGACAATCCGTTGCGCGCGCCGCTCGCCGAGCTCTACAACGCCTTTTCCGACCACCTCCACCAACTCGAGCGCATCACCCGCATCAGCGACCGCTACCAGGCCGCGGAGCGCGACCGCGGCGCCGGCCATGCCGTCAATTACCGGCGTCAGCTGCGCAGGCTCGAAAAGATCGTGCGCATCAGCGACCAATACCAGAGCATGCTGCGCGAACTCAACCAGCGCCTCGAATGGCTGTCCCATCGCGACGCCCTCACCGGACTGCCGAACCGGCGCCATGCGCTGATGCGGTTGCGCGAGGAGCATGTCCGCGCCCAGAGGGGCGGCCGCTCGTTCGTCATCGCGATCATCGATATCGACCACTTCAAGGACATCAACGACACCTGGGGGCACGAGTTCGGCGACCAGGCGCTGACGGCCGTCGCCGCACGGCTCGCGGCGTCGGTGCGCGAGTACGACGTGTGCGCGCGCTGGGGTGGGGAAGAGTTCCTCGTGATGCTGCCGGACACCGGCCCTCATACCGCAGGCGACAACGCCCAGCGGCTGCGCGCCTGCGTCGGCAGCGATCCGTTCATCATCAGTGGCCGGGAGCTGCGCATCACCGTCTCGCTCGGCGTGGGCAGCTACCACCCGGGCGAGGATCTGACGGAATTCATGAAACGGGTCGATGATGCACTGTACCTCGCCAAACACGAGGGGCGCGACCGCATCGCGTTCGCCGCATGAGCCGGTCGTCCGGCGAATTTGACAATTGCGCACGGCCACGCTAATTTTTCGCCTTCACGCGCCGATTTGAACCACAGCTTGCGGGCGCTCAATAAATCCGGCTAAAGCGAGGGCGACCCAGTCCGCGTTTCCCAGCCGGCTGGGTTTTTTTGTCTACAGCGAACAACATGATCCAACCCCAATCCGTCGGCGCCGTCGTCCCGCAGCGGGCGCACTTCGCCGAGCCGCTGCCGCTGCGCAGCGGCGACGCCCTGCCCGAGTACGAACTCGTGTACGAGACCTACGGCGAGCTCAACGCCGCGCGCAGCAACGCCGTGCTGGTATGCCACGCGCTGTCCGGCTCGCACCATGTCGCCGGCCACTATGCGGACGACCCCGGCAACATCGGCTGGTGGGACAACCTCGTCGGGCCCGGCAAGCCGCTCGACACGCGCAAGTTCTTCGTCATCGGCGTCAATAACCTCGGCGGGTGCTACGGTACGACGGGCCCCGTCGCGGTCAATCCGGCGAGCGGCAAACCGTGGGGGGCGGACTTCCCGTTCGTCACCGTCGAGGACTGGGTCGCCGCCCAGGCGCGGCTCGCCGACCGGCTCGGCATCGAACGCTTCGCCGCGGTCCTCGGCGGCAGCCTCGGCGGCATGCAGGCGCTGTCGTGGGCGCTGCAATACCCGGACCGCATCGCGCATGCGGTGCTCGTCGCGTCGGCGCCGAGACTCACCGCGCAGAACATCGCCTTCAACGAAGTCGCGCGCCAGGCGATCCTGACCGACCCCGACTTCCACGGCGGCCATTACTACGAACACGGCGTGGTGCCGGCGCGCGGGCTGAAGCTCGCGCGCATGCTCGGCCACATCACCTACCTGTCGGACGACGCGATGGCCGACAAATTCGGCCGCACGCTGCGCCACGGCAAGGCGGTGTACAGCTATGACGTCGAGTTCGAGATCGAGTCCTACCTGCGCTACCAGGGCGACAAGTTCGCCGGCTTTTTCGACGCCAATACCTATCTGCTGACGACCAAGGCGCTCGACTACTTCGACCCCGCGTTCGAGCATGGCGGCATCCTGCGGGCGGCGCTGGCACGGGCGACGGCGGACTTCCTCGTCGTGTCGTTTTCGACCGACTGGCGCTTCTCGCCGGCGAGAAGTCGCGAGATCGTCTACAGCCTGCTGCACAACCGCCGCAACGTCAGCTACGCGGAGATCGAGAGCGACGCCGGGCACGACTCGTTCCTGCTCGACGACGCGCATTACCACGGGCTGCTTGCGGCCTATTTCGACCGCATCAAGGTTTGACGATGGCCTACCGCTACGACTACGAAGTGATCACGAAGTGGATTTCGCCGGGCGAGCGGGTGCTCGATCTCGGCTGCGGCGACGGGAGCCTGCTCAGGCACCTCGCCGAAGTCCGCCAGGTGCAGGGGTACGGCGTCGAGAACGACGCGGACAAGCTGCTGATCTGCCTGCGCAACGGCGTCAATGTGATCCAGATGGACATGGAAAAAGGCCTCGCCGGCCTCGAGGACGGTTTCTTCGACCACGTCATCATGAGCCTGTCGCTGCAGGCAATGCACAACACCCAGGGAATCCTCGCCGAGATGCTGCGCGTCGGTCGCGAAGCGGTCGTCAGCTTTCCGAACTTCGGCTACTGGCGCCACCGCCAGAGCATCCTCAACGGCCACATGCCGGTATCGGAAAGCCTGCCGCACCAGTGGTTCAACACGCCGAACGTGCGCTTCTTCACGATCGCGGATTTCGACGCGCTGTGCGCGATGAACGGCATCGTGGTGCGCGAGCGCCTGGCTTTCGACGAGAGCAGGCTGATCGAAGAAGAGCCCAACTTCCTTGCCAGCGTCGCCGTATATCGGCTCGGCCGCCCCGACTGAACCGGCCGCGATGTGCAGCGCGGCCGTACTGCGCGGCCGCTACGGCGCGCCGCAAGTGCTCAGCCGACGACGAAGTTCGCGACATCCACCTTGAGCACCGGGCGCCCGAGCGCGACGGCGGTGACTGCCGCGAAGCGCCGGGCCCACTCGCCGGCCTGCCTGAATCGCTCCTCGCCGCCATATTTCGCGACATTAAGGATCATGTCGAGCGCGAGAATCTTCCCCATCGGGTTCGACGGCGTGCATTCGAGCGTCTCGAACTCCTGCGACAACCAAGCACGCGCCTGATCCTTCGCCAGGCCCACCGTGTCGGCCTCATGCACCGTGAATTCGTATTCGCGTCCCGCGCCGAACGATACAACGACGTGCTGGCTCATGTTCGTCTCCCCTCTCAATGGTTATTGGATTGCCGCGAACCCGCATTCTCAGGCGCCGTGGTGCCGCCGGCAAGCCCATACGCAGGCGTATCGTTGCAGTGCAGGATTGTAAGCCTGGAAACTGGCTGTCAGAATCGCCCCAAACTGGGCTGGTCCTGCGCGGATGGGCTCCGGATGGCAACACCTCCCAACCGCTCATAACCTCCTGGCATGTTTTCGCACAAGACGGTTCTCCTTTCGTTCGCGTTGCCCGTCGCTCTCGCTGCACCGGCCGGTCTCATGCTCGCATCGGCCGCAGCGGCCATGGAGAGCGACGCCCCGGCAGCCCCCGCGCCGGCCGTCGCCGGTTTTGGCGCCGGGGCCCTGGCACTGGCGGTGCTGCTTGGCGGAGGAAGACCGATATATCGCCGCTATCGTCGCCGCCGCGAGGCCGCTACTGCCGGGCGGCTTTTCAGCGCAGGCAAGGCCGGCAACTCATGACCGCCAATACCGACGTCGCCACAGGCGGCCCCAGCACAGACGAAGTGGCCCAGCGCGCGGCGATGCTGCAGACGATCCTCGACAACATTCCGTGTGCCGTGTCGCTCGTCGACAACGAGCAGCAGCTCGTCGCATGCAACGAGGAATTCAAGCGCCTGCTCGATTTCCCGCCGGAACTGTTTACCTGCGGTCTGCCGTCGCTCGAGACGTTGTTCCGCTACAACGCCGCGCGCGGCGAGTACGGCCCCGGCGATCCGGACGAGGTCGTCGCCAATCTTCTCGCCCGCACGCTTCAGCCGGCTCCGCACAGCTTCGAGCGCCGCCGGCACGACGGCACGGTACTGCTCGTCCAGGGCCAGCCGCTGCCGCAGGGCGGCTTCGTCACGACCTACACCGACATCACCGCCCGCAAGCGCGACGAGGAGCGGCTCCAGCTCGCGGACAAGGTATTCGAGAACAGCCCCGAGGCGATCGTCATCACCGACCTCGGTCATCGCATCGTTTCGGTCAACCCTGCCTACACCGCGATCACCGGTGTCGCGGCCGCCGCGGCACAAGGCACCTGCTTCCGCCCCGGCAGTGATGACGGCGAGGGCGAGGGTGACGCAGGCGGGCCGGATTCGTGCACCGTGTGGGCAATCGTCGGCGCGCACGGTTCGTGGTCGGGGGAAACGACAGGCATGCGCTGCGACGGGCAGCGCTATCCGCGCACGTTGATGATCAACGGCGTGCGCGACCCCGAGACGCGGGAGATCACGCATTTCATCGCGATTTTCTCGGATATCACCGCCCGCAAGCGCGCCGAGGCGGATATTCAGCATCTGGCCTACCACGACACGCTGACCGGCCTCGCGAACCGCTTCTCGCTGACCGCCCGCCTGCAGCTGTCGGTCGCCGAGGCGCGCCGCAACGGACAGCGCCTGGCGGTGATGTTCCTCGATCTGGATCGCTTCAAGCACATCAACGACTCTCTCGGCCATCCCGTCGGAGACGAACTGCTGAAGCAGGTCGCGCGGCGCCTGCGGGACGCGGTGCGCGAAACGGACACCGTCGCGCGCCTCGGCGGCGACGAATTCGTCGTCGTGCTGCAAGGCATCGGCGGCGCCCACGACGTCACGCACGTCGCGGCGAAGCTGCTCGCGCGGCTCTCCGCCCCGTATTGCGTCGACACCACCGAGCTTCATACGACACCGTCGATCGGCATCAGCCTGTTTCCCGACGACAGCGCCGACCCGGCGGCGCTGATGCGCAACGCCGACACCGCGATGTATCACGCCAAAGCCGCAGGGCGCGCGAAGTTCCAGTTCTACACCGACGAGATGAACCGCGCCGCGACCGCGCGACTGGATATCGAGCGCAAGCTGCGTGGCGCCGCGGCACGCGGCGAATTCGAGCTGTGGTACCAGCCCCAGTTCGACTCGCGCCAGGGGCACCTCACCGGGCTGGAAGCGCTGGTGCGCTGGCGTCACCCGGAGGACGGGCTGATCGCCCCGCCGCGCTTCATCCCGCTTGCCGAGGAAACGGGGGTCATCGTCGAAATCGGCACGTGGGTTCTTCGCGAGGCCTGCCGGCAGGCGCGGCAGTGGCTCGACGCGGGACTGCCGCAGCTGCGCATCTCGGTCAACCTGTCGGTGCGCCAGCTGCGCGAAAAATGCCTCGTCGAGACGGTGTCGGCAGCGCTCGCGGCAAGCGACCTGCGCCCCGGGCTGCTGGAACTCGAAATCACCGAAAGCGCGGTCATGGACAACCCGGACGAAGCGGTCGCGCTGCTGCAGGCGCTGAAGGATCTCGGCGTGCGCATTGCAATCGACGATTTCGGCACCGGGCACTCGTCGCTGTCCTACCTCAAGCTGTTCCCGCTCGATCATCTGAAAATCGACCGCTCGTTCGTCTCCGACATCGAACACGATGCGAACGACGCGATGATCGTCGCCGCGGCAGTGTCGCTCGCGCACAACCTCGGGCTTTCGGTGATCGCCGAAGGTGTCGAGTCCGCGGTCCAGGTCGCGCGCCTGCGCGAACTCGGCTGCGACGAGCTGCAGGGTTTCCATTTCAGCCGCCCGGTGACGGCGGACGTCGTGGAAAACTCGCTGCGCACCGTGTGGCGGACCGCCTGACGGGGCTTCAACCGTCAACCCCGCCGCAGCACGGATCGCCGGCGCAATCTGGGATAATGCCCGCCACCCCTCGCCGAGTGTCCCCTCGTGTCCGAATTGCGCCGCCCCGCCTGGCTCGAAGTCCTGCTGAACCGCCGCATGCTGATCTGCATCTTCACCGGCTTCGCGTCGGGGCTGCCGCTGTACCTGCTGCTGAACCTCGTGCCGGCCTGGCTGAAGACCGAAGGCCTGTCGCTGAAGGCGATCGGCGCATTCGCGCTGATCCAGTTCCCCTACACCTGGAAGTTCCTGTGGGCACCGCTGCTCGACCGCTTCGGCATCCTGCCGTGGCTGGGCAGGCGCCGCGGCTGGATGCTGGTGTCGCAGCTCGGGCTGGTCGCTGCGATCGCCTGGCTCGGCCAGCTGTCGCCCGTCACCGACCTCGGCCTCGTCGTCGGGCTGACTGCCGCAATCGCGCTGCTGTCGGCGACGCAGGACATCGCACTCGACGCGTTCCGGCGCGAGATCCTCCCCGAGATCGAGCTCGGCCTCGGCAACGCGATCCATGTGAACGCGTACCGTGTCGCCGGCCTCGTGCCCGGCTCGCTGTCGCTGATCCTCGCCGACCACCTGGCGTGGGGTCCGGTGTTCGTGATCACTGCGCTGTTCATGCTGCCGGGCGTCGCGATGACGGTCTTCTCGAACGAGCCGCGCGAGGCTGCGGGCACCCCGCGGACGCTGCGCGCAGCCGTCGTCGAGCCGTTCCGCGAGTTCTTCGGCCGCCACGGCCTGCGTTCGGCGCTGCTCGTGCTCGCGTTCCTGTTCCTCTACAAGCTCGGCGACTCGCTGTGCACCGCGCTCGCGACGCCGTTTTATCTGGACATGGGCTACAGCAAGACCGACATCGGCATCGTCGCGAAGAACGCCGGCCTGTGGCCGTCGGTGATCGGCGGCATCCTCGGCGGGCTGTGGATGCTGCGGCTCGGCATCAACCGTGCGCTGTGGCTGTTCGGCCTCGTGCAGGTCGTCACGATCCTCGGCTTCGTCTGGCTCGCGTGGCTCGGGCCGATGCCGTCAGATGCGGGCCGCCTTGCCGTGCTCGCGATCGTCATCGCCGGCGAAGCGATCGGCGTCGGCCTCGGCACGACCGCGTTCGTCGCGTACATGGCGCGCACGACGCATCCCGCCTACACTGCGACGCAGCTTGCGCTGTTCACGAGCCTGATGGCGATGCCGCGCACGTTCATCAACGCCTCGGCCGGCTGGCTCGTCGAGCGCATGGGCTGGTACGATTTTTTCTGGGCATGCTTCTTCCTCGCTATTCCGGGCATGCTGCTGCTGCTTAAAGTCGCGCCGTGGAACGGCGAAGCGAAAGCGGTTGCCGCGATGCCGGGCCGCGCCTGACAGGCCACACGCCATGACAACCGACCCTTCCATCCGCGCCCTGATCGCCGCTGCCCGCGCGCTGTCCCGGGAAGTCGACGGCATGCGCTTCGCGCCCCCCGTCAGCCACGTCTACAACCCGCTCGCCTACGCGTGGACGATCCACGAGAACTACCTGCGCCGCTACGGCGCCGGGCGCAAGCGGGTGCTGTTCATCGGCATGAATCCGGGCCCGTTCGGCATGACCCAGACCGGCGTGCCGTTCGGTGAAGTCGCGGCGGTGCGCGACTGGCTCGGCCTGGCCGGCCCGGTCGGCAAACCGGCAGTGGAAAACCCGAAGCGTCCGATAGAGGGCTTCGCGTGCCCGCGCTCGGAAGTCAGCGGGCGCCGCCTGTGGGGACTGTTCCGCGAACGCTTCGGCACGCCGGAAGCGTTCTTCGCCAGCCACTTCGTCGCCAACTACTGTCCGCTGGCGTTTTTCGACCACGGCCGCAACCTCACGCCGGACAAACTCCCCCCCGCCGAATCCCGGCCGCTGCTCGCAGCCTGCGACGAGCACTTGCGCCGCGTCGTCGAGGCGCTCGAACCCGACTGGGTGATCGGCGTCGGCGCCTGGGCGGAAAACCGCGCCGCGGAGGTGCTCGCCGGCCGGGCGCTGCGGATCGCGCGGATCCTCCACCCGAGCCCGGCCAACCCGGCCGCGAACCGCGGCTGGGCCGAAGCGGCGACCCGCCAGCTCGAAGCACTCGACATCTGGACTCCCTAATCACTGCCGAGACGAAACGATGCACGAAATCGATCAGCTGTTCACCAACAACCGCAACTGGTCCGAGCGCATCCGCGGCGAGGATCCCGCCTATTTCCGCCGCCTCGCGAACCAGCAGTCGCCGCAATACCTGTGGATCGGCTGCTCCGACAGCCGCGTGCCGGCAAACCAGATCATCGGCCTCGCCCCGGGCCAGGTCTTCGTCCACCGCAACGTCGCCAACGTCGTCGTGCATACCGATCTCAATGCGCTGTCGGTCATCCAGTACGCCGTCGACGTGCTGCAGGTCAAGCACGTCCTCGTCGTCGGCCACTATGGCTGCGGCGGCGTCGGGGCGGCGCTCAACAACAGCCGGCTCGGCCTGATCGACAACTGGCTGCGCCACGTGCAGGACGTGCGCGACCTGCACGAGACGATGCTGGCGGCGATCGAGGACCCGTTGCTGCGCATCAACCGGTTGTGCGAGCTCAACGTGATGCAGCAGGTCGTCAACATCAGTCAGACCTCGGTGCTGCGCGAAGCCTGGGAACGCGGCCAGCCGGTGATGATCCACGGTTGGTGCTACGGCCTGTGCGACGGACTGGTGCGCGACCTCGGAGTCAGCGCGACGTGCCGCAGCGAAGCGCTGGAACGTTACCGCGACGCCGTGCGCGCACTGCGCACGAATCCCGGCTGAGAGCCGGGCGGCGGCTCTCAAGAAAACGCCGGGCCGCCCCAAGTTTTCTTGTCCCCCTCGGGGGGCGGAAACGGCAAAGCCGTTTCCTGGGGGCGCTCAGACTTCGAGCGGGTCGACATCGAGCTGCCAGCGCAGGTCGCGCGTCAGCCGCTGGGTGCGCAGCGCGTGGATCCAGCGGCCGACGAACTCCTGCAGCAGCGCCCGTTCCCCGGCCTCGACGAGCAGCTGCGCGCGCTCGCGGCGGGCGAGGCGGGTCAT
Source organism: Aromatoleum bremense (assembly GCF_017894365.1). Taxonomy (NCBI): domain Bacteria; kingdom Pseudomonadati; phylum Pseudomonadota; class Betaproteobacteria; order Rhodocyclales; family Rhodocyclaceae; genus Aromatoleum; species Aromatoleum bremense. The sequence continues at coordinate 1,838,239 of NZ_CP059467.1, forward strand.
GCGCATCGGCACCACATCGAACACCTGCACACCTTCCGGCGCACTGTCCTGCGCGAGGCGACGGGCATGGGCGAGGAACTTCATCGCCTCGTCGAGCGCCGGCGCGTCGGCGCGCAGCATCGCCTGATGGGTGATGGGCGGGAACCCCGCCTGGCGGCGCTCGTCGAGCGCACGCGCGGCAAAGGCGTCGAAATCGTGGCGCACCAGGCAGCGGTACAGCGGATGTTCGGGATATTCGGTCTGGATCAGCACTTCGCCGGGCAGGTGCGCACGTCCGGCCCGCCCGCCAACCTGCATCAGCTGCTGGAACAGGCGCTCCGGCGCGCGGAAGTCGGCCGCGTGCAGCGAGGCGTCGGCGCCGACCACGCCGACCAGCGTGAGCTGCGGAAAATCATGCCCTTTCGCCATCATCTGCGTGCCGACCAGGATGTCGGCCTCGCCGGCGGCGATCGTCGCGAGCATGGCCTCCCACTGCTTCCGGGTGCGCGCCGAGTCACGATCGACACGCAGCACCCGGGCGCCGGGAAAAAGCTCGACCAGCCGCGCTTCGACGCGCTGCGTGCCGCGACCGAACGGCTGGATGTCCTGGTTGCCGCATACCGGGCAGACGCGCGGGATCGCGCTGTCGCAGCCGCAATGGTGGCAGCGCAGCCGGCGGTCGGCGAGATGCACGACCAGGTTCGCCGAACAGTGCGGGCACTGGCTGACCCAGCCGCAGGACGGGCACGACAGCACCGGCGCGTAACCGCGACGGTTGATGAACACGAGGCTCTGCTCGCCGCGCGCGAGGCGCTCGCCGATCGCCGCCTGCAGCGCCGGGCTGAGGCCCTCGTCGAGGCGCACGCGCCGCGTGTCGATGCGCCGCACCGCCGGCAGCGTGCTCGCCACCGCACGCGCGGATAGGCGCAGGCCGCGGTAACGCCCGGCACGCACGTGCTGCCAGCTCTCGAGCGACGGCGTCGCCGAGCCGAGCAGGATCGGCACGTCGCGTTGCCGGGCGCGCCACACGGCGACGTCGCGGGCCGAATAGCGCACGCCTTCCTGCTGCTTGTACGACGCGTCATGCTCCTCGTCGACGAGGATCAGCCCCAGCCGGGGCAGCGCGGCGAACACCGCGAGCCGCGTGCCGAGCACGATGTCGGCACGGCCTTCGAGCGCCTGCACGAAACCACGCGAACGTGCGCCTGCGGCGAGTCCCGAATGCAGGCTGATCACGGTTGCCGACGGGAAGCGGCCGGCCACCCGCGCTTCGAGCTGCGGCGTCAGCGCGATCTCCGGCACCAGCATCAGCACCTGGCACCCGGCCTCGAGCGTGCGGGCGGCGAGGCGCAGATAGACCTCGGTCTTGCCGCTGCCGGTGACCCCCTGCAGCAGCCACGGCACGAAGCCCGGCCCGGCGGCGAGCACGGCGTCGATCGCCGCGCCCTGCTCGGCCGTCAGCTGCGGCAGTTCGCCTGCGGCGTCGGCGGGATTGGCGCGCCGCACGGGGACGATCCAGCCACGGCGCAGCGCGTCGGCGAGCGCGTCACCGGACGGCAGCGCCCGCGCCACGCTGTGCCGCACGACGCCCAGCGCGACCAAATCACGCAGCAGCGCGAGCGCCCGGCTCGGCCGCCGCGGCGCCGCAAGGGCGGCGCGGCCTGCATCACCGACGTCGAGCAGCGGATCCGATTCGCGGTCGCTGACCGCGTCCGCGCGGCGCAGGCCCGGCGGCAGCGCCAGCGCGATGACTTCCCCGGGGGGCGCGTGGTAATAGCGCGCGACGAACGCGACGAGTTCGAGCCAGTCGCGTGGCAGGGGCGCGACTTCGCGCTGGATGTGGCGTACGGCTTTCAGCCGCGCGGGGTCGATCGCGGAATCGTCGGCGATCGCGACGATGACGCCGCTCTTCTCGCCGCGCCCGAACGGTACGCGGATGCAGCGTCCGATATCCCCTTCGGTCGCATCTTCAGACGTGTAATCAAAGAGTTGCGGCAGAGGAACCGGCAGGGAAACGCGAACGATCCGCATGTCTGATTCATACCTTCGTGGGTCTTTCTTTTGCCGTCAAAAACTTGCCGAAGGCAGTCATGTTGCCGCGTGGAAAATCGAAGCCGATCTCTACCGGATAACCCTTAAACGGCTTGTCCACATATTCTGTGGATAACTTTGTGAACAGCTTGGGTGAAACGCCCTGAAACCGGTACGCAGCAAGCCATTCAGTCACTTTGCCTTAACAGTGGGCAAATTTTTTCTTCATATTTTTCAGGAGCTTATTAGCGGCACGTAATATCGCGAACGCTTGTCGTGCAGTTTTCGGTCCGGAACGGCGCAGTGTGCATAAGTCAAGCTGTTTCTAAATATTTTCTCCTTGACAGCAGCCGCTCGACGCAAAGCAGAACCAGCCATTCCTTCGTCATCGAAGGCCGCCGCTGTCCGGAACGGAAACCACCCGAAGCAGCGCGGCAGGCGGGCGGGTGCGGCAGTTCCCGCTGCCGCCCTCAGCGTCCGCCGCGCAATTTGCGGCTGTGCTGATGCACGGTGTCGACGAGCACCGATACCGCCTCGGGCGGCGTGAACTGCGAGATGCCGTGGCCGAGGTTGAACACATGTCCGGGGTGCGGGCCGAACGCGTCGAGCACCCGCTTCGCCTCGGTCGCGATCACTTCGGGCGGCGCAAACAGGATCGCCGGATCGAGATTCCCCTGCAGCGCGACCTTGTCCCCGACGAGCGCGCGCGCGCGGCCGATATCCATCGTCCAGTCGAGGCCGACCGCATCGCAGCCGATCGCGGCGATGCTCTCGAGCCACAGGCCGCCACCTTTGGTGAACACGATGCTCGGTACGCGCTCGCCATCGCGCTCGCGGATCAGGCCGGCGACGACGCGCTCGAGGTACGGCAGCGAGAACTCGCGATAAGCCGCTTCCGACAGCACGCCGCCCCAGGAATCGAACACCATGACCGCTTGCGCGCCGGATTCGATCTGCGCGTTGAGGTAGGCGACGACCGAGTCGGCGGTGACGCGCAGCACGTGATGCAGCAGGTCGGGCCGGGTGTAGGCCATGGTCTTGATGCGGCGATAGTCGTCGGACGAACCGCCTTCGACCATGTAGCAGGCAAGCGTCCACGGGCTGCCCGAGAAACCGATCAGCGGCACGCTGCCACCGAGCGCACGGCGGATCTCGGCGACCGCATCCATGACGTATTGCAGTTCGGCGTGCGGGTCGGGCGCGACCAGGTTGCGGATTTCCCATTCGTCGCGCAGCGGGCGCTCGAAGCGCGGGCCTTCGCCTTCGGCGAAGTACAGCCCCAGTCCCATCGCATCCGGCACCGTGAGGATGTCCGAGAACAGGATCGCCGCGTCGAGGTCGTAGCGTGCCAGCGGCTGCAGCGTGACTTCGCACGCGAGCGCCGGACTCTTGCACAGGTTCAGGAAACTGCCGGCGCGGCGCCGCGTCTCGCAGTATTCCGGCAGGTAACGCCCGGCCTGGCGCATCATCCAGAGCGGCGTGTAGTCGGTGGGCTGGCGCAGCAGCGCGCGCAGGAAAGTGTCGTTCTGGAGACGGCTCACGGTTACATCCTTTAGTCTGCCGGTTCGGGGCAAAGCGCGATTATCCGCGTTTTGCGGCGTCATGCCGACCCCGACCTGCTGTGGCGCGGCGGGTGCGCCTCAACGCCGCCAGAAAACGGGCGTCAGCACGACGAGCAGCGTGAAGATTTCGAGCCGCCCGAGAATCATCGTGAACGCCAGGGTCGCGGTCTGGAAATCGTTGAGGCCGGCGTAATTGGACGCCGGGCCGATCGCGCCGAGTCCGGGGCCGGTGTTGTTGAGGCATGCGACGACCCCGGAAAAAGCGGTGATGATGTCGAGGCCGGTGGCCGCAAGCACCAGCGTCAACGCGACGATGCTGACCATGTACATGAAGCTGAAGCCCAGCACCGCGTGCAGGATGTCCTCCGACACCGGCTGGCTCCCGAGGCGCACCGGATGCACCGCGTTGGGGTGCAGCGAGCGGACGATCTCGCGATATACCTGCTTGTACAGGATGATCGCCCGCATCATCTTGATGCCGCCGCCAGCGGAACCGGAACAGGCGATGAAGCTGCCGAGGAACAGGATCCACATCTGCGCGAACATCGGCCACAGCGTGTAGTCGTAGGTCGCGAGCCCGAGCGAGGTGGACATCGACACGACATGAAACGCGACGTAGCGCAGCGTCGTCAGGAAATCGGCATGCGCCTCGACGCTCATCAGGTAGGCGGTCAGCACCGCGACGCTCGCGAGCAGCACGCCGAAATAGAACGGCAACTCGGGATCGGACAGGTACGGGCGCGGGCTGCTGCGCACCAGCGCGAGGTAGTGCGTCGCATAGTTCAGTCCCGCGAGCAGCGCGAACGCGATCGCGACCATCTCGACGGGCACGCTGTTGAAATGGCCGAGCGACGCGTCCTTGCTCGAGAAACCGCCGAGGCCCGTCACCGAGAACGCGTGGATCAAGGCCTCCCAGCCGTCGAGGCCGGCGAGCCACAGGCTCAGCCCGCAGGCGGCAGTGAGCAGGATGTAGGCCGTCCACAAGCCTTTTGCCGTCTCCGTGATGCGCGGCGTGAGGCTCGACTCCTTCATCGGCGTCGGCACTTCGGCGCGGAACAGTTGCCGGCCGCCGATACCCAGCAGCGGCAGGATCGCGACCACCAACACGATGACGCCCATGCCGCCGATCCAGTGCATGAAGGTGCGCCACAGGTTGATCGAGATCGGCATCTGGTCGAGGCCGCTGAGGACCGTCCCGCCGGTCGCGGTCAGGCCCGACACTGCCTCGAAGTAGGCGTCGATGACGGAGAGACCGGGTACATAGCCGAACAGCGGAATCGCGCCGAAGACCGGCGTCACGACCCACGTCAGCGCGACGAGCAGGAAGCCGTCGCTCGGTTTCAGGTCGCGCTTGACGCGGCGCGTCAGCGCCCACAGCACGACCCCGACCGCGCAGGTCAGAAGCACTGCGTCATCGAACGCGCGGGTCGCGCCGTCGTCGAGGAAAAACGACACTGCGAGCGGAAAGCCCATCAGCACGCCGAACATCGTCACGATCAGGCCGAGGGCGCTGAGGACCGGGAAGTAGCTGCGCATGGTCTACAGGAACGTGAAGCCGACCTGGAAAAGCTTCTCGACCTGGCGCACGAGCTTCTTGTGCGTGCAGAAGACGATCACGTGGTCGCCGCCTTCGATCACGGTGTCGTGATGTGGAATGACGACCCCGCGCCGCATCACCTTGCCGTCAGGGCGCAGCTCCTCGCGCACGATCGCGCCGATCGTCGCGCCCTTCGGCAGCGCGATGTCCTCGATCGCGCGGCCGACGACGTTCGAGTCCTTCTCCTTGCCGTGCGCGATGATCTCCAGCGCTTCGGCTGCACCGCGACGCAGGCTGTGCACGGCCACCACGTCGCCGCGCCGTACGTGCGCAAGCAGCGAGCCGATCGAGGTCTGCGCCGGCGAGATCGCGATGTCGATCGGCCCGCCCTGCACCAGATCGGCGTAGCTGCGGCGGTTGATCAGCGCCAGCGTGCGGCGCGCGCCCATCCGCTTCGCGAGCGACGTCGACATGATGTTGTCTTCGTCGTCGTTGGTCAGTGCGAGGAACAGGTCGATCTCGTCGATGCCTTCGTTCTCGAGCAGCTTCTCGTCGGTGGTGTCGCCGCGCAGCACCAGCGCCCGCCTCAGCTGCGTTGCGATGGCCTCGGCGCGGTGCTTGTCGACTTCGAGCACCTTGACGTTGTAGTCCGCCTCGATCGAACGCGCGAGCCGCAGGCCGATGTTGCCGCCGCCGGCGATCATGACGCGCCGCGTCACCCGGTCCGAGCGGCGCATTTCGCGCATCACCTGGCGGATATGCACCGTCGCGGCGAGGCAGAACACTTCGTCACCGGGCAGGATCGTCGTATCGCCTTCGGGGAGCAGCGGTTCGCCATGGCGGTAGATCGCGGCGATCCGCACCTCGACATTCGGCATGTGGTAGCGCAGCGCCTTCAGCGGATGGCCCACCAGTGGCCCGCCTTCGAACGCGCTGACGCAGATCAGGCTGAGCACCCCATCGGCGAATTCCAGCACCTGCAGCGCCTCCGGAAACGCGATCAGGCGCTTGATGTAGTCGGTGACGATCTGCTCGGGGCAGATCGAGAAATCGACCGCGAAGTTCTCGCTGTTGAGCAGCTCCGGATGCTCGACGAAATCGGTGGAGCGCAGTCGCGCGATGCGCGTCGGCAAGTTGAACACCGTCTTCGCGACGCGGCACGCACAGAGGTTCGTCTGGTCCGACTGCGTCACCGCGATCAACAGGTCCGCGTCATCGGCACCGGCGTCGCGCAGCACCTGAGGCGACGCCCCATTGCCGAGCACGGTACGCAGTTCCAAGCGATCGCGCAGGATTTCGAGATGCTCGGCGTTGGTATCGACGAGGGTGATGTCGTTGGCCTCGGAAACGAGGTTCTCCGCGACCGAGGCGCCGACCTGCCCGGCGCCGAGGATGATGATTTTCACCGCCGGGATCTCCTGTGGCGCATTGCGGGCACGCGCTCGTCATCGGCCGGGAAGCCGGATTTCGCCCCGCCGGCCGGGTTCAATTTTCCTCGCTCCGGCGTCCGGCCTGCAGGCCGAGCTGTTTGAGCTTGCGGTACAGATGGGTGCGTTCGAGCCCGCTTTTCTCGGCCAGCCGGGTCATGTTGTTGCCTTCGAGGCGTAGGTGATGCTCGAAGTACAGGCGTTCGAACGCTTCGCGCGCCTCGCGCAGCGGCTGGTCGAGGGACACGCCGACATGACCTTCGGTGGACGGGATCAGCAGCCGCCGAACGTCGGCGAGGCCGATCTCCTCTTCGAGCGTGCCGAGCGCAAGCGATTTCACTGCGGCGCGCAGTTCGTTGTATCCGCCGCTCCAGGGCTGCGCGCGCAGCGTGTTCAGGGCGCCGGTCGAAAACTGCCGGCGCGGCACCTCGCCCGCCTCGACCAGATGCAGCAGCAATTGCGATGCGAGTTCGGGCAGATCGTCGCGCACATCAGCGATCGACGGCGGCGCGAGGCTGACCTCGAACAGGCGCGCCACGAGCGACTCCTCCCACCCTTCGCGGACCAGCGCGTCGAGCGTGTGGTCGGTCGCGACGACGAGGCGCAGGTCGTAGCGCTCGAGGCGCTCGAGCGCGAACGCGAGGTTCTTCTGCTGGGTGCGCGCCAGCCGCGACAGTTCAGGCACGAACAGGACGCCGCCCTGGCAGGCCTGCAGCTGGTTGACGTCGAGCGGCGGCGAGACCGTGGACAGATCCAGCCAGGGCGCCCCTTTCGCCTGGAAGCTGCGCGCGGCGAGCTCCGCGAGACTGCCGGCGCCGATGCGCAGCAGCAGCACGCGCGACGTCACCGCGACCTGCTGGACCAGCCGCTGCAGCTCGCGCAGCGGCACCGAACGGGTAAAGGCAGCGAGCGTCAGCGGCGACGGCGCGCCCGGTGCGGCCGGGCGCTGCAGCCCGCGCTTCACCGCGGCGAGCAGCTTCTGCAGTCCGATCGGCTTTTCGAGGTAGTCGATCGCCCCGATGCGCGTGGCCTCGACCGCGGTGTCGATCGTGCCGTGGCCGGACATCATCACCACCGGCATCGTCAGCTGCCCGTTGGCGGACCACTCCTTCAGCAGCGTGATGCCGTCGGTGTCGGGCATCCAGATGTCGAGCAACACCAGGTCCGGGCGCGCGGCGTTACGCGCGGTGCGGGCCGCGGCAGCGTTCTCCGCGAGCACGATGTCGTGTCCTTCGTCGCTGAGTATTTCGAAGAGCAGCTCGCGGATGCCGACTTCGTCGTCAACTATGAGTATGTTCGCCATGGGTCACTTGTCGCTGGTCGGGGGTGCGAGCCGCAAGCGGATGCGGACTTCGGCACTCCCGGAGTCTCTGTTCAGCAGGCGGATTTCTCCACCATGTTCGTCGATGATCTTCTTCACCATCGCGAGGCCGAGGCCCGTCCCGCGGCTCTTCGTCGTGAAGTACGGCTCGAACGCGTGCGCCAGCACGGTCGCCGGGAAACCCGGCCCGTTGTCCCGTATCAGCAGCCCGGCGTGGTCCCCTTCCCCGCGCGTGACGAGCGTCACCACGCCGTCGTCCTGTTCGGCCAGCGCATCCTCGGCATTCTGGAGCAGGTTGTGGATGACCTGGCGCAACTGGGTCGCGTCGCCCGCCACGGAAGGCAGGCCGCGCTCGAGTTCGGCGCGCACGCGCACCGGCGAACTCTCGTAGAGATTCAGGATCTCGGCGATCAGCGCATTCAGGTCGACGCTGCCGATGACCGGACCCGGAAGTCTCGCATAGTCGCGGAATCCATTGACGAGATTCTTCATCGACTCGACCTGGTTGATGATCGTGCGCGTCGCCCGCTCGAGTATCTCCCGCCCTTCCGCATCGACCCGGTCGGCGAGCTTGTAGGCCAGGCGTTCGGCCGACAGCTGGATCGGCGTCAGCGGATTCTTGATTTCGTGCGCGAGCCGACGCGCGACCTCCGCCCAGGCTGCGGTCCGTTGCGCAGCGACCAGCCGGGAAATGTCGTCGAAGACGACGACGAGGCCGCCGCCGGAGGCGGTCGGCAGGCGCGCACCGTGGATCAGCAGCGTCTGCGTGCTGCCGTCGGCACCAGGGAATTCCACCTGCTCGTGCCAATCGCCGTCATGTTCGTCGAAACCTTTCAGCAGCGCGTCGCGGAAGCTCGGGTGGCGCGGCCACTGCGCCAGCGGCACCTCCTCGAAACCCGTCAGCTCGTCCTCGAGGATCGCCATCGCCCCGGCGTTCGCGGCGCGCAGCGTGCCATCCCCGGCGAACGCGAGCACGCCGGTCGACAGGTTCGCGAGCACGCTTTCGAGATAGGCACGCGCCGATTCGACTGCCGCGCGGTTGCGATCGGCAGAATCGCGCGCCTCGACGAGCTGGCGCGTCATGCGGTTGAACGACTGGGTCAGCACGCCGAGCTCGTCGTGCGCCGGCAGCGCCTGGCGCGGGCTGAAGTCGCCCTGCGCCACGGCCTGCGTGCCTTCGGCGAGGATCAGCAGCGGCGCGACGAGGCGACGTGACAGGACGAACGCGACCGCGACCGCGGCAAGGAGCGCGAGCAGCAGCGTCAGCGTCAGCGTCAGCGTGTAGATGCGGTTCAGTCCGGTACGGCCCAGCGTGAGCTGCTGGTATTCGCGGTACGCTTCCTGGACCGCTTCGGCGTGGCGCGCAAACGTTTCGGGGACCGGCTGCGTCAGCTGCAGATACTGCGACTCGGCACTGAGAATGCGCGACGGAATCGGCACCACGACGCGGATCCTGAGCCCGTCGCCGGGCCGGGTATCGACGATGTGATAACGCTGCGTCTGGCGCGCCTGGCGCAGCTGCGCGACCGTCGGGAGATCAGGCAGGAAACCGCCGAATTCGCCCGACACGGTCACCAGCACTTGGCCGTTGGAGCCAATCACCGAGGCGCTGCTGACGCCGGCGCGTTCGCGCAGGCGATTCAGCAAGGTCGGCAAAACGGGCGCCACGCCTTCGAGTTCCAGCGCCATGTCCTGGGCCTTGTCACCGATCTGCGAAGCCAGGTAATCGAGCGCGTTCTGCCCCAGCGCGATGCCGCCTTCGAGCGCGGAATCGACCCGCACATCGAACCACGACTCGATGCTGCGGACGACGAACTGCAGCGATACCGCATAGACGATGATGCCGGGGACCAGCGCCATCAAGGCGAACATCAGCATCAGCCGGTACTTGATCCGCGAGCCGAACTGGCGATCGCGGTACTCGCGCCACAGCGCGCGCAGCTGGAAACCGACCAGTCCGCCGAGGGCGACTGCGACCGCGCCGTTGATCGCGAGCAGATACGGATAGCTCTTGGCGAAGAGATCGGTGTTCGAACTCGCCGACGCCAGCAGAAACAGCGAGATGCCGGCGACCGCCGCGACGACGATCAGTAGGACACGTTTCATCCCGGGCCGCCGGCGAGGAACGTCCACCGCATCCAGTCGGTCTCCAGATTCCAGTCCCGGCTGCCGAGCGCGGTGACCTGGAACGGCTTCGGCAGCAGGCTCGTGTCGAGGAAAAAGCGCAACGCCGCGCGATAGGATTCGCCCGCATCGAGTTCGTCGACGGGGACGATCTGCCAGTTGCGGATCCGCAGCATCGTTCGCACGGCCGAATCCAGCGTGTCGAAACTCTGGTGGAAGTTGCCGACCGACAGACGGAAGTTGCGCGTGATCGCGTGGTACGAGAGGCGGAAGTTCAGCGCGCGCTCGACGACAACCTCGTCGAACCAGTACCAGCGCGGCTGCTCGACGATGAATTCGGCGGTGAAATACAGCGACACGCCATGGGTCACCGCATCGGCCAGCCGCTGGTTGAGGTCGAGGTCGATGTCGGCGTTGACCACGTAGCCCTCTTCGCTCGCGACGATCTCGGCGTAGCCGATATCCCCTTCCGCGGTCGCCGGCAGCGGCAGCAGGCCCAGGAGCAGCGCGAGCAGCGCGGCCCGCAGCAGCTTAGCGACGCTTGCCAAGGAGCGCGTAGAAAAAACCGTCATGGTCCGTATCGGGCAGCAACTGACGCTCGAGGCTGCCGTCGATCTCGAGCCGCTCGAGATCGGGATGGCGTGCACTCAGCCGCATGATCTGGGCTGTATTTTCTTCATCGAAAACGGAGCAGGTGACGTAAAGCATCCTGCCGCCGAGCGCCAGCGTCGGCCACAGTGCGTCGACGATCCCGGCCTGCTGGGCGGCGAAGCGGCGGACATCCTCGCGTCGCCGCAGCCACTTGATATCCGGATGCCGGCGCGCGACACCCGACGCCGAACAGGGAACATCAGCAAGGATGCGGTCGAACGGCCGGCCATCCCACCACGCGTCGAGGGCGCGGCAATCGGCAGTCAGCACCTGCGCGTGCAGGCCGAGGCGCTCGAGGTTGTCGCGGATGCGCTGGACGCGTTTCGGATCGAGCTCCAGCGCGACAAGCTCGACCGGCATCGTCTCGAGGATATGGGCAGCCTTGCCGCCTGGCGCCGCGCACGCGTCGAGCACCCGCTGGCCGGGCGCGAGATCCAGCCACCGCGCAGCCCACTGCGCCCCCGCATCCTGCACCGAGACGCGCCCGGCCGCGAAACCGGGCAGGCTCGCTACCGGCACCGGTTTATCGAGCACGAGCGCGTCGTTCGCGAGCCGCCGGCAGCCGATGCCGGCTTCGCGCAGTTCCGCTTCGACGGCCTCCACGCTCGCTCGCGTGCGATTGACCCGCAGCGCCATCGGGGGCCGCTGGTTGCCCGCTTCGAGCGCGGCTTCCCAGTCGTCGGGACAGGCGGCCCGCATCTGCGCCACCCACCACGCGGGATGGCGGTAGCGCGCCGCCTCGTCCGCCTCGACGATGCGCGCCAGCTCGTGTTCGTCGCGCAGGCGCTTGCGCAGCACGCCGTTGACGACGCCTTTCAGGCCCGGCGCGAGAACCGCGGCCGCATCGACCGCCTGGTCCACCACCGTGTGCGCCTGATCCGGACGGTGCTCGAGCCGGTGCAGCGCCACCAGCAGCAGGGCGTGCAGCGCAACCGGCAGGGGCTTGTGCAACAGGCGGCGCAGGACGGCGTCGCCGCGCCCGTAGTCGCGCAGCGTCCCCCACGCGAGATCACGAACCGCGCCGCGCGTCGCATCCGGCCAGCCGGGATTCGCGCGCAGCAGCCGTTCGTAGGCCTCTGTCAAATTGGCACCCCCGAGGACCGCCTCGACGAGAGACGCCGCCTGCAACAGGGCATAGCCGAGACCGTCGCTCGGAAGCGTGGGGCGGCCCTTGGCCGGTCGGGAGAAAATGGTCACGGGAATCGGAACTTTGCTGGATGGCACCCTGCCCCGCAAGCTACGCGAGGGGCAAAGTGCTCAAGTAATTTGGCAACATCTGTGTGATGCAGCGCGTCGCGCCATTGTAATACTGCAGCGCGGTAATTCCGCGTCCGGCAAGGTGTTTATCGGCGCGTCGATGAATGATGGCAATCCATCGACCTTCGGCCGCCTCACGGGGAACAGCATGAGCTGGCATGTGAAACCGGAGTCCGACATTCGAGCCGGACGGAACGAAGCGCAGAAACGTGTTCCACGTGAAACCTTCGCGTTGCGTCACCCGGCGGCGACATCGAACAACATTTTTCCGATCAGCACCGTCACGACACCGAGAAACATTTTTCGTACGAACGCCGCGCCGTGACGCAGCGCGAGCCGCGAACCGACGAGCGCGCCGGCGAGGTTGGAGCAGGCCATCACACCGGCGGCCTGCCACAGGATCGCGACGTGCGAAGTGAAGAACGCGATCGCCGCGAGGTTCGTCGCGACATTCACGATCTTCGCCGTCACCGACGCGCGGAGAAAGTCCATCGCCAGGAAGCGGACGAACAGGAAGATCAGGAAGCTTCCGGTTCCCGGGCCGAAGAACCCGTCGTAGAACCCGACGCTCGCACCAATCAGCACGGCCGGCGCGGTCGCGTGCTGCGGTTCGACCGTTGCATCTGCTGCGCCAAAGTCCTTGCGAATGAACGTGTAGATTGCGACCAGTATCAGCAGCAGCAGGATCACGGGCTTGAGCACCGCAGGCGACAAATATGCGACGGCACGCGCCCCGAACCATGCTCCGGCGAGCGCGGACGCCGCAGCCGGCAGCGCGACCCGCCACGGAATCGCAACCCGCCGCGCGTACTGTATCGCCGCACTGCTCGTGCCGACGATGCTCGCGAGCTTGTTGGTGCCGAACAGCGTCGCCGGCAGGCTCGCGGGGAAAGCCGTGAACAGCGCCGGGATCTGCACCAGCCCGCCGCCGCCGACCACCGCATCGACAAAGCCGGCAAGAAAGGCAGCAAGCCCGAGAAAGAACAGGAGCGTTTCGGGATCGCCCATCAATGTGGGCCTGTTTCACGTGGAACAGCAGGTCGCATGGGGACAACTGTCGTGCCGAATCGATTGGCCACTCCGCGCCGGCACCGAACGCCGATCACTTGCCGATGCAGAACCGCGAAAAAATCACCCCCAACAGGTCGTCGGACGAGAACTCTCCAGTTATCTCGCCGATGCAGACCTGGGCCAGCCGGAGTTCCTCCGCGAACAATTCGAGCGCGCCGCACTGCGATCGCGCCGCGACCACGTGCGTCAGTGCCTCGCGCAACGCAACAAGATGGCGTTCACGCGCAAGCACGACGTCGTCGCCATGCGCGTGCCAGCCAGCCACCCTCAGCAGCTCGCTGCGCAGCAGATCGACGCCGAGGCCGAGCTGTGCGGACAGATGGATCGCAACACCGTCGTCCTGCTGCAGCCGCGCCGGTTCGAGCCCGCACAGATCGATCTTGTTGAAGATCGTGATGCGCTCCACCCCTTCCGGCAGCGCCGCATCGATCGCCTCGTCACCCGGCTGCGGACCGACCCGCGCATCGACGATGCGCAGGATCACATCGGCGCGCGCGATCTCGCGCCAAGTCCGCTCGACCCCCAGGCGTTCGACCGGATCGGCCGTTTCCCGCAGTCCGGCCGTGTCGATGACATGGATCGGAATGCCTTCGATCGCGATCGTCTCGCGCACGGCGTCGCGCGTCGTGCCGGCGATGTCGGTGACGATCGCGCGCTCGTCGCCGGCGAGGCAGTTCAGCAAGCTAGACTTGCCGACATTCGGCTGGCCGACCAGGACGACGTTCATCCCGCTGCGCAGCAGCGCTCCCTGACGCGCGCGCTCGAGCACCCCTTCGAGCTTCACGCGGATCGCGTCGAGCCGCTCCAGGGCGCGGGCGTTTTCGAGGAACTCGACGTCTTCGTCGGGAAAATCGAGCGTCGCTTCGACGAGCATCCGCAGGTCGATCAGTGCGTCCGTGAGCCGATGCATTTCGTCAGAGAACGCGCCCGACAGCGAACGCACCGCGGAGCGTGCCGCCGCCACCGTCGACGCCTCGATCAGATCAGCAACCGCCTCGGCCTGGGCGAGGTCCATCTTCCCGTTCAGGAATGCGCGTCGCGAAAACTCGCCGGGCTCGGCCAGCCGGGCGCCGAGTTCGAGACAGCGTGCGAGCACGAGTTGCAGCACGATCGGCCCGCCGTGCCCCTGCAGTTCGATGACGTCCTCGCCGGTAAACGAATGCGGCGCCGGGAAATAGATCAGGATGCCTTCGTCGATCGGCTTGCCGCCGGCGTCGACGAAATGCGTGAACCCCGCGTGGCGGGGTTTCGAGTCCCTCCCCGTCAGCGCACGGGCAAACGGCGCGAGCGCCGCACCGGAGACCCGGACGACCCCGATGCCGCCGCGACCGGGTGCGGTCGCGATCGCCGCGATGGTGTCAGGCAGGCTTGGCGCCGGACTTCTCACCTTCGATCATCCGCGTGATCTGCCATTGCTGTGCGATCGACAGAATATTGTTCACGACCCAGTACAGCACCAGGCCCGACGGGAACCACAGGAACATGAAGGTGAAGATGACCGGCATCGCCATCATGACCTTGGCCTGGATCGGATCCGGCGGCGTCGGATTGAGCTTCATCTGGATCAGCATCGATGCGCCCATGATCACCGGCAGGATGAAGTACGGATCCTTCGCCGACAGGTCCTGGATCCAGCCGAGCCACGGCGCCTGCCGCATCTCGACGCTGCCGAGCAGCACCCAGTACAGCGAGATGAACACCGGGATCTGCACCAGGATCGGCAGGCAGCCGCCGAGCGGATTGATCTTCTCCTTGCGGTACATCTCCATCATTTCCTGCTGCATCTTCGCCTTGTCGTTGCCGTACAGCTCCTTCAAGCGTTGCATGCGCGGACCGAGCACGCGCATCTTCGCCATCGACTTGTAGCTCGCGGCCGACAGCGGGAAGAACATCAGCTTGATCAGGATCGTCACGATGATGATCGCCCAGCCCCAGTTGCCGACCACGCCGTGGATCCACGACAGCACCCAGAACAGCGGCGCGGCGATCACCGTCAGCCAGCCGTAATCGACGACCAGGTCGAGCCCGGGAGCGATGTCCTCGAGTTTGTCCTGTTCCTGCGGGCCAGCGTAGAGGCTCGCCTCGACGCGTCCGCTCTGTCCCGGCTGGATCGCCGCCACCGGCACGATCACCCCGGCCGAATACAGGTCGTTGCCGACTTTCTGCGCGAAAAACTCGCGTTCCGCCCCGCCCTGCGGCAGCCACGCGCTGACGAAATAATGCTGGACCATCGCAATCCAGCCGTCACCGGCTTTCTTGACGAACTTCGCCTTGCCTTCGGCGATTTCCTCGAATTGGACTTTCTGGAACTTCTCGGCATCGGTGTAGAACGCCGGGCCGGTGAAAGTCGTGACGCCGAACGCCTCGACCGACTCGGCCGGCTTGCCGTCGCGCGTGAGCTGGTAATACGCGTGGGGCGAAAGCGGGCGCTCGCTGCTGTTGACGATCTCGTAGGCAACGTCGACGACATAGTTGCCGCGATGGAAAGTCATCACCTTCGTGATCTTGACGCCATCCTGCTCCGGCGCCTCGAGCCGCACGACGAGACGGTCCTCGCCTTCCTTCAGGACCTGTTCGCCCTGCGGCAGACTGAACGTCGTCTTGTGGGTCGGCAGGTCCTCGCCGATCAGCCCGGACTGCGCCGCATACAGGTGGATCGTGCCGTCGTCGAACAGCGTGAAGTTCTTCGTCTTGTCGGCTGTCGATTTGTGCTTCGCCAGTTCGAGCCTGACGATGTCGCCGCCCTGCGCCGAAACTTCCGCGACCATCAGGTCGGTGCGCACCACCATGCGCGGCGCGGTCGAAGCGGTTGCCACGCCGGGCACGCCCGGCACGGCGGTCGCCGCCCCCGGCGCAACACCGGTCGTCGGAGTCGGCACGCCGGCACCCTCGACACCCGCGGTCGCAGTGACGGCGACCGGCGCGGGCTGGCTTTGCTTCAGCCAGGCATTCCACAGCATTACGAGGGAAAGGGAGAAGACGAGGAAGAGTACGAGGCGGCGCTGATCCATCGGATTATTGTTCGATCTGAAATTGTTCAGGGGACGGGATCATACCCGCCGGGATGGAATGGGTGGCAACGGCCCACCCGCTTGAGCGCAAGCCAGCCGCCACGCATCGCGCCGTGGCGCTCGACAGCTTCCTGCGCGTACTCGGAGCAGCAGGGATGAAAACGGCAGTTACGGCCCAGCATGGGACTGATCCCGTACCGGTAAACACGCAGCAGACCGAGCACCAGCGCTTTCATCACTCGCGAAACCGCCCGAGCAGATTCACGACATCGTCGTTGATCATCGCGCGCGTCGCCAGCTTCACCGGCGCATGCAGCCGCACGACGAGGTCATGGTGCGCAAGCGCGGGCCGCGCCTTGCGGAACTGTTCGCGCACGATACGTTTCAGCAGGTTGCGCACGTTGGCCCGTTTCGCAAGCTTCTTCGCGATGACGACCCCCAGGCGCGCCGTCCCGAGTTCGTTGGGACGATAATGGGCGATGAAAAACCGCCCCTTGAAGGCCCGCCGAAAAGCAAAAACGGATGAATACTCATCCGTTTTTCGTAACCTGTAGGCGTCGAGGAATCGCTGGTCAACGCCCGGCCGGCTGCTCACCTCAAACGGCGAGACGGTGACGGCCCTTTGCACGACGGGCGCGGATCACTGCGCGACCGCCACGGGTCTTCATGCGGACCAGAAATCCATGGGTGCGCTTGCGACGGACGACGGAAGGCTGATAGGTGCGTTTCATTTCGGTCTGCCAGTATTTGGGTCAAACGCGAGATTTAATTGGATAATGCACTGTTTGTCAAGCACAATTTTTGCCCAGACCTGTGGATAACTTTTGCGGCGGGGGGTAGAATCCGCGTTTCCGCTTTCGGTCGATCACAGAGCAGGGCAGCGTCCTGCACCGCGCTCTGCCTTCACCCCGCGAAAGCGTCCCTATAACCCACATCAAGCTGCCGCCGTCTTTTCGCCGCCTTGGTGAACAGTGGAGAGGGTACGCTTTGAAAACCGTGCCGCAAGCCCAAACCGCCGAACCCGTGAGCCCCGATCTCTGGTCCTTCTGCCTGTCGCGCCTGGAACATGAACTGCCGCAGCAGCAGTTCAACACCTGGATCAAGACGCTGCAAGCCGATGAGGAACATGCTGGCGCCGGCGCCGCGTTGCGGCTGGTCGCACCGAGCCGCTTCGTGCTGCAGTGGGTGCGGGAACGCTACCTGCGCCGGATCGGCGAACTCGGCGCCGAGTTCCATGGCACGCCGATCGAAATCGAACTCGTGCTGCCCGCGGCCGGCGCGGCGCGCCCGGCCGCGCGCCCCGTCGTCGGCAGCGTGTCCGTCGCTGCCCCGGCGCCGGCCCCCTCGCAGGCGCCTGCAACCACGGTTGCCGCACCGGCCGTCGTCACGCGCCCGGCCGAGCCCGAATCCGTCATCACCGCGTCGGACCTCGCCTACGAAAAGACGCGCCTGAACGCCGACTTCACGTTCGACACGCTGGTTACCGGCCGCGCCAACGACCTCGCGCGCGCCGCCGCGATGCAGGTCGCGCAGAACCCGGGCACGTCGTACAACCCGCTGTTCGTCTATGGCGGCGTCGGCCTCGGCAAGACCCACCTCGTGCACGCCATCGGCAATGCCGTGTACCGTCACAACCCGCGCGCGGTGATCCGCTACGTGCACGTCGAGGACTACTACGCCGACGTCGTGCGCGCCTACCAGCAGAAGAGCTTCGACGCCTTCAAGCGCTATTACCGTTCGCTCGATCTCCTGCTGATCGACGACATCCAGTTCTTCAACAACAAGAACCGCACGCAGGAAGAATTCTTCCACGCGTTCAACGCGCTGACCGAGGCGCGCAAGCAGATCGTCATCACCTGCGACACCTACCCGAAGGACATCCAGGGCCTCGAGGATCGCCTGATTTCGCGCTTCGACTGGGGCCTCACCGTGCAGATCGAGCCGCCCGAGCTCGAGATGCGCGTCGCGATCCTGCAGAAGAAGGCCGAGGCGCTACGCGTCGATCTGCACGACGACGTCGCCTTCCTGATCGCGAAGAACCTGCGCTCGAACGTGCGCGAACTCGAAGGCGCGCTGAACAAGGTCGTGGCGTTCGCGCGCTTCCACGGTCGCGGCATCACGCTCGAAGTCGCCAAGGACGCGCTGAAGGATCTGCTGAACGCGCACAACCGCCAGCTGACGATCGAGCACATCCAGAAGACCGTCGCCGACTACTACAAGATCAAGGTCGCCGACATGCACTCGAAGAAGCGCACGCGGGTCATCGCCCGTCCGCGCCAGGTCGCGATGTGGCTCGCGAAGGACCTCACGCCGATGTCGCTGCCAGCGATCGGCGAGGCCTTCGGCGGGCGCGACCACACCACCGTGATGCACGCCTGCCGCACGATCGCCGAGCTGCGCCTCGGCGACCACCAGTTGAACCACGACGTCCACGTGCTCACCCAGGTCCTCAGGGGATGAACACCGCAGCCCCAGCCCCAGCCCTTTTCATTGCGCCCCGCGCCAAGCCCGGAACAACCTAATCCAAACCGGAAAGACTCTGACGCCATGCTTCTGCTCACCACCACCCGCGACGCGCTCCTCGCCCCGCTGCAGTCGGTCGCCGGCATCGTCGAAAAACGCCACACGCTGCCGATCCTGTCCAACGTGCTGATCGAGAAGCACGGCGACCAGCTGACGCTGCTCGCGACCGACATCGAGATCCAGATCCGCACCACCACGGCCGGCCACATCGGCGGTGAAGACGCCTCGATCACCGTCGCCGCGAGGAAGCTGCAGGACATCCTGCGCGCGGTGCCCGAAGGCGACGTGACGGTCACGCTCGACGACAAGCGCCTCACCGTCAAAGCCGGCCGCAGCCGCTTCGCGCTGCAGACGCTGCCGGCCGCGGACTATCCGCGCATGAACCTGCCCGACGGCGACGCGACGCGCTTCTCGGTGAGCCAGAAGACCTTCAAGCGCCAGCTCGCCCAAGTCGCCTACGCGATGGCGCAGCAGGACATCCGTTATTACCTCAACGGGCTGCTGCTGATCGCCAGCGGCAGCGAACTGCGCATGGTCGCGACCGACGGCCACCGCCTCGCGTTCGCGGCGAACCCGTTGGCGGGCGATGTCCCGCACACCGAAGTGATCCTGCCGCGCAAGACCGTCATGGAGCTCGCCCGCCAGCTCGCCGACAGCGAGGACCCGCTCGAAGTGATCCTCGCCGGCAACCAGGTCGTGTTCCGCTTCGGCCCGATCGAACTGGTGTCGAAGCTGATCGACGGCAAGTTCCCCGACTACGAGCGCGTGATCCCGCAGAACCACCCGAAGCTGCTGACTTTCGACCGCGTGCCGCTCCTGGCGACGCTGTCGCGCGTCGCGATCCTGACCAACGAGAAATTCCGCGGCGTGCGCCTCGTGCTCGGCGACGGCAGCCTGAAGATCGCCAGCACGAACGCCGAACAGGAAGAAGCCCTCGAAGAGCTCGAAGTCGATTACCACGGCGACCCGCTCGACATCGGCTTCAACGTCACCTATCTGCTCGACGTGCTGAACAACGTCACCAGCGACAAGATCGAGTGGCGCTTCAACGACGGCAACTCGAGCGCGCTCGTGACGCTGCCCGGCAACGCCACGTTCAAGTACGTCGTCATGCCGATGCGGATCTGACCGACCCGGCGCAGCGCCGCCCGCAGACTTTTTCGCCCCCGTGCGTCCGGGGGCGCGTTCTTTGATGAATCACAGAGATGACCATGTCCGAACCGCAAGTCCTACCGCAAACTCCCGAACCCGGCGCCTACGACGAATCCAGCATCCAGCAGCTCGAAGGGCTGGAGGCCGTGCGCAAGCGCCCCGGCATGTACATCGGCGACACCTCCGACGGCACCGGCCTGCACCACATGGTGTTCGAAGTCGTCGATAACGCGATCGACGAGGCGCTGGCCGGCCATTGCGACGACATCGTCATCACGATCCACTCCGACAACTCGATCTCCGTCACCGACAACGGCCGCGGCATCCCGGTCGGCGTGAAGATGGACGACAAGCACGAGCCGAAGCGCTCGGCGGCCGAGATCGTCATGTGCGTGCTGCACGCGGGCGGCAAGTTCAACCAGAACAGCTACAAGGTGTCCGGCGGCCTGCACGGCGTCGGCGTGTCGTGCGTGAACGCGCTGTCGAAGTGGCTGCGCCTGACGGTGCGCCGCGACGGGCGCAAGCACCAGATCGAGTTCCACCGCGGCGTCGCGCAGGACCGCCTGATCCAGATCGTCGACGGCGTCGAGGTCAGTCCGCTGCGCGTCACCGGCGAGACGACGAAGCGCGGCACCGAAGTGCATTTCCTCGCCGACGACGAGATCTTCGGCGACATCGAATTCCACTACGACATCCTCGCCAAGCGCCTGCGCGAGCTGTCGTTCCTCAACAACGGCGTCAAGATCCGCCTCATCGACCAGCGCACCGGCAAGGAAGAGGACTTCGCCTTCGCCGGCGGCGTGAAAGGCTTCGTCGAATACATCAACCGCACCAAGAGCGTGCTGCATCCGACGGTGTTCTACGCCGCCGGCACGACGCGCATCCCGACCGGCCACGGCCACGACGCCGAGCTCGGTGTCGAGGTCGCGATGCAGTGGAACGACAGCTACGCCGAGCAGGTGCTGTGCTACACCAACAACATTCCGCAGGCCGACGGCGGCACCCACCTCACCGGCCTGCGCGCGGCGATGACGCGCGTCATCAACAAGTACATCGAAGAACACGAGATCGCGAAGAAGGCGAAAGTCGACATCACCGGCGACGACATGCGCGAAGGCCTCGCCTGCGTGCTGTCGGTGAAAATGCCCGACCCGAAGTTCGCCAGCCAGACCAAGATGAAGCTGGTCTCCAGCGAAGCGCGCCCGGCGGTCGAGGAAGTCGTCGCCAGCAAGCTCACCGACTTCCTGCAGGAAAACCCGCTCGACGCGAAAACCATCTGCGCCAAGATCGTCGAAGCCGCGCGCGCGCGCGATGCCGCCCGCAAGGCGCGCGAAATGACGCGCAGGAAGGGCCTGCTCGACGGCGTAGGTCTGCCGGGCAAGCTCGCCGACTGCCAGGAAAAAGACCCCGCGCTGTGCGAGATCTACCTCGTCGAGGGTGACTCCGCCGGCGGCTCCGCCAAGCAGGGCCGCGACCGCAAGTTCCAGGCGATCCTGCCGCTCAAGGGCAAGATCCTCAACGTCGAGAAAGCGCGCTTCGACAAGCTGCTGCAGAGCCAGGAGATCGCGACGATGATCACCGCGCTCGGCACCGGCATCGGCAAGGACGACTACAAGCCCGAGAAGCTGCGCTACCACCGCATCATCATCATGACCGACGCGGACGTCGACGGCGCGCACATCCGCACGCTGCTGCTGACCTTCTTCTACCGCCAGATGCCCGAGCTCGTCGAGCGCGGCCACATCTACATCGCGCAGCCGCCGCTGTACAAGATCAAGCACGGCAAGAACGAGATGTACATCAAGGACGAGAACGCGCTGAACCAGCACCTCTTGAAGCTCGCGCTCGACGGCGCGGTGCTGATGCCGCGCGAAGGCGCCGCGCCGATCGCCGACGAAGCCCTCGGCGGCCTCGCGCGCAGCTACCTGCTCGCCGAAGCCGTCATCAACCGCCTCGCCGGCTACGTCGACCCGGCGGTGCTGCACGCGATGCTCGCGCAGAACCTCGCCGTCAGCCTCGACGACGAAGCCGCCGCGCGCGACTCGGCCGCCCGCATCCAGCCGCACCTGCCGGCCAGCGTGACGATCCGTCCCGAATACCATGACGAAGCGGAAAGCTGGCGCCTCGCGATCGAGCGCATGCATCACGGCAACCTGCGCCTCGCGTGGATCGACGAGGAATTCCTCGTCACCGGCGACTACCGCAGCATCCGCACCGCCGCCGAAGCGATCTCCGACCTCATCGGTCCCGGCGCCGAAATCCGCCGTGGCGAAAAGAGCCACCCGATCACCCGCTTCTCCGAAGCGATCCGCTGGCTCCTCAGTGAAGTCGAGCGCGGCCTGACGAAGCAGCGCTACAAGGGCCTCGGCGAAATGAACCCCGAGCAGCTGTGGGAAACGACAATGGACCCGGCCGTGCGCCGCCTGCTGAAAGTCCAGATCGACGACGCCATCGCCGCCGACGAGATCTTCACGACGCTGATGGGCGACAACGTCGAGCCGAGAAGGGCGTTCATCGAGGGGAATGCGTTGTATGCGAGGAATATCGACGTGTGACACTGCCGGTTTGCCAGGCTGATGAAAAACTGGTGACAGATGTAATGAAAAAAGCTCCCGCGGGAGCTTTTTTCATGGCTGTCTTGCTGAGCTTGCGGTTTGGTTTTCGGCCATCCAGACCATTGCAGCCGTTGCGACGTCCTCCACATCATGTCTCCAGTGCGCCACTTACCCGGCGTTTGCTTGAGCGATGCTCGATCAAGAAGCCCAGACTACCCATCAGGGATTAGCTGCAGTTGTGCCACATTGATAAAATGGCCGGCTTATGCCAAGCCGATCAGGACATCCGAGATGAAGCGCTGCGTTGTCGGTATTCGTCGCCCCGGAGCGCAGGATGAGCTTCCTGGGGGGAAGGACGGGCCTACCGTGTGGTTTCCATCGATGGCCACCATGGCAGCAGTGCTGTCTGAGGACAACCAGGCCCTGCTGCGCCTCATCCGTGACAAGTGGCCCAAGTCACTGACGGAGCTGGCTGAGCTGACGGGCCGCCAAGTACCGAACCTGTCGCGCACGCTGCGGATGATGGAGGGCTATGGTCTGGTGGCGCTGAAGAAGAATGTTCGCGAGATCGAGCCCGTCGCGCTGGCGACCAATTTCAAGATCCTGATTGACTAAGGGCCGATGATGAAGGGGGAGGCAATGCGAGATGGCGTGATCACCGAAGCAGACACTTGCCGCGAATTCATCACCCCCAGGCTGGTCGAGGCTGGCTGGGGCGCGGCGCCTTACTCGATCGGGGAGCAACGCACATTCACCAACGGTCGCATCATCGTGGCCGGAGGCAAGGTCCGTCGCGGCAAGCAAAAGCGTGCCGACTACCTGCTGTACTACCGTCGCGACTATCCCCTGGCCGTGGTCGAGGCCAAGGAAATCGGCCTGCCGGCCGAAACCGGCGTGCAGCAGGCGCGCGAATACGCGGAGATCCTCGGTCTCAAGTTCGCCTACGCGACCAATGGCCACCGCATCATCGAAATCGACTACACCACCAGCACCGAACGTGAGGTGGATCGCTATGCGACGCCGGATGAGCTGTTTGCCCGCCTGACATCCGCGAACCATTTGCCCGAAGTGGCAGCTCCCCACCTGCTGGAGCCGTTCAATCTGGTTTCCGGCAAGGTGCCGCGCTACTACCAGCAGATCGCCATCCATCGCGTCATCGAATCCATCCTGCGCGGGCAGAAACGCATCCTGGCGACGCTTGCGACGGGCACCGGCAAGACCTGCGTCGCCTTCCAGATTTGCTGGAAACTCTGGAACAGCCGCTGGAACAACACAGGCGAATACCGTCGCCCCAAGATACTGTTTCTCGCTGACCGCAACATCCTGGTCGATGACCCGATGGCCAAGATGTTTGCGCCCTTCGGCGATGCCCGGCACAAGATCGCCGGCGGTGACGTCAGCCAGAGTCGGGACCTGTATTTCGGCATCTACCAGGCACTCACCACGGCCAGCGAAGACGTGTTCCGCCAGTATCGCCCGGACTTCTTCGATCTGATCATCATCGACGAGTGCCACCGGGGCTCCAGCCGCGACGAGAGCTCCTGGCGCGCGGTACTGGACTACTTCCAGCCTGCCGTGCAGTTCGGCATGACCGCCACCCCGCTGCGCGAGGAATCCCGCGACAGCTACGAATATTTTGGCAATCCGGTTTACACCTACAGCCTGCGCCAGGGCATCGAGGATGGTTTTTTGGCGCCGTACCGTGTGCACCGCGTGATCACGACGGTAGATGCCGCAGGCTGGCGACCGAGCAAGGACGAACTGGACCGCTATGGTCGCGAGGTTCCAGACGAGGAATACCAGACCAAGGATTTCGAGCGCGTCGTCGCGCTGCGTTCTCGCACTCGGGCGATGGCCAGGCACTTGACCGACTTCCTGAAAGGCACCGACCGCTTCGCCAAGACGCTGGTGTTCTGTGTCGATCAGGAGCACGCCGCCGAGATGCGCCAGGAACTGCTCAATCTCAACAGCGATCTGGTCAAGCAGTATCCCGATTACGTTTGCCGTGTCACGGCCGATGAAGGCGCCATTGGCCTGACCCATCTCGCGCACTTCCAGGACGTCGACAAGCCTGCTCCCGTCATCCTCACCACCTCGCAGTTGCTGACCACCGGCGTCGATGCCGAGATGGTCAAGAACGTGGTGCTGGCACGCGTCGTCGGCTCCCGTTCCGAGTTCAAGCAGATCGTCGGTCGCGGTACCCGGCTCAAGGTCGATTACGGCAAGGAATATTTCAACATCATCGACTTCACCGGCACGGCCACGCGTCACTTTGCAGACCCGGACTTCGATGGCGAACCGGCGCGCATCGAGGAAGTGACGGTCGACGAATCGGGGGAACAGGTCAGCCTGACGGAGACGGAACCTGAAACGCCGCACGATTTACCGCCGATTCAATACCAGGTGCCCGAGGAGCAAATCGGCCAGGACATTGGCGTGCTCATCAACGAACCGTCACCCGAGCCACGCAAGTTCTACATCGACGGCGGCGAGGTCGAGGTCATCGGCCATCTCGTCTATGACCTCGACACCGACGGCAAGAAGCTGCAGGTGGTGAAGTACACCGAGTACTCCGGCCGTGCCGTGCGCACCTTGTACCCGACGCGTGAGGCTTTGCAATCGGCCTGGGCCAACCCGGATACGCGCAGCGAAGTGCTGCGCGAGCTGACCGAGCGCGGCATCAGCTTCGAAGAATTGGCCGTCAGCGGCGAACAACCCGATGCCGACCCTTTCGACCTGCTGTGCCACCTGGCCTGGAATGCACCGCTGCTCACGCGCCGCCAACGCGCTGAGCTCGCCAGAAAGCAGGCGCAAGACCTGTTCTCGCATTACGGCGATACCGCCCGCGAAATTTTGACGCTGCTGCTCGACCGTTACATCGAGCGCGGCATCCTCCAATTCAACGCGCTGTCCGAGCTGATGAAAGTCCAGCCCTTCGACCGTTACGGCAGTCCTTCCGAGATCGCCATCCGCCACTTCGGCGGCGTGCGCGGCATGAAGGACGCCGTCTCCCGACTGCAGACCGCCCTGTACCCATAGCGAAAATCCGAACCAATGGCCAAAGCCGCATCCTCCAGCACCGCCGAAAAGAAGCCCCGCGCGAAGCGCTTGGCCAAGGCGCCTCTCACCACCCGCGAAAACCTCTCGGCACTGATCGGCACTGCCCGCAAGATCCTGCGCAAGGACAAGGGCCTCAATGGCGATGTGGACCGCCTGCCGCTGTTCACCTGGGTGATGTTCCTCAAATTCCTCGACGATCTTGAAATCGTTCACGAGGAAGAAGCCGAACTCGACGGCAAGCGCTACCAGCCCATCATCGAAGCCCCGTACCGCTGGCGTGACTGGGCCGCCCGAGAAGACGGCATCGCCGGTGACGAACTGCTGGCCTTCATCGGCCAGGACATCACCGTCCGGGCCGATGGCAGCACAGGCAAGGGCCTGTTCGCCTACCTGCGCGGCCTGGCCGGTGAAGGCGAAAAAGGCAGCCAGCGCGAAGTCATCGCCAATGTGTTCAAGGGCGTGCAGAACCGCATGGTCAGCGGCTACCTGCTGCGTGACATCCTGAACAAGATCAACGGCATCCACTTTTCCGCCAGCGAGGAAATCCACACCCTGTCGCATCTGTACGAGTCGATGCTGCGCGAAATGCGCGACGCGGCGGGCGATGCCGGCGAGTTCTACACGCCGCGCCCAGTGGTGCGCTTCATGGTGCAGGTCACCGGTCCACGCCTGAATGAGACCGTCCTCGACCCCGCTTGCGGCACCGGCGGCTTTCTGGTGGAAGCCTACGACCACGTTGCGCCCCAAGTCACCACGCCCGACGAGCGCCGTCGCCTGCAGCGCGACACCCTCTACGGGCAGGAAGCCAAGCCGCTGCCCTACATGCTGGCGCAGATGAACCTGCTGCTGCACGGCCTGGAGGCGCCGCAGATCGCCTACGGCAACACGCTGCACCGCAGGATCAACGAGATCGGCCACAGCGAGCGCGTGGACGCGATCCTCACCAACCCGCCGTTCGGAGGGGAGGAAGAAGCCGTCATCAAGGGAAATTTCCCGCCCAACATGCAGACGGCGGAAACCGCACTGCTGTTCCTGCAATACATCATGAGGAAGCTCCGGGTGGCTGGCGCGCCGGTGCCCGGTGGCAAACCTGCCGCACGCGGGGGCCGCGCCGCCGTGGTCGTGCCCAACGGCACCCTGTTTGGCGATGGCGTGTGCGCCGTGATCAAGGAGGAAATGCTCAAGGAATTCCGCCTGCACACCATCGTGCGCCTGCCGCAAGGGGTGTTTGCGCCCTACACCGACATCCCCGCCAACCTGTTGTTCTTCGAGCGTGGCGGCCCCACGGACACCATCTGGTACTACGAGCTGCCGCTACCCGAGGGCCGCAAGAAGTACAGCAAGACCGCGCCCCTGCAGTTCGAAGAATTCGCGCCGGCGCTAGCCTGGTGGAACGACCGCCAGGAGGGGCCGCAGGCGTGGAAAGTGGATTTCGCCACCAAACGTGCCGCCGCCGTCGAAGCCGCAACAAAGCACTGGCAGCGAGCGGAAAGCGAACGCAATGCGGCCATGGCCTTGGGCAAGCCCATCCGCGAGCTGGAGCAATCGGTTCAAGCGGCAGCCAATGGCGAAAAGCGCGCACTGCAAGAACAACTGCGCGCCTTGAAGGCTGAGCAGCAAGCCTTTGATCAGACCGCCCGATCCGCGCAGGCCGAGGGCGATGCCCTCTACTGGCCCATCTACAACCTGGACCTGAAGAACCCGAATGCCAAATCGGGTCTCGAGCATGCCGATCCGAAAGACCTGATCGCCTCCATGCGCAGCCACGAGGCCGAAGTGATGCGCCTGTTGGGCGAGATCGAGGCACTGGTCAACGAGGTGCAGGCATGACTGATTTGACCCCGGCCAGCGCCGATTACGTCGGCATCCACGGCGACATCGTCGCCCTGCTGGAAGCCGCCCGTCGCGCCGCCGCCCGCAGCGTGAATGCCCTGATGACGGCCACCTACTGGGAAATCGGCCGGCGCATCGTCGAGTTTGAACAGGGGGGGCAGGAGCGGGCCATCTATGGTGAAGCGCTGCTTACTCGTCTCGCCGCGGATCTCTCCAGCCGCTTTGGGCGGGGGTTCAGCCGACAGAACTTGCAGCAAATGCGGCTTTTCTACATGACTTGGTCCCTGGACCAGATTCGCCAGACACTGTCTGGCAAATCCGCCACCACCCCGATCTTGCAGGCAGTGTCTGTAAGATCGGTCAAAGACGAGATTTCCCAATCGCTGTCTCGGAATTCCATCGACTTGTCCTCTCTGGCCCGTGCCTTCCCACTGCCTTGGTCAGCCTACGTGCGCCTGCTGTCGGTCAAGAACCCGCAAGGCCGTGCCTTCTACGAAACCGAAGCTTTGCGCTGCGGCTGGTCCGTGCGGCAACTGGATCGCCAGATCAATAGCCAGTTCTACGAACGCATCGCCTTGTCGCGCAACAAGGCAGCAATGTTGCAAAAAGCCGAAGTGGCCCAGCCGGAAGACCTCGTTACCCCCGAACAGGCGATCAAGGACCCGTTCGTGCTGGAGTTTCTCAACCTCAAGGACGAATACTCCGAAGCAGAGCTGGAAGAAGCGCTGATCCAGCACCTCGCTGATTTTCTGCTCGAACTGGGCGACGACTTCGCCTTCGTCGGACGCCAGCGCCGCCTGCGGCTGGACGATTCCTGGTTTCGTGTCGATCTGCTGTTCTTCCACCGCCGGCTCAAGTGCTTGCTGATCATCGACCTCAAGATCGGCAAGTTCAGCCATGCCGATGCCGGCCAGATGCACCTGTACCTGAATTACGCCCGCGAGCACTGGATGAAGCCCGATGAAAACCCGCCCGTAGGCCTGATCCTGTGTGCGAGCAAAGGCAGCAACGAGGCGCATTACGCGCTGGAGGGCCTGCCCAACAAGGTGCTGGCCGCCGAATACCAGACCGTGCTGCCGGATGAAAAGCTGCTGGCCGAGGAGCTGGACAAGACACGGCGGGAACTGGAGGCGCGGCGGATCGGGCGCAGTGGCGATGCGGAGGGCGGCGAATGAAGGCGTGGCCCAAGGTTGCCCTGGGCGAATTGCTCCGTCGTTCCGATGAATCCGCAGCAATTGACCCGGCAGCTGAGTATCACGAGGTCACGATCAAACTTTGGGGTAAAGGTGTCGTGAGCCGGGGCAAGATTCGTGGCAGCGATGTTGTGTCTGTGCGTCGCGTCGTACGGCCTAATCAGTTGATCTTGTCCAAGATCGACGCGCGCAACGGTGCCATCGGCCTGATACCCCAGGAGCTCGACGGCGCTATTGTCAGTAACGACTTTCCGTCGTTTGAGTTTCGTGACCCTGACCGATGCGATGCGGCGTTCATGGGCTGGCTGGTCCGCTCGGCGCCTTTTGTCGAGTTATGCAAGGCCGCCAGCGAAGGCACCACCAACCGGGTACGCATCAAGGAGGACCGCTTCCTCGACCAGCCAGTCGCCCTTCCTCCGCTACCCGAACAACAAGCCCTCGTCACCCGCCTCGACACGCTGGCCGAGAAAACCCGGCAGGTCGAAGCGCATCTGGATGCCGTCGAGCGCGACGCCGAGCACCTGCTGGCCCTGCGTTTCCGCGACGCCATTGCCGACGCGCCGCTGCGGCCGATGGCGGAGGTGGCGCCGCTGGTTCGGCGTGAGCAGTCCATTGCCCTCGATGGCAGCTACCCCGAACTGGGCATCCGCTCCTTTGGCAAAGGCACCTTCCACAAGCCGCCACTGTCCGGCAGCGAGGTCGGCACCAAGCGACTGTATCGAATCGAACCGGGCGACCTCCTGTTCTCCAACGTGTTCGCCTGGGAAGGTGCGATTGCCATCGCCCAACCCGAAGATACTGGCCGCTTCGGCTCCCATCGATTCATCACCTGCCGGGCAGCCTCCGATCTGACTACAGCCGAGTTCCTGCGGTACTACTTCTTGACCGACGAAGGAATGCTGAAGGTCGGAGAGGCGTCGCCCGGTGGGGCTGGTCGCAACCGCACGTTGGGGCTGGAAAAGCTGATGGCCATCGAAGCACCCATGCCCCCGCTGGCCACGCAGCAAACCTTTGACCGCCTGCAGGCCGAGGTCGCCGCCCTCAAGGCCAAACACGCTGCCATCCGCAAAGCCAACGCCGCGCTGCTGCCCGCGACGCTGGAGCGGGTGTTTTCTTCGCAAACTACGGAAAAGGAACAACAAGAATGCTGTTGATCACCGGCGCCGGCGTCGATCGCAGCACTGGTGTTGATGCCGAGCTGCGTCCGCAGTCCAAGATCGCTATCGTGTGACAAGCCATGCTTCCGCTTCTCCACCAAGGGGCTACTCTTTAACGACGTCCGTTTCGAGTCGGGACAGGCCACGCCATCCGGCGGAGGAGGAAACGATGAAGCGAATGAACCTGGCAAAGTACCTTGCCCGGCTCGGCGCAGCACTGTTCGTCGCCACTGCGGTGCTGCCCCCGCTGGCGCTCGCGGCCGAGGACGGATCAGGACCCGCAACGTCGATCGGCGTGCCGCAAATCAACGCCGAGCGGGCTGCCGGCCCGTCGGCGGGAAGCACCGGTTCTTCCGGGGGCGTCGTTTCCGTGTCGCATCCACTCGCCGCCGCGGCCGGCGCGCGGATTCTCGAAGCGGGCGGCAACGCGATCGATGCGGCGGCCGCGATCCAGTTCGCGCTGAATGTCGTCGAGCCGCAATTTTCCGGAATCGGCGGCGGCGGTTTCATGATGGTGCATCTCGCCGCGGAGAACCGCACGTTCATCGTCGACTCGCGCGAGAAGGCTCCCGCGGGGGCAAGCGCCGACATGTTCGTCGGACAGACTTTCCTCGCCGCATCCACCAGCGGGCATTCGATCGGCGTCCCCGGCACCTTGAAGGGGATCGATTACGCGCTGCGCCAGTGGGGGACCATGACGCTCGCCGCCACCCTCGCGCCGGCGATCCGGCTCGCGGAAGAGGGTTTCCGCATCAACCGGTTCCTCGCGGCCGACACGTACAACCTGCGCACGACCCTGCAACCGGAGACGCGGGCGATCTTCCGCCTGCCGGACGGCAGCCCGCTGCCCGCAGGACATCTGCTCGTCCAGCCTGCGCTGGCGCAGACGTTCCGCCTGATCGCCCGCGACGGCATCGACCCGTTCTACAGGGGGGACATCGCCCGCGCCATCCTCGACGTGCAGCTGCGGTCGCAGATCGGCCCCGCCGGCGCGGGGCGCATGACGGCCAGCGATCTCGCGACGTATGACGTCGCCGTGCGCCAGCCGGTCGAAGGCAACTACCGCGGGTACACGATCAAGTCGATGCCGCCGCCCTCGTCCGGCGGCCTGTCGGTGATCATGATACTCAAGCTCCTCGAGCCGTTCCCGATCGGTAGCGGCGGCGAAGGCTGGCGCTTCGGCGGGCGCCATGCACTGCACGCGATGATCGAGGCAATGCGGCTGACCTTTGCCGACCGGGCGGTATGGATGGGCGATCCGGACTTCGTTCCCGTGCCTGCGAAGGGACTGCTGTCCGAATGCTTTCTCGCGACGCGGCGAGCCTTCATCGACGCCGGCTCGCGCATGGCCACACCGCTCCCCGGTGACCCCCGCGCCTGCGATTCGCCGATCCGCCGCCCTCACAGCCGGCTGCCGCAGGTGCCGGTGGAGGAGGAAAAGGGAATGCACACGACCCACTTCTCGGTCGTCGACCCGGCCGGCAACTTCGTCAGCTACACGAGCACCACCGAGAACACGTGGGGAAGCGGCATCCTCGTTCCGGGCTACGGTTTTCTGCTCAACAACCAGTTGACCGACTTCAACTTCACGCCGCAATCCAGCGCCTCCACCGGCAATCCGGGCGCCAACGATGCGGGGCCGTTCAAGCGGCCGCGCTCCTCGATGGCGCCGACGATCCTCTTCAAGGACGGCAAACCGCTCGCTGCCTACGGCTCGTCAGGAGGTCCGACGATCATCAACACGGTGCTGAACATCACCCTGAATCTTGTCGATCACCGCCTGGACATCCAGCAGGCCATCGACGCGCCCCGGCTGTCCGTCACCTCCGCAGCGGGAGCGGTGCGCTGCGAGGGCGGGCTGCCGCCGGATTCGTTGCGGCAGCTCGCCGAGCTCGGTCATGATCTGCCCGACGTGGCGGGCGTCTCTTTCTGCAATGAGTCGATCGGATCCGTACAGGCGGTCGTGGTCGACCTGCAAAACAGCAGGCGATACGGCGGCGCCGACCAAAGGAGCGAAGGCACGGTCATCACCTTGCCAAGACAGGGGCGCTGATCGAACCCGGTGAGTTTCGCTGCCTTTTTTCGCTGCCTTTGCGTGGCGCCGGCGTGGGAGCGGACCGGGAGTCGCCAGTCCCGGCCGGGACCCGTCGCCCCCGCCGGTCCGAAAGCGCTCCTTCGTGCCTGCGTCCTTTCACGCCGGTTGCGGCAAGTGCCGCCGAAACCACGCTGCCGCGTGCTGCGCGACCACCTCGAGCGTCCCGGGCTCCTCGAAGAGGTGCGTCGCGCCGGGGACGATCGTCAGCGCCTTCGTGCAGGAGAGCCTGGCGTACGCTTCCTGGTTCATGCGGATGACCGGCTCGTCCCGTCCGCCCACGAGGAGCAGCGTCGCTGCGCGCACCGCTTCGAGCGCATCGCCCGCCAGATCCGGCCGACCGCCGCGGGACACCACCGCTTTCACTTCGTCGCCGAGCGCAGCGGCCGCGACCAGCGCCGCGCCGCCGCCGGTGCTCGCGCCGAAATAGCCGAGCGGAAGATCGCCCGCGTCGGGCTGCCGCCGCAGCCAGCGCGTCGCTTCCCCGAGGCGGCCGGCGAGCAGCCCGATGTCGAAGCGCAGTTCGCCCGTCCGCGCGTCGACGGCCTCTTCCTCGAGGCTCAGGAGATCGAACAGCAGTGTGCCGATCCCCGCGTCGCACAAGAAGCGCGCGACGAAGCGGTTGCGCGGGCTGTGGCGGCTGCTCCCGCTGCCGTGGGCGAAAAGGACAATGCCCACCGCGCCCTCCGGAATCGTCAGCTCGCCCGCCAGCCGCACCGCTCCGATCGGAATCTCGACCGCCCGTCCCGCTCCCGATGACTTTTCCGTCCGACTTGTCATAGCTGCCTCCAAGGTGAGTAGCTCCCCTTCTATTGGGAGAGGAAGCGATGCAACCGCTGTGCCCGGCGAGAGCTGGCCGTGTTCGGGTTGCGACGCAGCATCGGAATCGTCTTCTTGCGCTGTCGCCGCTCATATCGCCATACATCCAGCTAATCGAGCCAACAGAAATTTTATGTTGCGTCGCACAATCAGCTTGGCTATTCTTCGCCTGTCTCCTCCACCCTCCTCCTTTGGTGTGGATTTCAGCCCGGGCTCGCAAGCGCTCGGGCTTTCTTTTTGCAGCTCGGGCCGGACCTCGGTGCGATCGGGCGGTCCGGGTGACATCGAAGAATTGGTGCCTTGGGCGAGACTCGAACTCGCACGGCTTTCGCCACTACCCCCTCAAGATAGCGTGTCTACCAATTTCACCACCAAGGCATCGATACGTCCTGACAGTGCGAGCCGCCGAGGGCGGAGCCAGGAACGCGAAAGGGGCGCGGATTATAGCCGCGCGGCCCCGGGGCGCGTCAATGGGGCGCTACGCTTTTTCAGGTGCGGATGCCGGGAGCGCCGCGCAGGCGTCCCGACCGCTGGCGACAGGGGAAGCGTTTACTCAAGCGTCACCGCCGTGCCGCTGACGGCGACCATCAGCATGCCGTTCTTTTCGCCCAACACCTCGTAGTCGATATCGACTCCGACGACGGCATTCGCGCCGAGCCGGCCGGCCGCTTCGGCGAGATCCGCGAACGCGGTTTCGCGGGCCGAGCGCAAGGTCTTTTCGTACGCGCCCGAACGCCCGCCGACGATGTCGCGCACTGCGGCGAACATGTCCTTGAAGACGTTCGCGCCGATGATCGCCTCGCCGGCGACGACGCCGTGATAGCTGCGGATCGTCCTACCTTCGATGGTCGGAGTCGTGGTCATCAACATGGCTTGCCTCTGTCGTGGTTGCAAAGCGGATGCAGGGATCGGGCAGGGGCTACGCGGCCCGTTTCTGCCGCGAGCTCGCCGACGTTTCGCGCGATCGTCGTGCCTCGTCGAGCAGGTAGCGCTGGTAGTCGTCCAGGTCGCCGTCGAACGGCTCGACGCCGCCGCGCGCGACCAGCCAGAACTCGTCGCACACCGCGCGCAGCAGCGCGCGGTCGTGGCTGACCAGCATGACCGTGCCTTCGAACTCGTTGAGCGCCACGCTGAGGGCTTCGCGCGTCGCCAGGTCGAGGTGGTTGGTCGGCTCGTCGAGCAGCAGCAGGTTGGGCCGTTGCCAGACGATCATGCACAGCACGAGCCGCGCCTTTTCGCCGCCGCTCATCGTGCCGACCGCCTGCTTGACCATGTCCCCGCTGAAGTTGAACGTGCCGAGGAAGTTGCGCAGGTCCTGTTCGCGCGCGGCGATCCAGCCGCTGCGCCCGCTGGCGAGGGTTTCCTTCGCGAGCCGTGTCATGTGCTCCAGCGGGGTGTCCTGCGGGCGCAGCACGTCGAGTTCCTGCTGGGCGAAATAGCCGATGTTCAGACCCTTGCCTTCGGTGATCTCGCCGCCGAGGACGTCGAGCGTGCGGGCGACCGTTTTCACCAGCGTCGACTTGCCCTGGCCGTTCGCGCCGAGGATGCCGATGCGCTGGCCGGCGTGCACCGAGCGGTTGATGTGGCGCACGATGACGACAGGCGCGGTGCCGGCCGCCGCATCCGGCGGCGGCGGATAGCCGAAGCTCGCGTCGTGCATCGACAGCATCGGGTTCGGCAGGTTGGCGGGTTCCTGGAATTCGAAGTTGAACTCCGCATCGGCGAGGACCGGCGCGATGCGCTCCATCCGCTCCAGCGCCTTGACGCGGCTTTGCGCCTGCTTCGCCTTGCTCGCCTTGGCCTTGAAGCGGTCGATGAACTTCTGCAGGTGGGCAATCCTGTCCTGCTGCCGGGCCAGCGCCGACTGCTGCAATGCCAGTTGCTCGGCGCGCATGTCCTCGAAAGCGCTGTAGTTGCCGCCGTAGCGCAGCAGCTTGGCGTTGTCGATGTGCAGCGTGACCTGCGTCACCGCGTCGAGGAACTCCCGGTCGTGGCTGATCACGACCAGCGTGCCGGCATAGCGCTTGAGCCACGCTTCGAGCCACACCAGCGCGTCCAGGTCGAGGTGGTTCGTCGGCTCGTCGAGCAGCAGCAGATCGGACGGACACATCAGCGCGCGCGCGAGCTGCAGGCGCATCCGCCAACCTCCGGAAAAGCTGTTGACCGGGTTCGCGAGCTCGGCGCTGCGAAAGCCCAGCCCGAGAATGAGCGCCTGCGCCCGCGCTTCGGCGTCGTGCGCGCCGGCGTCATGGAGCGCCATGTAGGCGTGGGCCATGCGCATGCCGTCGTCGCTGGCCTCGGCGGCGTGCACCTCGGAGCGGGCGGCCAGCAGGACCGTGTCGCCGTCGATGACGAAGTCGGTCGCGCTCTGCGCGGTTTCGGGCATGTCCTGCGCCACCTGTGCCATGCGCCACTGGGACGGGATCGAATAATCGCCGGCGTCCTCGTGCAGCACGCCGGTGAGCAGCCCGAACAGCGTGGATTTGCCGGCGCCGTTGCGGCCGACGAGGCCGACCTTTTCGCCGGGATTGAGCGTGACGGAAGCGGTGTCGAGCAACACCTTGGCACCGCGGCGCAGCGTGACATTCTTGAGCGTGATCATGGGCGGGCCTTCGTTGGACGTGGCGCATGATAACCACCGCAGCGCAGCATTTCGCTCTCGCGGCCCGCCCTCGCCGAAATATCGTCGCCCGGATCCCTATCCACCGGTTTCCCCCGGCCGATGCGCCGACGCCGCACCGTGGCCGCCGGCTTACCAGCTGCGCACGCGGCCCGTGTCGAGGTGGACGAACTGGTCGTGCGGATAGTAGCCGACGCCGCCGACCCCCAGAGACAGCGCCGCGTCGCGCAGATCGGCAAGCGGCGTGTCCGCGATGCGCACGTCGATCGCCTTGCCGTCCATGTGCAGGCTGCGCTTGGCGACGCCGCCGCCGCGCGTGTTGCGCAGCGTCGAATTGGTGGCCGGGCAGCGGTAGCCGGAAATCACCTGGAACGACTCGCGCGAGCCGAGCGTGAGCTTCAGCCGGTAGAGGAGATCGAAAAGCCTGGGGTCCATCTGGCCGACTTCGCCGGAGTAATGATCGCGCATGAAACGGTTGAGCGTCGTCAGCGCCTCGGGCACGTATCGCTCGCCGACGGCATAGACGATCGAGACGCGCTCGCCGGTATGGGTGTGGTCGAACGCGAGGCTGCGCGCGTCGCGCACCGCAGCGCTCGCCGGCCGCGCGAAAGGCAGCGCCGCGCCGGCGACGGCCAGCTTGGCGGATTGACGGAGAAAATGGCGTCGGGAATGCACGATCTGCTTCATCTTCGAAGTTCCAGGGTCAGGGTCGGGGTCAGGGTCAAGGTCGGGTATCGCGCCCTTTGTGCTGCGCAAGGGAGGGCGGGCCGCTTCGGGCGGACTGCCGCAGGGCTGCATCGAGCAATTTGTCGTGGCCGTAGATGTCCCGGAAAAAATAAACCAGACCGTCGCTTTTGACCAGGACCGTGCTGTAGGCAATCACCACCGGCAAAGGTTCGCGAAGCCGCAGCGTCTTCGACACGCCCTCGGCCATCGCTGCGCGGATGCGCTCTTCGCTCCACTCCGGGTCATCCTGCAGCACGAATCTCGCCAGCACCACCGGCTCTTCGACGCGAATGCAGCCGTGGCTGAAATCGCGCCGGTCCTTGCCGAAGAGGCGGGGGGTCGACGTGTGGTGCAGGAAGATGTTGTCGTTGTTCGGGAAAATGAACTTGATGTCGCCCAGCGCGTTGGCCGGTCCCGGGCGCTGGCGAATGCGCATCTCGCCGCGCAGCACCGCGTCCAGGTATTCCGGCGCGAACGTCGTGATCACCTGCCCGTCGCCGGCGACGAATTCGAAGCCCTGCTGGTGTAGATAGGCCGCATCGCGGCGCAGCCTGGGAATCGTCTCCGCCCGGGCGATCGACGGCGGGACGTTCCAGTAGGGACTGAACTCGATGAAGCGCATGTCCTCGTCGAAAAGCGGGGTGCGCGTGTCGAGCGCGCTGCCGACGATGACTTTCATGCTCGCCTTGACTTCGACCCGGCCATCACGCGCCTCGTAGGCCCGCAGCACGAATTCCGGGACATTGACGACGATCATGCGCGGCCCCTGCAGCAGCGGCGTCCAGCGCAGGCGCTCCAGCGTCAGCTCCATCTGCCGCACCCGCGCGGCTGGCGACACGTCGAGTTGTTCGAGTGTCGCCTTGCCGACGATGCCGTCCTCTACGAGTCCGTGGCGCCGCTGGAAGGCCTTGACGCCTTCGACGACCGCGCCCTCGTAGCGCAGCGGCACCAGCGTGGCGGCCGGCAGGTCGCCGAGCGCGACCAGGCGTTGCACCAGGACAGGCATTCCCGCATACGCTTGCCCTGGCTCCAGCTTCCGCTGCGGCGGACGCGGCAGCGCGGCGAGCCACGGCACGATCCCGGACGGATCGCGCGCCAGGTTGCGGTAGCGCCGCAGCGCTTCGCGCACGTTCGCGTAAAGCGGCAGCACAGGCGCGGCGCGGCGCACCGCGTCCGGCAGGCGGCGCTCGATCACGGCCGCGTACAGATAGGCGAGGGGATCGAAACCGTCCGCGGCCGGCGCGACGAAATTCGCATGGACCTGGCGCGGGTCGACGCGGCCGAAACGCAAGTCCATCAGGTAGCGCTGCATCGCCGCCGTCAGCGCAACATCGAGCCGCGCCACGTCCTCGTCTGCCCACGCCCACCCGTCGGCCGCATCGGCAACCGCGCGGCGCAGTGCTTCGCGCAGTGCTTCAGTATCGTAATCGCGCGCGTCGAGCCCGTCTTCGGCGGCCGCCGCCAGGATCTCGACGGCCTGCCACGCCTGCGCATTCGGCCGCCTGCCCTCGAACCACAGCGGCTCGGCCGCCGCCGCGCCCGCGCCGAGCACCGCGAGGCAGAAAACCACCGCGCGCCCGCATCCCGCACCCGCCACGCGGCTCAGGAAAACAGAAAAAAGTCCGAATATCCCGGATCGGCTCACCCTGGGTCATCTCCTTCTGGCGCGACAGCAACTGATGAACTCGGTCCGCGTCGCCTTCCAGCCAGTCTATCGTGCATGCCGCAGTCGTCTACGAGCGCTTTTCGCCACTCGCGTTCGCACCACCGCGCGGGCCGTCACTTGCGCCGCCGGCGCTTGACGACCTCCATGACTTTCTCGATGTGCCGCCGCGCCTGTTTGTTCGC